>JAWODS010000273.1:0-3330 GCA_046483205.1 Armatimonadota bacterium | reverse complement strand
CCGCCGCAGCCTCGGTGCCCGCCTCGTCGACCGAGACGAAGGCCTTGTGCACCACCTCGGAGATGAACAGGTCCCGGCTGCCCGTCATGCCCGAGAAATCGGCTTGAGGCGAGAAAGCCAGCCCTTCCATCCCCCCGCCGCCCGCGCGGCAGGTGGCCCAGTAGGGGGCATACAGCGTACGGTCGGGCTTGTTTGGCGGATAGACGAGCTCATCTTCGGGCAAATCGCGCAGGCACAGACCGGCGATATGCGGGTCGAGGTCGGCGATTTCACCGTACTTGCTGATTATCAGCCAGTTCGGATACACCTCCGCAAAGCGCAGGAGAATCCTGCGGACGGCTTCGGCATATTCACTCCTGCCGGTCAGGGCATAGGCCCGCGCGAGGCGGTAGGCATTTGTCTTGCAGAATGACTGTTTGGAATGTCGCACCTGGCCGGTGAAAGTGGGCCGGTAGTGCGCATAGCCCCACTGCTTGAACGTCTCGCCCTCGTAGAAGGTGAAAACCTGTCCTTTGCCCTTTTCACAGGTCGGTCGCAGCTCAATCGTCTCGGGGTATTTCTCATTGGGAAAAACGGTGCCACAGTTCCGGCAGGTGACGACATCGGGATTATCCAGCGACCATGACCACGCCCCGCCCGGATGCTGGGGGATACCCTTATCGCGGCAGGCCGGACACTGATAACTGGGAAACGGGGTGGTCTCGGAAACCATCTGTTCGAGGAACTCTTCGGTGAACAGGTCCACCACGTTGGCCGCCTGGGCGTCAATACGCCGGGCATACTCGGCGGCCCATTCGTAACGCTCAATATTCTCCCGGGCGTTTGCGAGGTCTTCGGCGTTGATGTATCCGGCGGGGTGTTCAACGGTCTCGCGATATTGCTCCCACGGCGACCAGTCCATCAATGGCTCCTCCGGCACCGCCCACCCTGCAGTCATCACGCACACTCCCAACAGGATCGTCGCTATGCGAACCGCCACAAGTATCAGCTCCCTGCCTGTTCTATACCGGGCTTTACGGCGACGGACAGACTCGTGCGCGAAGGACACACCATCGCTCACGAAGTCATAGATGAAAACAGCAGGAGATATGCGGCCTTCGCCACCATCCCCTGCTGAACACGTGTCGGTATCAATTGTGACGGATTGAGTTTGTCTCTATGACCTGTTTTTAGTACAGCGGTCGTCCGTCGGGATACCAGCAGACATCCCGCGGCACGTGAGTATAGGTCACGGGACCGGTGTAGATATCATTCTCCTCGATGTGGTGCCACTTGGCGTGCCCGTCGCAGAATGCGATATTGGCTCCGCCGTTGTGGCGGGCGGGGATGAAGAAGCTGGGATGGTGACCGTACTGCAGGCGCCACTGGTTGCTGGTATGGTAATCGTCAGTGCTTCCGGTCCACGATGAATCCGCGAACAACACGGTTTGCGCGGGGTACTCGATTTCCGCCAGCTTCACGACCGGCGTGTCGAAGGTTCGTCCGGTCACAAGCCGGTTGGCGCCGTATGAGGTGCAGCCATAGTAGATTTCGCCGCCGCTGGGGCAGATGAAGATTTGCGGATTTTTCGCATACGGCTGAATCAGCGCAAACCAGGGCCCCCATGTAAGCGTCACTGTGTCCCCGCCCGGGCGAACATAGGGAATGCTTACGTTTACAGTGTTGCATGGGACATTCGTTTCGTCGTAGTCCTGTGCGTACATCATCGCCGCCAGTCCCATCTGCTTGACATTGCTCAGACAGCTCGCCTGCCGGGCCTTCTCCCGAGCCCGTGCGAACACCGGAAACAGAATTGCTGCCAAAATCGCGATGATCGCTATAACCACCAGTAGCTCGATCAGTGTGAAACCACTTTTCCGCCTCATTTCAAACCACCTTTTCCTCCGTAATATTGTAGATGCGAACAAAAAAACATACCAAAAATACTGTTCCGCGCTTACTCAACTCAATGTTCGTCATCGCATGTTGAGTACCTGCTGAATGTGGCGAATATTTCGCCTTTTTTGTTCCTTCGTCATACCCGACAGCGTCCATTCATAATCCGCATAAAGCACGCCCGTAACGGCGGCTGAGCCACCTCAACTGCCTGGATCAAGCACTGCGCCATCTTTGCGGAGCGTCTGCTGCAGGAGGTTTACCGGCAGATTGCGCACATTTAAGCAGTCGCGCTTGGCGCACAGAGCAGCTGCCGTTCCAGCGGCCTGGCCGGTGGCGATGCACGTTCCCATGACGCGCGCCGACCCGTTGGCCTCCCGCGTGGACGAAAGGCAGCGACCCGCCACGAGCACGTTCTCAAGCGTTCGGGGAATCAAACAGCCATAGGGTATGTCGTAGGAACCGCCATCGCGCACCGGAATGCGCGTCTGATCCGTGCCGGCCCCGTGGATGTCCACGTGGTGGCCGCCGATCGCGATAACATCGGGAGATTTGCTGGCCTCCACGACCTCTTCAGCTGTGAGCACATGCTCTCCCAGGAGTCGTCTCGTCTCGCGCACTCCAACACGTGGCGCCATGCGCGTGAGGTGTGCCTTCTCAAAACCGGGGATGCGGTCCCGCGCGAACCGGACGCAGATTTCGACCTGCTCGACGAGCACCGGCAGGGCCCGGCTCAGTTCGCACCTGTCGGTGGCATCCACATTGGGCAGGCGCGTGGTGTTGAGTGTCACCTCCCGCCGCGACAGCGAGGTCGGGGACATGAAAATGGCGGTGCATGGATACATTTCACCGGCCTCGATTGCAGATCCCAGCAGCCATCCCTCCGCACTCAGGGCGAGATAGGGGTAACAGTCCTCGAACAGCGCCTGTGCGCATTCCGACGGCATTTTGTCAATGATCGGGTTGTCCGCGAGGATGACCTCCTCCGGATGATCGCGCACGAACTTCAGCAGCGCCGGATAATCCACGGGTCCCATCTGAAATACGAGGCTCACGGGCTGGAACTGACCGTCGGGGCCACCCTTTTCACATTCACCACCGGCCATGCAGGTAATCGCTGCATCGCCGGTGCAATCTACCACGACATTTGCGTCGATCACCGTCCCATCGCCATTGCCGGGAACGAACAGGGTGGTAACCTGGGCGCCTTCGGTGGCCGCATCATGCACGGGGGCTCCCAGGAGCAGATCCACGCCGTGTTGCTGCAGCGCGTCCACGATGGCCAGCCGCATCACCTCCGGATCCACGCAGGCTCCCCAGCACGTCCGCCAGTCGAAAATGCAGCCGACGTAGCCGCCCAGCCTGCTGCAGGTGTCGAGGAGTTCATCAAGCACCCCGCCGACGATCATGTCCCCGCGAGAATTGCGGGTTCCCAGAATGGGCAGGCCGCTGATG
>JAWODS010000263.1:0-15740 GCA_046483205.1 Armatimonadota bacterium | reverse complement strand
CCGAAGACAACCTCCTCGAGGACGGCACCTTTGATAGCGACGCGTGGAAGGGAACCCCAGAGATAAGCGAGGAGGGACGCAGCGGCACAAAGGGCGTCAAATTCGTCTCGGACACCTCAAACGCCGACGATCAGCAGGGGATGTGGCCGACAGAGCCACAGGACTTCATCACCGTCACACCGGGGCAGGAGTTTGTCGTGGAGATGGACGCCAGATGCGAGAAGGTCGGCGTCAGACATGGGCGCCCGGTTGTAGGGTTACTTTTCAGCGCCCCCGCAGATGCCGAAGAGGCCGAATACACCATGTCAACGTATTTCGAGACGCTGGACGGTGTGGTCGTGGAGGTCCCGGAGCAAAGCCGGCTGAAGCTGCTGCCTCCGATGAAAAACGTGCAGCCGGAGACCGCCCGAATCTCGGTGTCCTATCCCGCCCTTCGTTTCGAGAGTCCTGAGGTGGCAAAGGCCTACGCCGACAACTGCCACAAATCCGGCATCATGTACATTTTCGGCCATTTCACCTCCAACATCATCCCCGACCTGCATGAGATGGGGCACAGGATCATGCTGGGGACGCACTGGCAGGTGGGTGCCCCTGTGGATGAGTGGGCGGATTTTTTGAAGGAGCACAGGGAGCTTCAGGCGGTGAACTTTAAGGGACACCGTATCGACCGGGTTTTCTGCCCGACCTGGATGCTTCAGGAGGGCGGGGAGGTGCTTGACAGCCTCCGGGAGGAGCTGCTCGAGCAAATCAACGCGGCGCCATATTATGGCCTGTACTGGGATTTGGAGCAGGCGGTCATCGATCCACCGACCTACTGCACCTGTGACCGCTGCATGGCGGCCTTTCGCGAATTCGCCGACATTCCTGAAGATACAGAGCTCACCCCGGATATTTTGCTGGAGCAGTATCCAGAGCAGTGGACGGACTTCCGGTGCCATCAGAATGCCGAGTTCGCCCGGCGCATGAGAGAGATGGTCAAATCTGCCGACCGGCCCGTGGAGTTCTCGCTGTATTCCGGCTACCAGTCACAGCGCACGCGAGAGCATTATGGTGTTGACTGGCGGCTGATGGACCCGATACTGGATATCGCCCTCGGCGGATACGCGTATAATCACCGGCAGATCAAAGACACTGTGAGGGCACTGGAAAACACCCCCTTCAAGGGTGGCGAAATGTGGTACCTGCATTATCGTAACGACGCCCGGCCGGCTCCGAAAATGGAGATATGGTGCAACCGGCTGCTGCGGCAGTATCTCAACAGCGGCTGCAACGGCTGTCACATCTGGCGGCTCAGCGCGATGGATGGTGGATCATTCTACCAGACCTCCCGCGCAACCGCCTACATGCAGCAGTACGCCGAGTACTTCAAGCACGAGCAGCGCTGTGACGAAAAAGTGCAGGTGGATGGGGTCACGCAGGGCAACTGGGTGGCATTTGAGCATGATGGCGAAATCCTGGTTGTGCTCATGAGCTTCCAGAGCGAGCCGCTTGAGGCCGCAGTCACAGTCGGTGACAAAACCTTCGACCGCACCATCGAGCCGTACGGAACAGACATCCTTCTGGCCGAATAGAACCGCCGTTAAACGGTGAAGATCGGCTACGAGATCATGTCTGCGCGGCACACATCGGGTGCAAATAACCTGGTCGTATGAAGGGAAAATCATGCAGCGCAAAATTTTCACAACAGCATTGTGCATAATCTTTGTCATGGTACTTTGTCTGTCGGCCGCCCTGGGTGACGGCATCGCCACCGTTCGCATTGGGCGTTTCGATGCCGCTCCGGAAATCAACGGGACCCTTGATGATCCCTGCTGGCAGTCGGCTGCGGTTGCCGGGCCGTTTGTGCTGCATGACGGCACGGGACTGCCCACCCAGCAGACGTATGTGAAGCTCGGATGGGATGACACGGCGCTGTATTTAGGCTTCACCTGTTACGAGCGCTCGCTTGCGCCAATGACCCAGCAGCTTCATCTGCTGAAGGCCGAGGCCCGCACCCACGACGGCTCCGTTTTTGCAGATGAAAGCGTGGAAATTTTCCTTCGCCCGGGAGGATCGGGAGACTATTACCAGCTTGCGGCGAATATGATCGGCACGCGCTACGAAAGCTGTGGCATGGACTCCGGCTTTGACGCGGACTGGCAGGCGGAGGCTACACACGACGAAACCGCGTGGTATCTGGAGATCGCCGTGCCGTTTGCGTCGGTGTCCGGTCCCACGCCGCAGCCCGGTGATACGTGGACGGTCAACTTCTGCCGCAACGAGCATCCGCGTGACGAGCACAGCACCTGGAGCGGTCTGACCGGCAGCTTTCACAACCCGGCCCAGTTCGGGGAGCTTATCTTTGCCGACACAACCGCAGGCGTTATGCTGTCCGACCCCGCCGACCTCGCCCCTTCCGCATCAGATCTGCGGCTGAAGATCACTGGAGACCAGCCTGTCACCGGCACCGCGATAGTCAAATCCGAGCGAGAGCGAACCTCCAGCGCCGAAAGCTCCGCTGATATGCTGACCATCCCATATCCCGCAGGCAGCAGTGGCGCCGCCCAGGTGAAATACGAGCTTGCCCTTGCAGACGGGACGCTGATGTACCGCTCGCCGTGGTTCCCGCAGGCCGGCGCAACCGTGGAGATCGCTGCCTCTATCACGCTCACCGGCGGCTCTGGCGTCCTTCTGCATAATGGAGAAGAATGGGCCGAACTTGCCGATGGTGAACCGGTGTCGCTCCAGCGCCGTCTTGAGGTAGGCAAGAACGTGGTCGGCCTAAAGGTGCCCGGCGGTGTGACCGTCAGCGGCGAGATGCACTCAGACACCCAGACCTTCGACTTCGCCCGCGGCTGGCGGTGGTCGGATGCCGATGTAGCTGGATGGGATCAGCCTGGCTTTGATGCCCACAGCTTTGAACCACTCGAGGCCGATGGAGATACCTTCACAGTGCCGGATGGTGACGCGGTAGTGCTCCGGCGTGTGATCGCGGTGCCGGGCCGGCGCGAGCGGTTCTGGCCCGTTGAAGCCGGCTTGAACCTCCCACGCAAAAGCGAGATGTTCGTGAAACCGCTCTTCAACTGGGTGGGCGAGGTCCCCGGCGACTACACATATTATCTGGACCTCCCGGAGCCGATCACAATCGTCGCCCACGACAACCTCGACGGCGTCCCTCTCGCACCGATGGAGGAGATGTCCATCACGCGCGACGGGCAACCCTACACCCGCTACCGCCTTTCACCCGTGGGCAGTCTCATCAGCGGCTTCACCCTGGAGCTTCTGTGGAAAAACGAGGCGGGCACCCAGTCGCAGTACGTGTCGGCGCTTTCCTTCGGTGGCACCTTCGACTGGCGGGAGTTTGAGGTTGAGGTCACCTCACCGCCGTTCGGTGAGCTCGTCGGGGTGCTTCCGTTGAAATGGCAGAAGCGCGGCATCTCCGGCACCTGCTGGTACGACGACATCGAACTGATCGAAAAGGAAACTGGAAAGAACCTCCTTCCCCAGGGCGATTTTGAGGGGGCGCTGAAAGACGCGGCGCACGTAGAAGCATATCAGCGCGACGGCGACGAGAACCATGCGGTGAAGCTCTGGGGTACCGAGGAGATGACGGAAAAGCAGATGGGCCTGTGGGTCACACCGCCGACCCTGCAGGTCAAACCGGATACTCGCTATATCCTGAGAGTGCGGGCAAAAGGGGAGGACATCAAAGGGAAGGGCGGGACCGCACGGGCGTCTCTTCTGGCCGATGTTGGCTCACCCGACACGAACAGGCTCACGGCGTACTCGCATTACGAGTCGCTAGGAGGTCATGTTGTCGAAGCAGAACAGGCCAGTCCCATCACCATCCTGCCCCAGATGAAGGAGCAGGCGCCGGACACCGTCCCCATTATCGTCTGCTACGCCAGCTCGGCGTATGAAAATCCGCAGTTCAATGCTGCCAACGCGCAGATGGTACGGGATGCCGGCGTCAACTGGCTGTGGGGCTCCAATCAAAGCGCCCTCGCACAGCGGCTGCGACCGGAGGGGATGAAGTTCGTCTGGCACATCCCCCGGCGGCAGTACGATCCACACCCCGTTGATGATGAATACCTCGAGCGCCATCCGGATCACCGCGCGCTGCAGAAAAACGGCGCTTTGAATGACCACCAGATATGTCCGACGGTGGCGCTCGATACAGATAATGAGTTTGTACCCGCCCTGTACGAATGGTTTGCAGACAGGCTTGGCGACAACCCGTATGACATGATCGACTGGGACCACGAGTTCCCGCTTGACCGGATAAGCTCGATCTGCTTCTGCGAACGCTGCCGGACGAAGTTTGCTGAATACGCCGGTCTGGAGGAAGTGCCCACCAGGGAGCGTATCTTTGAAGACTACGCCGACGAATGGATCGACTTCCGCTGTGATCAAAACGCGCGGATGGCTACAATTATCCGCGACGCGTGTAAGGCCGTCCTGCCGGATACGCCATTCTCAGTGTACAGCGGCTATCAAACCCCCCGGACGATGTCGCTGTATGGCGTTGACTGGACGAAGATGGCCGACAGTATAGACTGGGCCATTGCGGGATACAACGGAGACCGGCGCACGATACAGAACACGATGGAGGCGCTGGGTGGCCTGCCATTCACCTCCGGGTGCATGTACGTCGAAAAGCGCTTCACCGCAGAGCGCCCGTATCCGCAGCCGATGGCCTGGCGGATGCGCCTGATGCAGGCGATGCTTGATGACGAGGGCGGCGGCTTTCTCGTCTGGTATCTGCCGAACCTCGACGGCGCTGGCTACTGGGGGATAAGCTGGGTCGCGGGGCTGGTGGCTGAATACGAGGAGTTCTTCACCGACTTCACCCGCCGCGATGACACAGTGGTCACCGAGCCGGAGCTTTCGACAGAGCGGCTTGCCGTCCTGCAGCACGAGCGGCAGCGGCTGATCATCGTGATGAACCCCAAACAGGGCTCTGACAGGGTGACGCTCACTATTCGCAACCTGCCGCGAAATGCGAAAGTCGTGGAATATGAGACCGGGCGTGAATACGATCCGGTGCAACCGATTACGCTCAATCTCGATGCCGGTGAAATCCGCGCCGTGCATCTCACGGGCGGATAAGGCAGTAACCGCCGGCGATCAAGCCAGACATGAAAAATGCCGGGCGGTGCATTTTCACGCCGCCCGGCAGTTTCTTTTCGAGCTGTACGATTGCTTCCGGGAGGTCGCTTACTTCGGCTCGATGATGATACCGTTGAGCGCGAAGAAGGGAAGCTTCTCGTCCGGATTGATGAACTCGCAATCCAGGACACCGTCGGTGACCTCGACGTCGAAGCTCACACGGAGCGGATCGTTCGCCCTGATGGTTGTGTTCTCGAAAACCTTCTCGCCCTCCAGGTAGATGTCGGGAGCGAAGTGGGGGTACATCGTATCCACCATCACCACGGTAACTGTATATTCGCCGTTGGGGATACGGGTAATCCATTCGCGATCCTGCTTTCCGCTGCAGTAATCGCGGATGAGGTCATCACCCACCCCGCGGTCGCCCTTCCAGACGTTCCCGTACTTCACCCAGCCGTATCCGCGTTCCTCCGAATAGAACGTCTCATTGCGGATGGCGCTGAAGCCCTCGGCGATGGGGCCTGCTCCGAAGTCAAAGCCGATGGTCTGAGTCGGGTCAATTTCAAAGCGGACGGTGATGGTGACCCCGGTGGTATTCCCGGCGCTGTTGCGTACCACGAGACCGAGGGTATTGTCACCAAGATTAAGCGCCTCGACCTCGGCGGCGAAGGTGCCGTCGTCTCCCAGTGGCACCATCCGGTCCTCAAATCCCTGCTGCCGGACATACAGGGTATCGCCGGGCTGCCGATCAACCAGTTGACCGGTGATAACGAGGTTGTTTACGTGCACGACGTCCGGTACCTCGTCGAGCACCGGCCGGGCGGCGGGCTCTGTCGTATCGAGTGTCACCGTCCGGCGGTGGGTGATGTCGGGAAATTGGCTGACACTGAAGACGATTTCATACTCGCCGTCGGGGCACTTATCGCCATTCTCGTCAGTGCCGTCCCAGGTAAATTGCAGCTCCGGTATCTCTCCGGCAAAGCGGCGGATCAGCGTCTCGTCACCGTCGCGAATTTCCGCCGTCCACCGGCCCTGTTCGACCTGGGTGACAGTTCCGCCCGTAACGGTCACGGTGTCGCGATACCCATTGTCGTCCGGAGAAAACAGGTCGGGAGTAATTCGCACATCGCGCACCGGTATCTCCGGGGTACTGTCAACGACACGCAGACTCGTCAGAGACATCGGCGCCAGGGTAAGGGCAATCGCGATGCGGTCATCTCCTGCATCGGCAAACTCAAGCGTCTCGCCGATCCCCAGGTTCTCAATACGCTCTACTGCGCTCACCGCCGGACGCACCGTCAGGGTGACATCCCGCTCCTGCAGGTCAAATGCGGTGTGTATGAGCGCGAGGTAGTGGCCATAGTCGGTTTCATACGAGCGGACAACGATATCATCATTCGCCGGTGAAATCGCATTGTTGAGCACCGTCGATTCCATTGCCGGCAGCGCGCGATATGCCTTTGCAAAGGCACGGGCGTACTGCGGAAATCCCCGTTTCAGCGGCTCCCACATGCTATCCATGACGTGGGTTGGGTCGCAATGGGCCATGGAGAGGACCTCTTCCATCATACAAAACGGCCCGCCGTGCTCCACACCGTGGGCACCGTGAACGCCCGGCACGTTGCGGTGTGATGTCTCCTCGTTATAGGGCATGTGGACGGCCACTGCCGCTCCTTCGCCGGTGCGGAACATGTTGAGAAGCTCCGGATCATCGGCGGTGAATCTGTACCGGACGGGCGCCCAGTACACGAAGTCGGTGTCGTCGCGATACAGCTCGGGCTTATATCCGACTTTGTTGGCATAGATACCTCCGGGCTCCCGCAGCATCCCCGGCAGGTCGAGATCCTCCGGATACACCAGGTGCGGCAGCTCGCCACTTCTCGGAGCGCCCCAGAACTCCGGCATATCCTTATAGCGGCCATACAGGACATCCTCCATGGTGATCTTTCCCTCAAGCTCGGGGGCGATCTTTTCTCGGTAGTAATTCCTCGTCAGATAAGGCTGCCTTTTCTGCTCCTCCGTCCATTTCTCCGGCGGCACCGTGAAGCTCGGCACAAGCAGAATATTGGTGCCGGGAACGTAGATTTTGTCCATCATGGGTGCGCTGGAATAGCGCAGGCGGCCACAGGAGAACGGATAATCGTCGTCGCTGTGCCACGCGAAGTAAAATGTGTCGAGATCCTTACGCATCGCCAGCAGATGGTTTCGCAGCTCCATCATGAAGTCGTGCTTCTTTGCATACCACCAGTCGTAATAGGCCTCTTTCAGGTTGGCAAGCAGCCAGTCCCGGCGGGCCTGCGGATCATCACCCTCCACCGTTTCTCCTGTTTCCTGTTCAAACAGGTCCATCGCATATTCGCTGAAGCTGACGGGGAAGGGGCTCCCGTAATGTTTATACAGCATCATCCCGGCGAACTCCGGATATTTCAACCAGGGCCCGAGGTCTTCGGTCATGAGGGTCTTGATCCCCCGCGCGGTGGCGGGATGGAGAAGATCGGGGACTTTATCAATCGCTCTGGAAGAAACCCGCCCGACATCAAGGCCTCGGGAATCTTTTGCGATCCCTTCAGGTGGTACACCGATACGGGCGAGAAACTCCCGCTCGATCATCATTCGGGGGAAGATCTTCAGCCCCAGAGCTTCCTCATGATTCACTCGCAAAAGAGGCTCGATGTTCTTGGTGCTGTTGGGCGCGATTCCGTTCATGCCCATGAACTTCAGCTCATACAGGCGGGTAAGGGCCCACAGGTCATATTGCGACGCATTGGTGAGGAATTTGCTAATCCCGTCGCTTTCGTTTGTGAGAAACAGATTGCGCCGGCCGACTTCGAGCGGCGGCTCCTCGATCTGTGGAAAGAGGGCCTGAACGTCGTCAATCTCATACAGCTTGATGGTTCGCACTGCAGCACCGGCGGCCAGCGGATCCTGGCTCGCGCCGATACCGCCGACAACGAACCAGAAACCCTCTGATGCGTCGGCATCGCGCAGATTTCCCCCGGGCTGCCAGGTGTCCTCGGGGAGGCGGAACACGCTGTACCATCGCTGTATCTGTTCGCTGAGAGGATAATCGGTGTATTCAGAATTAAGCGTGCGGGTCCAGTGGTCGCCGAGTGTTCGGCCCGTGTGAAATCCGTAGCCACCGTAGGCGCTGGAGGCGGTCCCGGTGTTGAAGACAGTGTACGTGCGGCCCGTGTCCTCCGGATATTCGAGCACAGCGACGTAGTATTTGCCCGGCTCGAGGCCCTTCCGGTTGAGCTTGTATCCGAACCAGCCCCAGCCGTGGGTGACGCGGAACTGCTTACCCAGCATCGTCTCAATGGTCGTGAACTGGTCGTGGGGCTCGCGGAACATGTCCTTCCATTCGATCTGGGGCACGGCTCCGGTGCTCTTGGAGGCCAGGCCGCGTCCGCCCTCCATGTATGGGTGCGGATCGTCGGGATCGTAGCAGCGGACCACATCAACCAGCCGCTGCGAGCCGAAGACCTCGTCAATATACTCCTTTTCGCCATCAAGCGCCGGGAGCGTCTCGTACTCGTTCATCATGCCCCTGAAGCTGTAGTTGTTTCGGGCCTGCGCCAGCTTTTCTCCGTCCTCGTGAAGGACAGCGGTGACCTGGAATCTATTGGCCGCGGCGGTGCAGCGCATGTGGAAAAGCCGCTCGCGGGTCGCTTCATCGAAATCAATGGTCACCGTGCGGACCTCGTCAGCCTCCAACTGCAGGTCCTCCGTAAAAATAGATGGCCGGAACCAGTAGTCCAGCACCTCACATTCCAGCGTCATCTCGCGGGCGGCGAGGGGACTTTCCACCTCGAAGGTGACCGACAGTGGCGTCTGGGCCGACGGAGGGTCCAGATCGGGTGCTTCTGTAATGGTGATACGCGGAGAGGGCATCTCACCACCGAATGCTGCCGCATCGTAGCCTTTGACCACCCGCACATCATCAATCCACCCGGTTCCCGTGCCAATGAGGTCAATGTCCATCCCCAGATGTGTAGCACCCTCGGGCACTCGTGCGACGAGGGCGAGCTGCTTCCACGTGTTCGCCTCCGTGAACCGGCGGTCTTCGCCGGATACCTGCACGCGCTTTTCCTTCGGCATGTAGGTGACCTCACCATTGTCGTCAATGGTGCAAAAGCCGACACGGAAGTTTGTGGTCATCACAGGATCGGCGGACTCAACCATGAAATATGCGGAGACCGTGTAGATGCTGCCAGGCTCCACAGGAATGAAACCGTCACCCCGGCGGTTGGTCCAGGTGCCGAGGTCTTTTTCGGCCTTATTTATGACCTTCAGCGAGTGTGTGCCTGTCCTGGCGACAGAATCATCCCACACGCCTTCTGACGTGCGCGGTTCGCCCTCCGGCGCATAGTTCCAGAACCGCCAGTCCGCAACGTTGCCGTCAGTGCCCTTCTCGAACGATGGGTTTGGTGCGAGATTGACGCTGTCATTGGCATCGGCCGGCTGCCCCACGCATATCTGCGTGATAATGAGAATAAATGCGACGGCCAGGATGCCCGGAAGACACTGCGTGCGCTTCGTCATTGTTGACCCTTCCCGCGGCGTAAATGCATCGTCATCAGTGAAGAATCGTTCGGCGTCGAACTGCCAAAACCTTTCCTCACCCCGGCACACAATCCTCCCGACGGACTGTGTGATGTGGATGTTTGCGGTCATTGGGCCGCCATTGAACTTTTTGGAGCACCAGCATCGCTGTCCGGAAGGTCTCGGACATACTCATGGATAAAGTGAGATCATGTGCCGATAGGCTATCTGTCACCTTCGTATATCTCCGGGAGATGTCCGGGGAGGCTGCCATGCGATACCTGATACCGCTTGGATGCGTGTTGCTGGTCCTGGTCCCCTGCGGGGCGAAGGTCCACGGCCTCAGCGTCATCGAACAGACCGACAGCGCCGTGACTATTGGGAGTGAAGCCTTCTCCGTCCAGGTGCAAAACAGCGGGCGCATCGAAGCTGTGAAGGCCGGCGATACCGAGTATGTCTCCTTTATCGCCCTGTACACCCAGCCGTCGGCATTCCGGAGCGACGATAATGTTCGCGCCGTCCAGGGTGAGGGAGAGGGCCGCAACCTCGGCCCGGTCGAGGCTCCCATTTCGGTCGAAAAACGCGGTGAGCGATACCTCCTCCACCTCCATCGAACTGCCGCCCGCGAGGAAATACGCAACGGACAGCCCCTGTACACCCTCGACGAGACGATTGAGATCTCGCCACAGGGCGTCCTGAATATCTCCTATCATTTCCACTTCCTCCGCATCTGCGCCATCGGCGGCCCCACGGTCTATGTAGCCCTTAATAGTCAAACCTTCGATGGTCAATCCTATACAGCCATACACAGGAATTACGGTGTTCATGGAACGTTCTCGGCCGCGGAGGGCGTAAGGGAGTATCCCGGCATTGAGGGCGATATGCGGTCATTGTGGGCGGATTTCCCCTCAGGGCAGCTTGCTCTATGGACCAGCGGAGCTGAGCGCATTTCGAGCGTGCGCTGGGGAGACCGGTATATGTCCGTCGGGATGCGGGTTGGCCGTGGGCTGTGGTATCCGGGCACCGAAAAGACGCTACATTTCACATTGAAGATTCCACTGCCGTGACAGGGAGCGAATCCAGATGAAACGCATGCGACTGGCCGCCATCATTTTCGGCTGCATTCTCATAACCGCCGGGAGCGCCGCCGGTGACGTGACGCTCGAAGAAACCACTGTACAGGGACAGACAGCCGTGGTGATGGAGAACGAATTCGTGCGGCTCCGCGTGCGCCCGACGATGGGTGGGCGAATCGATGAGCTGACGTACAAACCGACCGACACGCTCCTGACCGATCCCCGGGGTGGAACGGTGTTTGTTGACCGCGTGTGGAATTACGCCGATGCTGAATTCTACCGCCAATGGACGAATGCCGTGTATGAATACGAGACCTCCGTGGAAGACGGGAAGTGCTCAATCACGCTCTCTGCTCCCGGTTCCATCGGCCAGGGCCGGCGGATGACCTTCAAAAAGACTTTTACGTTGATCGCGGGATCTGCGGCGGTGCGGGCCGATTACGCACTGGCCGTCGGGCATGAGGCGATGCGGCCGATACCTGCGGGCATCTGGTGGCACAACCAGCTCGGAATCCCCCAGCAGACGACCCGCTACTACGTCCCCACCACCGGGGGCGTCCAGTCACTGGCTTTCGGTGCAGGCGCCTCCGGCCAGTACTGGTGGTACGACATCGCCCGCGGCTGGGGCGCGGCATTGGGAACAGATGGCACCGGCGTCGCAGCGATTGTTGATGATCGGAGGGTGATGTGCTTTTACCATTATCTGCAGGGCGATGTCGGGATGATGGAATGGGCGTACCGCTCCGAGGAGATCCCCAACGGCGGCCAGACTGAAGCGACCGTGTGGCTGGTCCCCTTTTCGGGTCTGCAGGCCGTGTCCGGAGCCAGCGAGCGCCTGGTGGGCGTGATTGATGCCCCGGAGACGGTGACTGCCGCGGATGCGCAGAAGGGCGTCCCGATCACGTTGCGCCTCACCGCACCGCTGTCGTGGGACACCTCAGGCGAGATCACCTGGCAGCGGCTGCCGGATGGCGAGACGCACGAAGCAGCATCGTTCAACCTTTCGGTAAGCCCGGAAGCGGTTGCCGAGCATGATACCGATATCACCCTCCCTGAACCGGGCACGTATTCGATACGAGCAAAAGCCATGGACGCCGACACGATGGTGGCGGATTTTTTCGCCGAAGTGGTGGTGGAGGAGCCGAGCGCGCAGATGCACATCGCCCGCCTGCATGAGCCGATCGGCGATCCGAATGAGCGCTTCGAGGATAAGATTGCAGCAGCCACGGCCGCACCCGAGGATATCCCGCCCTCCGAAGAAGTCGTCACCCCGCACGTGAAATGGGCAAAGCCGTATTCCGAAGGCAGCTTGAAGACACTCATCCTCAATGACGCCCTGATAGAGCGCGAAACCGTGGAGTTGGCCCAGCGCGTGGACATGGATTATCTCGCCCCCAGCATCAGCGGGAAGGGTCGCATGGGTATCACCGGCTGCCGACTTGATCATCCGCTGACCTTTGAGCAGGCGCAGAAAAACATCACCGAGGCCCTGCAGGAGGACCTCGATGTCATCGTCATCGGTGGCGTGAGCGGAGAGTTCTTAACCGAAGAGATGGCCGAGACCCTGCGGAGCAAGGTGGAAGGCGGCACCGGACTCGTGTGGGTCAATCCCAACAATATCCCCGAGGGCCTGTGGGATGCGCTGGCTTTTTCGGGTTTCGAAGGCGGCTCGAGGCCGGAGGCGGCATGGCAGCAAAAGCAGAACCATTACTTGACCACCGGCATACCGTTTGAGGAAATGCCCCCTGTGAATATAAGCCGCTATGAACCATCGGGCGAGGTGCTTGCCAGCGCGGACAGATGGCCGCTCCTGTCCGTCAAAGAGATCGGCGAGGGGCGGGTGGTATGTCTGGGATACTGCACCTCCTGGCAGGGGCCGGGATCGTACAAGAATGGTATCACTCCGTGGATCCAGTTCGCCCCCACGAAGTTCCGCTACTGGGAGTATTACTTCTCGCTTCTGGCCCGCTGCATGACGTGGGCGGCGAAAAAAGAAGCCTCCGTGCAGATAACGGCGGCCTACCCCGAAATGGACGTGTTCGAAATGGGGCGTGAGCCTGCCCCCGCGGTGACCCTCGGCCTGCAAAACTCCGCCACAGCCCGGGACCTCACCGCCTGTGTCACCATCCAGGACGCGTACGGAGGCCGGGTGGCATCATTCGAAAAAGAAGTGGCGATTGCAGAGGACAAGAGTGAGATCAGCCTCGATATCGGCAGTCTGCACGCCGGCCTGCACCTTGCCGACGTCATACTGAAAGATGCCTCAGACCGGGTGGTGACGTGGGCTACGGTTCCGGTGCATGTCGCCGCGGGCGTGCAAATCGAGACCATAGAGGTGGCCGATACCATCTTCTGCGAGGGCGATGAGGTAGCAGCAAGCATATCTCTGCAGAGAGCAGGCGATGCTCCCGGCTCAATCGAGTTCCGCGCCAGCCTTACAGATGCACTCGGGCGGGTCATCTGGCGTGAAAATGGGGAGATCGACACGAGTGGCACGCCCGAGCTCGCCTTCGAGATGCCGGAGCCGATAGCAACCACCGCCACGCTCCGGGTCGAGCTGCACAGCGGAGGCAAACTCACCTCCGCCGCAGAGGCCGAGCTGTTGACCATGCCCCGGGACTTCGACGACCGAACGTGGGGGCCGTACCGGAGCTGCGTGTGGGGCAATCCCGTGGGCGCATACTCCCGGGAATATCTGGAGGCTCCGGCGGCGCGGCGGCTGAAGGCGGTCGGCATTGACACCGTCTCCACCTCGGCAAACTGGCTGCTGGATGGCGAGCAGCGCTCCGCCTTCGAAGCCGGGTTCCAGATCGTCAA
The DNA here is from genome assembly GCA_046483205.1 of Armatimonadota bacterium. Taxonomy (GTDB): domain Bacteria; phylum Armatimonadota; class Zipacnadia; order Zipacnadales; family UBA11051; genus JBKHJK01. The sequence continues at coordinate 2,217 of JAWODS010000263.1, read as the reverse complement.
TATCGGCATCGGCGGCAGTGTGCTAGGGCACCGCACACGTGAGGGACACCTGAGCTACCAGGAGCAGAAGGAGAAGTACCTCCGGACCGGCGACAAAAAGTACCTCCATCGGCCCTGGACACTCAATGCCGAAGACACCCACCAGCACATCACCGAGAAAGCCGATCGCGTCACCGAAGCCATCCAGCGCTACCGGCCGGTGGGATATTGCTGCGGTGATGAGCTGTCGGTGACCTATTACACGCGGCCGTTTGATTACGATTTCAGCCCGGAGGCGCTGTCTGCATTCCGCACGTGGCTGCAGCAAGAGTACGGCTCGCTCGACGCGCTGAACGCCGGGTGGGACAGCTCCTTTGATGCCTGGGAATCGGTGATGCCGATGACCGCCGAGGAGGTCGCGGACCGCGGAAACTACGCGCCCTGGGCCGATCACCGGACCTTCATGGAAAAAAGCTTCGCCGACTTTTTCCGGTTCATTGATTCATCCATCGAGGCGAACGATCCGGGGGCACGTCTCGGAATCTCAGGCAGCCAGGCGGCAACGGCTTACGGAGGATACGACTGGTGGCGGCTGACTGATGCCCTCGATTTCGCGCAGGCCTACGACCACCGCAACACCGGCGAGATGCACCGGTCTTTCCACGATATGCTCACAGCCCCCTGGTGGGGCTACGGGGCGACGGACCCGGGCCTGGAGCATCAACTGTGGCGGCGTTTGTTGAATGACAATGATGGCGGAAGCTACTTCTCACTGGGCTCACTTTTGTGTGGCGATTACACCTACTCAGAAACAATCACGCAGGGGCGGGAGGACCTCGCCGAATTCCGGGGCGGCCTGGCCCGGCTTCTGCAGGCCTGCGACACGCGCACCACCGACGTCTATATGCACTACTCGCACCCCTCCATCCACGGCTCTTACATCACCGGCGGGGAGTCAATCTTTGAAAAGAACCGCGACGGCTGGGTGAAAGCCATCCAGGACCTGGGGATGCAGATGAAATTCCTCGCCTCCGCGCAGATCGAAGACGGGGTGCTGACAGAGGTCATGCCCGACGTATTCGTCCTGCCGTATTCGATTGCCCTGTCCGATGCGGAGGTTGCCGAGTTGCAAAAATACGTCGAGGCCGGTGGAATGCTGATTGCCGATGCGCGGTGTGGGCTGATGACAGAGCACTGTGTGACGCGCTCGAAGGCTGCCCTGGACAATCTCTTCGGAGTTGAACGGTCGGCGGTGGATCCCCGGGCAACCCGCAGGCCCGCGGAGATAGAGTTCGCAAAAAGCCTCGGCGACTGCAACCCCACCGGCATCGAGCTGGAGGCAATGTCAGGCGATCCCTCCATCAAGCCCACCGACGGAATCGCACTCGCGGAGATGGACGGGATACCCGTGCTGGTGTGCAACACGCAGGGAATGGGAACCACCGTGCTTTTGAATATCTTCATGGACAGCTACGCGGAACGGCGGAAAATGGGTGTCGAAGGCGCCCTGCGGCAGGTGATCGCTGAGGTGCTGAAGCCTGCAGGGGTGCGACCTATGGTCAGGGTCGATTCCCGGCAGGATGATCATTTCTACATCGCGCGATATACCGACGCAGGCGCCTCATATATCGGTGTGCTTCGAGAGCCACCGGAGACGATGACCGGTGGCGGCCCGGGAAGCGAAAAGTCGCAGCAGGCCAGGCGCGATGCATGGGTGACAGTCACCATGCCGCGGGCCGGTCACCTGTACGACCTCCGAGCGGGCGAGTATCTCGGCCATACAGATACAGACGAGACGCTGATGGCGCCTGGATACTGCCGGATGTATTCGCTCCTGCCGTACAAAGTCACCGATGTGCAGGTGACACCGCGCGCGACAACGGAGGAGCCAGGTGGCATGGTTGCGTACCGGGTGAAGGTCATGACTGAGGGCGGCCAGCCGGGGTTACATGTTTTCCGCGTTGCGGTCACCGGCCCCGATGGGCAGATGGAGCACTACGGCACGCAGATAACCACACCGGACGGCTCCGGAGACGCGGGCTTCAGGCTGGCGCTGAATGACACACCGGGCACGTGGACCATCACCGCCACCGATGTCGCGACGGGCACAACCGGCTCGGCGACCTTCACCGTCCAGCAGTGAAATACCGGGCCGCAACAAAATTCTCAGTGTCCGCCGAGGGCCAACCTGATATAATTGCACCACCGAATGGGGCACTATTCAGCGGCGCCCCATTC
>JAWODS010000125.1:0-2551 GCA_046483205.1 Armatimonadota bacterium | reverse complement strand
CCAATAGTGATGAACGGTGGGCAAGGGTAGGTGACATCCTGAGCCATGTGCAATCGTTGAGCCACCGCCCGCAATGTTGGAGAGGACGAATCGGAATACGCGCTGGTGGGTGCTTTGACGACCGCAGCGACAGTGCTGCTGCTGTGGATCGCCAGTTCTGAATCGTGCCTCTATATCCGCTGGCGCACCGGGGCGGGTCCGACCGGAGAGCACATGGCGCTTTCAACGATCTGGGTGCTTTTCGGCGCCACCATGCTTGTCGCGGGCCTGCAGCGAGGCAAGGAGACGTATCGCGCCATCGGGTTTGCCGCACTGGGCATCACGGCCGGGAAGGTGCTCGTATATGACCATTTTGATGCACCGCTGAGAGAAGCAACCTACCGGCTGCTGGCAAACCACTTCGCCTTCCCGCTACTGCTTATTGTCGCGGTGCTCTTCGTCGCCTCTCACTGGTACAGGCGCCACCGGGACGAGATCAGCAACGACGAGGGAGCGCTGGCATCGGCGGTTCCGTACATCGCGTGTGCTCTGCTGTGGTGGGTTCTGACGCTGGAGAGCATCAACTTCGTGCGCTGGGATCTGCAGGCAAGTGGGGATGCGCAGAACTACGCGCTGTCGGCGACCTGGACGGCCTATGGTGCGATACTGGTCGCAGTGGGGATCATCCGCCGCAACGCTTCCCTGCGCTGGATTGGCATCGGCCTTCTGGGCATCACCGTGGTGAAAGTATTCTTTCTGGATCTTGCGGCCCTCGAAACAATCTTCAAAATCCTGGCTCTCCTGGGCATCGGCATTGTGCTCATCGCCATCGGCTTTGGTTACCAGTACCTCGTTCGCGACCAGGAACAGAATCTCCCCGGGGGACCACCTGCCGACTCTGCAGTGGACGACGGCTCGATCCCGTCGTCCGCTTCCCGGAAAGAAACACACGGGCGCGACTTTTGAGCGAACATGTGAGCCTGCTCTGTACCGCGTCCAAACGCCCCCCGGTCGCGCACGGCGGTGTCCGTATAAAGGCCTACACAACAAAAAGGGCCGCCCTGTGAAGGCGGCCCTGAGGTGCGTGTTGCGGATGCGACTGTTTAGCGCCTGACCTGCATGGTGCGGGCGGCGGTCGTCTGCGTCCCGTCAGCGGAGCGGGCGGTGATCGTGCACAGGTAGGTGCCACTCGGCACCACTGCGCCGGAGGTGTTGCGGAGGTTCCAGGTGGCCGAGTTGACGCCAGCGGTCTCGCTGCCGCAGGGGATCCGGCTGATGGTGCGGCCGGCGATGTTGCGGATGTCCACCGTCACGTCCGCATCTGCAGACAGCGTGTAGGCGATGGTCGCCTGGCTGCCGGCCTGCTGTGTGCTCACGCCGCTCACGGTCAGAGTGTTCCCGTTGCCCTCCGTGGCGGTGATGGTGAGCGTGGCGTCTCCGCGGACGGTATAGTCATTCGTCGTCCGCAGGTTCACCGTTTTCCCGGAGGCTTCATCCACCAGCATCAGGCGGTATCTGTTGGGCACCGCCGACAGATCCGGGAAGGTGAGAGTGACCGCCTCGTTGGTCGCGCTGCTCACCACGACATCCCAGCTCATCTCGGGTGCCGCCGCCTGCGTGCTTGCGGCCATGGCTTCATCGGCCGCGATATGCAGATCAACGGCGTTGCTGAGCTGTGGCGGGTTCGGGATCGCAAGATTACTGCTTCCCGCGCCGATCCAGTTGCAGGCATCGACGTCGCCATCAGCCTGTGCGACGAGCTGGATCAACCAGCCGTCACCGTCAGCCACGGTCTGTACATTGCTCGTCTCGGCGGTTTTGCGGAAGGTGAGCTCGCCATCAGATTCAGCATAGACCCAGTAGCTCTGCCAGGGCTGCAGCATCTGTGACACACCGGGCAGATCCAGCGCTGCGGCAAGCTCGTAGCCGTCGCCCTGATCAGTCCAGGCGTACGGAAGGATGGGACCCTCCGCCCCATCGAAGCCGATTGGCTCCGTAAACGGTGAGGCGACCAGGTTCCAGCCCTGCCTGACCGGATATGTCACCACGCCGTTGTCGGGTACTGCGGCTGTCTCGACAGCTCTATCAAACTTCGCCACATACCCCTGTCCGGCGACTGTGCCATCGGCGGCAATAAGCTTTCCGCTTTCGGCACTGTAGTATGCAACAGAGCCCGTATTCACCGTCGCCCCACCCGGCAGGCCAATCATGTACGGGTCAGCCTTCGCAGCGAAGACGTGGGCCACGGATGCTGTCTCTGTATTGACCTGTGCGTAGGCCTGATCGGAGCGGTTGTACCCGTCGTGGGCCTCCAGCAGATAGACGCACAGCACGCCGTCCTGCGCGCTGCTGTCGGTGTAGGTGTAGTTTGCCGAGTCGGTGGCTTCGACGCTATCGAGCAGCTCATAGTCGTCGGTGCCCATCTTTCGCCAGATTCGGTAGGTTGCCACATCATCAAGCCCGCCGCCATCATCCGGCGAGGCGTCCCAGGTCAGTTCCACACCGCTGCCTGCGCCGAGATAGGTGGCGTCGAAGTTTGTCGGGGCGGCCGGTGGGTAGGTATCTTTCGTCC
>JAWODS010000109.1:0-14336 GCA_046483205.1 Armatimonadota bacterium | reverse complement strand
TAAATAGAGTTAAAACAAGTGGTTTATAACGACTTTACAGTAAAGGGGCCGGTTTTTTCATTGCGCTAATCCCCTGTCATCGCCTGTAAAGCGCGGCAACCTTTATTCGAAGAGATGCCGGCGCTTTTTTAGTTTGCCATCAAGGGGGATAACATAATATTTATAACAACGGTGCTTAATGAGTTCAATATAAACAGATCCCCGAGGCCGGCATGATAATTATCGATTTTGAGGCATCCAGCTTGCGGAAAACCTCCCACCCCATCGAAGTGGCCTGGGGCGAGGGGCCGGAGACGATTAAATCGTTTCTTTTGTGTTCAACGTCCGCGTCGTCTCCGTCACATTCTGCACCGCAATACGAACGGTCTGTGTCTGTCCCGGCATAAGCGTGGGGCGGACGATCTGTGGGACAATTCTGAGTTGAGCCGATGAGATTGCTGCAGATGCTATCATGGCTGTCAAACATACGAAGAAACTCAGCTTCGATCGCCGGAGATGCTTCATCGAGTTGACCTCTCTTCATAGACCGGGAGCGCACCGATGATCGGTGCGCTCCCATCGTGAACATCACACGCCGCGTTACAGCACGGGTGTCGCAGTGACAATCGGGTCGAGGATGTAGTGACCATCCTTCAGGTCTGTCCAGTAGTTGTCCAGACCTACGGTGTCAACACGGATCTGATACCAGATGTTGCAGCTCTTTTCCGGACTTGCAACTTGTCGCTGTTCAGCGGGCCACATCTCGGGTCCCGTCAGCCAGTATTTGACGGTGTCGGTATTGGTATCGGCATCATCTTCGCTACGCCACGGTTCGTAATTGTCCTCGCTCGGCGCTTCTGCGCCAAATGACCCCGCGTAGTTGTCCGCATTGTCCTCGCGGAAAAACCAGGCGATGGGGATCTCATGGTCGCCTGCGGGATTGTCAACCGCATCGGCAATTCCTTTTTCGATAGCCCAATCGGTCGGTGTCTTCCCCCAGTCCCACGACCGCTTCAGAGCTGAAAGATCGTCGCACTCGATAGGATTACCTTCGCCGTCATCACCGATGAATTCTGCCTCGACACCAACATACATCCAGCGGCTGCTGTTGAGCCATCCGGTGAAGGTCACCGACTGGTCCCCCAGGTCGTCGGCCGGATCGAAGTGCATATAACCGACGTTCTCCTTCATCCCATTTTCCATCGCCAGCTCGACATCAGCGAACACGTAGATGGTGTCCGCAGGACCCTCCTCGTCAACGATGTTCCAGCCAGAATGTTGAGTTCCGTAGCCATACCAGGAACTGGTCGCCCATTCTTCTCCACCCATCTCGGTGTAGGTCTCAGCGGGCGTACCGCGCATGTAATCATTTTGCATGGTGCCGCCATCCATCGGATCAGTGTTCGTTTCCTTCGGCACGTAGGCCTGTCCAAAAGCCATTCCTGCGACAAGCGTCAGACACGCTATAACCACCAACACGTTCATCGTTCTCACTTGTAGCACTCTCCCTTTTCAATATGGATCGTACGGCTAATGTAGTGTTTCAGACAGATCGGACATTCGTTTCGGCTACCACCTCCCGGGCTTGTATAGCAATTTTCAAGAATTTTCGCTCTTAATCGTCTGCTATGCTGAACAGGTCGGGCTCGTTGTGGGCCGCCTGCTGTGACAGCCATTTGGCATGTCCGTCCACGAAGGTGTAGTTGCCCCCGTCCGTATGGATATCAGGAAGGCGCTGGGGCCTGTTGTTTTGCCAAAACAGAAAGGCGTAGTTATTGGCGTAATAAGATATGTCCCCAAGCATGATCGTCTCGGAGGGCGCTTTCACCATAGAAACTCTGCGTGCGGCCAGCCCCGTCCACGGGTTATATCCCAGGCCATCGGTGTAGGCGCCACTCGAGGCGGTGTCTGTCCCCACATTCCACCCGTAGCAGATGCTTCCCCGTTGCATGTTTAGGACGGAGTTTAGAGTCGAAGAATCACTGCTGTTGCGCAGAAGTTCCGGGCACACGAGGATATTGGCGTTGTTCATATACGGGTAGATCAGGGCGAACCAGTATCCCTCATCCCTGTTGTACAGGAGCGCCTTGGGAAGGACCCCATCATAGTCATCGGTGTACATCTGCACCGCCAGCCCGAGTTGCTTGGCATTGGACAGGCACGAGGCCTGGCGGGCCTTGGAGCGAGCGCGGGCGAAAACGGGGAAGAGAATGGCTGCCAGGATGGCAATGATTGCAATAACTACCAGCAGCTCAATGAGTGTAAATCCCCTGCCCGGTGATCTTTTGTGAGAATGCGCCCCTGCCATGATTCCGTCCCCTTTCAAAGTGCTGGTACGATATGAAGCTGCATGGGCAGCTCATAGTGTCCGGCTTTCCGAAATTCCTCAAAGGTTTCCGGTGAGCACTTGAACTGGATGTCGTATGTGCCGGGCTCGCCGCCCCCGAGGAGCCAATACAGCGCAGGCGTCCCGTCAGACATTTCACCCTCGGTCGGGTCTATCCAGGACGACCATCCGGCCCCGTTGTTAGAGCGCATCTCCCATTCGGCGGGAATAACCGGTCCGTCAACCTCTTCAAGATCGAAACTCAGCGTCCGGGTGATCTCGGTCGGTGAGGCGTCATCCTCTCCGACGAGGCCGACATGGATGGGGGTGTTTGTGGACATGTGTACATTGAAGTCGTTCTCGAGCGATGTTCCCACCTGGTCAACGCCGTAGTGAAAATACATGACATTCTGCTCGACAGCGACCTGCAGATTGGCCTCGATGTTCAGGTGCAGTTCCAGAGGGATGCTACCGGTCTGGGGCTCTTCACCCGGTAGCGGCTGCAGCATCCACTCCATGAACACATCGTTGACGTAATAGCCTGGCACATCGCCGGCTTCCAGCAGGATACGGAACTCGATTTGCATCCACTGCTCTTCTTCACCCGCGGCGTTTTCCAGTTGCGGGCCGCCGGATAGAGGAGCCCATTCGGTCGGCTTTTTCGCATCCCGTACTTCAATGCGGCTCATGGGAATTTGCTGCTCCGTCGTCCCTCCCTGCAACTGCATGGGAGTGCCGCTGATGTTGATGCGCCAGGGACGGTCGGAGCTGGTGATCACGAAGGTTGCCTGGTCGCCATAGACGTAACCGGGCTCGGTGCCTTCAAAGGTGATTTGGGGACCGCTTTCCTGGGTCTCATGGTCAATATCGCTCATCACAGCATCCAGGTCCTGGGGCTCACTGCCCGCCTCTCCCATCACTACTCCAACCTGCGGAGCGGTCTGCCTTTGAGGTTCCGGCGGAGCTTCCTGAGCCCAACATGCCACCGCTACGAAGAGGGAGACAATAGCAATGACCATTACGGTCCTGAAAGTCCGTTTCATGATCTCATCCATTCATCTGACATTCGCTTGCTCCGCGCCAGGCCTGGTGTCCAGAGCCTATGCCGGTGTCTGTCGGCGCCGCAATCGGACGGCTGCGGCGATCAGACCCACAGCGAACAGCGCCACTGTGGCCGGTTCGGGGACGGGCTCACCCTCAATGAAATACGCTCTATCGGCGGTATCGTCGTAATAGGCGATATACGGGGTGTTGTTGCTGTCCAGTTCCAGATCCATCCAATATGCTTTTGTGTCCCATGTCTGGCTGGTGAACCATGTGTCGTCCGCCCGGTAGCTGTAAGTGAGCTGGCTGGTGTGTGCATCGTAGTAAGCCAGGTGCGTGTAGCCCCACGAGTCAATGGCAATATCGAGATACCGGTAGTCGGCGAAGGCATCACGTGCTTCACCGCTGTAAACGGTCTCGATGGACCAGTCTGTGCCGTCATAGGTAGCGTACTGAACGTCGCCGGTGCCAGTGTACAGATAGCCGATGGCCGGGTTTCCGTTTTGATCTAAATCCATGGCCATATAGCCTGCCTGCGTATCGCTGGCATTACCGCCCAGACCTTCATCCAGTGCCCAGGTGCCATTCTCCTGGCGCTCGCCCCACACCGGCACCTGATACCAGCCACTTCCGTCGCTGTACACAATTTGAGCGTCGGTGTTGGAGCCGTCGAGAGCCAGGTCAGTGCCGGCCAGCACGCGTGGTCGGCTGGCGATCTGCTGCATCTGCCAGGATGTCCCCGTGTAGTATGCATAGTCCACAGTATCATCGGAGGTCCCGAGTTCGTGTTGATCGACCCAGCCTACAGCCGGCTTTCCTTCATTATCAATTTTGATGCTGGTATGCCGGGGGTTGGTGTTGGCGGCGGCGTCGATGGTCGAGAACGTCCAGGACCCTCCGGATCGAGTGGCGTATGCCAGGGAGCCGGCGTCGGAGACGGTATCATCGCTGTCGCGATACACGATATGCGGTGTGCTTCCGTCGTAGGCCAGTGAGCTGGCCCGACCGGTATGAGTGCCGCTGTCAACGGCCTCGGCTGACCAGCTTCCCCCAGAGCGGTAGGCGTAGTATAGGCCACCCGTGTCAGCATCCTTGAAGGTCAGTCCCAGATTGTTCAGACCGTCGATGGCGAAGCTCAAACCGCCGTTGACGGTCGGTGAATACGGAGTCGCCTCAGGCACCCAGGTATCGGCCATCGAACTCCCGGCAGTCGCGAGGAGACCCAACAGAGCAATAGCCGCCAGGCCGGTAATCGTCAAATGAAGATTTTTCAAGGGTGCAGCCCTCCCAATAGTGGCCTCTTACAGCCAGCCACATCATGCAGCTACTGCCATATTCAGCCCGGTGAGTTCGATGACCGTCATAGAGCCTGGGGGCCGGGATGGAGAAATTGGCCTGCGACTTACGACCACGCCGAGGTCGCCCCGGAATATGAGACCCGGCATGGTGTTGCGAGTGCCCGGGTTCGATTTCACTTCCAACAGGCCGCTGTCTCATCCGTGCCAGAGTATGCTCTGCGCGCACCTGTTACTGGCGCCTCAACGGGCGGACGTACGTCGGATTGCGTCACTTCAACTATTGATGTCATCACTTTTCACATATCGGAAGATTGAAATAATATTTGTTGCCCGTGGAGCAACGGTCAACACGTATCAGGTCTTGCTTTTCGGCCTTTTCTATAGCCCTGATGACAGACTGTCGGTGCATTCGACCAAGCGTGGCCAGTTGTGTGAGAGAAACTTCGATTGCTTCTTGTTCATCAATATTATTATGCTTATGATAGACTAATAAAGCGAGAAGCAGACGCCCCACTACGCCGTTGCTATCCAGCAGCGCATCGATGACTGGCCGTGAAAGATGCAAACCGTTTTCGCAACTTTCCATGAGTAATTGGCTCCTCTAAGCGATCTGCCCGCACCAGTCCTCTCAACCTACCCCAATCTGTCTTTATTGATATGTTTTTTCATGAGGAAATATCAAAAGTCCTTCTCAAAACACAATTAAAATGGTAGTATTTTGATACTACTCACCGCCCGGCGCAAAAGAGTTGCTCCTGAAAAACAGGCTCACCTGCAGCCAGAGCATTCTGATACGATACGAACGCAAATAAGAATGCGACAGCCGACGATGGAAAGACGGGGCGAGGCCGGACAGTGATGAATGCCGTGTCAAAGGTGGCATCGACGCTCTGGAAGAGAAGGAGTATTTTCCAGACACATATCGGGAACGGATGGAGAAGCACAGCGTCGCACGGCTGGTGATTTTGGGGATCGGACAGACCCGGCTCTTCGATCATGAAAAGACGCAGTTTCAGGCCCTGATGGACGCCGCAGTGTCCACCTTCGCGCTGGTCGCCAACTGGCTGACCTCAGAAGATGGTCATGGCGACTTTTTGCACCGCATTTTAGCGGCTGTGTCGCGATTCACAGCCGCTCCGAAGCTCACAGCCGGTCAGAGGAGCGCAATGAACCTGCTTTCGACATTGACACCATCAGTCGCGGCAGCTTGAATGAACTCCTGCCATCATCATAGCCGCCACAATCACAGAATACGGGAATCAAAAAGCCCCTTTTCGGCCAGGTTTCCAGGGCGGATATTGCGCATGCTCGCGGTGCATCCGAAGGCGTCGAGGGCTTCCGTTCAGACAGGGGTGGGAGGCCTGCGCGACCCTAAACACGGTCCTGCAGGCCGTTGTCTCACACCATCGGTGGTTTGCCGCAGCGGAGGGCGGACTGGATCCCGGCTATCACCGGATCCGGGTACCCACCACCGACATGTTCGGGCATACCTCCCACGGGTAGCGGACGATATGCGTCAAAGAAGGCACAGCAAATGCGCGGTCGCCTGCTGAAAGGGTGATGCTTCGGGACCCCGGCAGCGGAGGCTGCCTGATTTCGGCGCTTTTGCGGCGCCGTCTCAACACGATCATGATGCGGATCAATCGCCAGAGAGGCGGCATTTCATGAGATGGCTGCCGGCGCAGAAGTACGCCGCATCCTCGTCAAATGCAAGGCCGTAGCGAAGCTCCGGATGAGCACAGAGGCGCTCGATTTCACATGTCACCGGATCCACGCGCAGCAGGCTGTGGCCCGAGATGGCGTACAGCATCCCGTCGGATTCGCGGTATTTCAGTCCAAAGAGCGCACCGGATCCAAAGCCCATCTCCACGGACTGTGTCACCTTGCGCGTGTCGAGGTCAAAGCGGAACAGGCACCCGCCATCGGCTGTGGTTCCGTAGATTGCTCCCTCATGATAGAGCACCTGACTGATCATGCCTTCGCCGGGGACCGGAACGGTTTCAAAGACCATTTCTCGACTGGCATAATTCCACAGCAGCAGGCGGGCGTCGCTCTCCTGTGTCTTCGATGCGGATCCTCCCCGCCAGGTGGTGCCGATGGCGATGAAATCGGTTCCGGGTATCGCGGCCATGCTGTAGATTGACTGTTCGCTGACGATTCCCTCGATGACCTCCTGAGACTCTCCATCGTTGCTCATAATCGTCAGCACGCCGCCGACGGCTCCGTAGCCGGGCACACCCCCGATGAGCAGATTGTGGCCGTCCGGTGCCATGACCAGCGCCGAGGGGCGACCGATATGGCAGGAGCCCAGGTAGCGCGGGTTGCTGTCAGGTTTGGCTCCAAAGTTCCACGGCTTCGACGGATCGTACACCGACACCCGTGACTTTCCATAGGCCGCCATATACAGCTTCCCGTCATGCCACAGCTTCCCGTACACCTGCCCGCGGGCGTGCATGGGATCGCCGAGGACTTCTGTCTCATCAGTGGCCGGATCGTAGGCAAACAGGGTAATGGGGCTGTGGGTGGAGCCGTAGATACGCCCGTCCGGCCCGTTGACCACCGACCACAGGCGATTGGGCGTCCCCTCGTATTCGAAAGAGACGGTTTGCTGCTTTCCGTCTGGCGGCAGAAGGAAGTATCGGGCATCGGGTCCGCTCTGTGAATCCAGCCAGATCTTCGCACCGTCCTGCAGCGTCAGAGTGGCCTTCGTGGGTGATCCCTGGTGAGCCTGCGCCACATATTCCGGCATTTCCTCAACCGTCGTCACTTCCAGCCCGTCCACCCGCAGAATCTCATCGGGCATCGGGATATAGACATTGCCGTCCACGCAGTTTCTGGCCGTGCCCCAGCCGCTACCGCCGCGCAGGCGTTCAGGCAGAATCTGGGTCTTCTGGCCGGTGTCGATGTTGTACGCCCAGACCCCGGGCGTGCTTGGACCGCTGTTGCAGTAGATGTACCGGCCGGCACAGGCAACACTGCGGACGTACTTTTCCTCCGGATCAATGCGCCCGAGATCAGTTATTTCATGGGTCTGCAGGTCGATGGAAACGAGCTTCGCGTTGGGATAGGTGCCGCCATAGAGCTTCCCGTCCGGGGCCTCCCACAGCGTCCATACGACGATTTCGGTGTCGGTGGCGTGGCCAAGGTTCTCGATTTCTTTAGTGGCGGGATCATAACAAAGCACCTCATCGCCCACACCACCTCCGAGGGTGATGTACAGCTTCTCATTGCGGGCCCACCAGATGCCCCACGGGTGACCGGGGGAGCCTTCAAAATCGTACTGTGCGCCCTCACCGGTGTACGGATCGAGTGCCAGCAAGAATCCCGGCTGGCCCGTGAGGGCCATGTAGTAGCACTCCTCACCATCCGCATCAAAACCGGTGGCGTGGTTGTACACGGCGTTCCGGGCGCACTGCACACCGAGGTCCGTCAGGCGGTCTTCGCCATAGACATTCTCATCGGCCGAAGAAGCTGCACATATCAGGACGATGCACGCGGCCATCAGCAGAAGCTCATTGATACTCATTATCAGCCCTCATTTTGGGGAAATTCTCTTTATACAGGCAGATTCAGCGGATAATCCCGATATTGCGTGTAAACATCCCACACGGCGTCCCAGGTGTCCGGCGAGATATCGTGGGCGACGGAGTGAGTGCCGAGGACCAGGCCGCCCTCCCGTCCCGCCGACATGATATACAGCACGTGGTCGCGCGCTTCCTCATAACTCGCACCCGGCAGAACGAGGCCGTTGGACAGCCCCCCGATGAATGCCAGCTTCTGTCCATATTTTTCCCGGAGCTTCACGGCATCCAGGCCCGACTTATATTCCACGGGGTAGATGCCGTCGAAGCCGATATCAATAAACAGATCCAGCAGCGGACCAACATTGCCGTCACTGTCGATAATCACCTTTGCCGCACCGGCGTCCTTAAAGCGCCGCAGCATGTATTCCCAGGCCGGCGCAAGCACCTCCTCGGCGGTTTTCGGGCTGAACATCGGGCCCTGTGTGGAAGCCATGTCGTCAGAGATCCATGCCCCGGTATCGTACAGGTCCCAGCGCCGGAGTTGCTCGCAGCCGATGTCCGCGAGGTGGTGAGCGGTGCGCATGACCTGCTCTTTCGCAAGCTGCGGATCGCCGGCCATGTTCATCAGAAGCTCCGTCTCGCCGGTCATGAAGTATGTGCGGATGAACGGGCCACCGGTTTTGGCGAAAACGTAGTAGCGGTTTTTGAGCTCCTCTATCTGTTCATCAAGCCGCTCGTAGCGCTGTGGCAGGTCCGGCGGGTCGAACTCACCGTATTTCAGATTGCCGCTGTCATCATAGGCGCTGTCGATCTGGTGCATGAAATAGGCGCCCTCGCGCACGCGGATGGTGCGACCCCATCCATCGCGCTTGATCTCAAACTCGCCCTCGTGCCGCAGCGTCTTCGCCTGCGTCATGTAGGGCGTTTCATCACCCACAATGACCTTGATATCATCCGAGAAGCGATCATTGGGATCAACGCCGCCTCGTTGCTTTTTGTATTCGTCCACAAATTCCGGCCAGAAGTACGCATGGAAGGGCATGTGGTCAGGCTGCTGAAAATTCAATACCGCCTTCACGCGCTCTTTGGAGGTTATGTGACTCACCCTTTTTCCAATCATTCGTTCGCTCATACATCAGTCAGGTCCGGCCACCACTTCCGGTGTCTGGAAGCATGTGGGCAGGAGGTATCCGCCTGTTCACACTGAAGAAAGTGATCCCTGTGTGAATCGCATTAATGTGTCACAACCACGCAGTGCTGCCTGTTTTTTGCAGGGGGCCGGTTTATTACTGCTCGTGTGCCCTCTATTTCCGCATCCACGCCCCTGCCGTCCACCACCACGGTTGGCGCATCCCGCCTGTAGAGGGGCACGACCAACTCCACTGCCATAGCGGCCGGCCATGATACTTCCAGCTGCAAGCGCATGCCATCATCACCGCGCTGCCAGTTGACCTCCACCGTTCCAGACGGCGTCGGAACAGCGCCACGGGCCCAACGCAGATCGCCCGGCTCCGGTGCAATACGTGTCAGAGTGAAACCCGGCTCAGCGGGCTGTACTCCGAGCACGTGCGCAGGGAGACCGTACACTGGTCCGGCACAAAACGGATGACACAGGCTCCAAAGCCGCTCGGGCATCTGTTTGGGTGGCGTCTGCGGGTCAAAAACCTCCCAAAAAGTGGTCGCACCCCGTGCGATCATCTCGCCCCAGTACTCGCGAATGCGCCGGACCGCCTCCACATCTCGTCCGGCGCAAAAGAGCGCCTCCGTGACATAGAAGTTCATATAACCGGCTCTCACAGGCGGAGCCGCCCCGGGATTGACCAGGGTTTCGAGAGCCCCTGCTTTTCGCTCTTCAGGCACCAGATCACAGTAAAGCATCAGACCATTGGTTATCTGATTAAGCGGCCTGCCAGCACCGCCCTCGCTCTCAATATCCGGTGTCGCTCGCCGAACTGGCTCACCGTCTTCGGTCAGACAATCCGTATAGCCCGGAATACTGCTGTCCCAGTATAATTCATTGACCGCGTCCGCGAGAGTCCCCGCGCGTCGCTGCAGCTTTTCGGCCAGCTCGGTATCTTCCAGAGCGACAGCCATGTTTTGCGCAGCAACCAGGGCTCTGTGATATATACACTGCACGGCCAGGACCTGCCCGCCCTGGTCAATACCGGCCAGATTGTCCACAAAATCATACCGCTGATCTGTGGGCAACTGCTGCATCAGCCCGCGCTCATCATGCCACGAATGATACCATTCCAGCAGCCGTGTCACGTTGTCCCATAGATCCTCCACGAGCGAAATCTCACCACTGTGCTGCCAGTAGTCAGCCAGGGCAATCAGCCACAATGCGGGAAATTCGGGAATGGGTGATACCTCTCGGGGCGCCAACCCGCGCATGGGCAGGCCGCCGTTTTCGTGTTGTATCCGAGCCAGTGCCTCCAGAGAATGCCGTGCCAGCGTGTAATCGCCAAAGGCGTAGTAAGCCAGCAATGCAGCGACGCGCAGATCGCCACAGTAGAGCGTCTGCTCGCGGAAGGGGCAGTCCTCGAAAACGTCGTGCATATTCATCCGCAGTGTCCAGCGCCCCACGTCCCAGATACGGTTGAGCATTTCATCATTGCACGAGAATTCGCCGACCTCTTCGACCGGATAGGTAACCAGCTCAAACCAGGCGTGACGCAGCTTCAGAGGTGCCGGAAGGTCGTGGCACGTCAGCATGACGTATCGCCCGTATCGACGCTCGTAGGGTGAATAATGCTGTGCGCCCGGTCGCAATAAAAGCTCGTCGATCCGGGTGAGATCGAGGTCCTCGCCATACGATATGGCGATTTTGCCGCCCTCACAATCGGCCACGTCCAGATGAAAACGGCCGACGACCGGTCTGCCGAAATCGAGCAGTATCTGCACCCTGAAATCATCATGGAGCGGGAAAACCTCCGCGACCTCATCATCGTCGCAGGCAAGCGTCCGCGGATTGTCGATGTCATGTTCGCAAAACCCGTAAGCGGACCCACTGAGGTGCCCAAAGACATTGACGGGCTGTACCGGCTCACTGGTGAAATGTGGTATATCCCGGGGGATCAGATGCTCCCACGGTGGCGTCGGCACCGGCCCCAGGACCTCGGCGGTCGGCCATTCACTGTCATCGAAATCAGGCAGCTCCCAGCCTGAAGGCTCCTTGGCTGCATCGTAAACTTCTTTGTAGTCCTCCCGATGCTGGGTGGTGAAGCCGTTGTCCACACTGTATTGGGGGGCACGCAGCACGCGCCAGAAATCATCGGTGGCGACCACTACCTCGTCGCCATTCGCCAGCTCGACCGCGATCTTTGCAATCAGCCCGCCTCTTCCCGGTGATTGGTGGAGGGTGCCGGTATGCTCGGTGCCGTGGTTATACGCATGGACTGCAACGATATTGCTGCCCTGGCGGAGTATCCGGGTGACATCGTACTCGTCGTAATACTGCCACTCCGGGTAGGAACGCTCTGGCCCCCTGCCGATCCATCGACCGTTGATCTGGAGCTCATAGCTGTTATTAGCGCTGATAATGCAGGTGGCGCGGGCAGGTGCTGTGTCAAGGGAGAAAAGCTTGCGGGCCAATAGATGGAAGTTATACATCTTTTCGTGCAAAGGGTGCCATATCCAGGCTGCGGGAGCCCAGACATTCCCGTCAGTCTCGCCAGACATTCGTATCCTCCGATCTATTCACGGTACTCAGCCCTGTACGCATCTCGTTCATCAGCAGGGCTGGAATTATCCGCGTGCCGCACAAAGAGAAGCGGTGATCGCCACAGAATCGCGCGGAGCATATCAGCATGATGTTTCGAGAGATTTTCTGTCACACCTGCGCGGTGTGGATGCCACCCCGTCTTTCGTCCCGCGATGACAGAAGTAGCGGGGCCGCGACGATCTGTGACTGGAATGGCTTCTTCATTCTCCCTGCTCTACCCAGACGAGGGCAAACGCGTACGGCGGCAGGTCCATCGTCAGTGTATTGCCCTCAAGCTCGGCCTCGACATCATGAGACACGTTGCGGTGGATTTGCATGCCTTGGGCGACACCAAGGGCCTGCGAATCAATCGTCACCGCTGCTGTCTGTGGGGCATCAGTGAGGTTGCCCGCCACCACCAGCAGTCGTCCCTTTTCAGGATAGGTGTAACAGCTTACGGGGCTTGTCTCGGGATCCGCATTCACCTCGAAGCCTTCGAGTGGGTGCCAGTAAGGATGGAATGTGGCGTTGTCAATATCGAAATCGCCATAAAGCCGGTGAATATCCCTGTTGTAGGGCCTGTAAAGATACGTCCCGTAGAAGGGGACGCCGTGGGGCAGCATGTAAGATAGGAATGTGGAGGAACAGTGTGGTGATTCCTCGCCCTCCAGATAGCAGATATTGTAGAAGACGGTTGTGACACCCCACTGCGTCGAGACGTATTCCGGCCGGACTTCCCCGAGGCTCAACAACTCATCATACCCTATGCCCGACCGCCTGCGCCCCTTGTATTGTTCACCATCCAGATGGGCGTTCACAAACGTCAGTGTCGGCAACCAGCAGATGTCGGAGGTGTGGTTGTAGATGAAGAAGTCTTCAATGCCGTGTTTGTCATACAGCATCGTCGCAAGCCGCTTATGGTATTCGCGATACGCACGGATTGGGCGGACCCGGTGCAATCGCCCCTCCGCGTCACGGTATCCGCAGCCGTGAATTGCATTTGAGCAACGCGAGGGCGCACCGCCGTCGTGGTAGATGCCCTCAAGGCCGAACTCGGACACCATATGGTCAATCCCCGCCAGCAGGTAATCTGCATAGCTGCTGTTGAGGCACAACCGGGGATACGTCTCATCCGCCCACTCGATGTAGAAATCGGCCGGCGGCTGCAGGCGCCACTCCGCACAGTATCGCTGCGGCTCCTCGTAAGCCATTGTGTGAGTGCCGGGAGCGATGTAGTGCAGAATGTCCACGCCCTGCTCGTCACCCATGTCTGCAAGCTCGCCAACAATCTCCGGTGTCTGGAATGGAGCTGTCAGATGCTCACCGAAATCGCGGTTCCAGATAATCCCGCCATCGGGCTTCGTGTCGATCTCATCCCAGTTCAGGACACTTTTCCGCGGCGGCCATTTATCGATCACGAGCGTGGACCATCCCTTCGGAAGGTTTTTGACCGGGCTGCCGAGGAGGCCGAAACCGATTTTGAAGTCCTCGGAAATCTCGGTGGGATGGCCGATGATGGTGACCCGGAGTATGTACCCGTCATCAGTCGGGACCAGTTCCACCACGCTATCCCTGGAGGCGGGGTTGTAGTACTGATCCGATTCTGCAAACCAGCACAGCCCCCGGTCGTGGTTGCCCACCCAGATGGTGGGCAAAAACTCCCAGCTCAGCTCCTGCCCGTCCAGAAGCTCGTTGAAGGCGCAGTGGCGGCCATTGGGGGTGCCGTGGGTCATTTCGGCGACCTCGGCCGACAGGGGGATTTCAATGCTGAGGTGCTCAACGGTTTTGGACGTGTCCAGCGTTAGCTCCGCCCAGGTGAAGCCGTCGTATTCCATCCACCAGTCTATCTGGGCATTGACTCCACCCGCCGAGCCGTGAGTGACAAGCTCAGCACGGTCTTCCGACTGCTCACTGAATTGCCCGCCGTCGCTGTCAAACGCAGCGGTCTCGCCGTCCACTCCTACCTTCAGGACCATCGGAGCGGCCAGCAGCTCTTCGCCCTGGCTGATGATGCTGGAGGGGAGAAGACCATCGAAGTCCGTGGTCCGCCCCCAGCAGCTTACGGCTGTGTCTGCGTATGTCATTGGCGTGTACGGAGGCACAATGACGCGGCTTTTGCCCAGGTCATTGTTCACCCATTCAGGGGTCGGTGTTTTCTCAAACGGGGCCTCCGCAACACCGGCGACCTCTGTGTCATCAACGACCTGCACGGCGATGGTGTAGGTACCCTCTGCCCATTCGGAGTAATCCAGCGAGGTGCCTGCTTCAGCGTCTTTGAGCGGCACGGTCGTCTGTGTGATTTGTTCGTCTGCCTGTCGAACAGCAAGTATGGCCCGGGCTGCGTCCGGATCAACCTGGTCCTCGTATGCACCGGAGACTGTGACAATCAGGCGCTGCTGGATGGGGACGGGCTGCAGATCAACGGTCGTTTTGGGGCGGACCGTCAGCGGAAACTGCTGGGT
>JAWODS010000066.1:0-3238 GCA_046483205.1 Armatimonadota bacterium | reverse complement strand
TCTCCAAGTGGGGATATCGCCATGCCATAAAGACTCACAACCGGCAGAGAACAACCAGCATGTCCGGCTCCGGGGATCTCATTGACTGGTTTTTGCACGCAAAAGTTTTATGAGTCACCGTGGGCGTTGTGTGCCAAACTCCAAAGGCCAAAGCCACGGGGAAGTTTGGTTGTCGTGTGCAACAATGTCTCACAAAAACTTTGCAAACTCAGAAGTGCAGATAAATCGCCGTTCGGCGTTCCCGTAGCCCCTCTATTCCGTGGCTCGGCCCGAGGACTATGTTGTTTATAGTCCGAGGGTGGCGGCGTAGTTTGCCGCCAGCTTCCAGCCCGAGTCGCTCCCTTTCGACGACTGCAGCAATGGTATGAGTTACTCTTGTTCCTCAACCGTCATGTGAAGGTGATAAAGTCTTCGGGCGCGAACATCAAACAGCAGTGCCTGACGCCGATGCGCCTGTTACTGAAACCGGAGACAGACTGGAGCCGTGAGCTTACCTTGACCGTCCGGGCCATTATCACCGCCATTTTCATGTCCATCATCTCCATCTTCTGGATGCACCAGTCGAGCGTCACGGAGGGTGGAGGCATCATTTATGCACTGTCAGTGCCACCGGTTCCGGCCGTTTTCTGCATGTTGTTTTTGCTGGCCCTGCAGTCCGTACTGAAGCGCACTTCGTTTCGTCCCTACTCCAACCGAGAGCTCATCGTCGTCTTCATGTTCCTGGTGCTTGCGATTCCGCAGACCAGCTACGGCGTGGTAGAGCTGCTTTTGCCGTGGATGACCAGCCACGTGTATTTCGCCACCCCCCAAAACGGCCTCGCCGAGATCGCCGGGCAGCTGCCGCAGTGGTATCACCCGCAGGACCCGGAGCTGATCCGCCAGATGTACGAGGGCGCCCCGGGCGTTCCCTGGGGTGCGTGGATGTACCCGCTGGCGATGTGGACCGGCTTCATGGCGCTGATGTTTTTCACCGGCTTTTGCGTGGTGAATATCTTCCGGCGGCAGTGGGTGGAGCGGGAGCGCCTGCGTTTCCCCCTGCTGTTTATCCCCGAAAGCCTTGTCGAACGCGATGCGCCCGGCACGCACGTTCCCTTTTTCCGCAACCCCCTGGTGTGGGCGGCGGTCGTGCTGGTCATGATCCACCATCTGCTCAATATCGCGCATTCGTATAATCCGAATGTCGTCGCGCTCATGGACCGGTCGTATATCGGCCGCATCTTCACCGAAAAGCCCTGGACGGCGTACAACAATGTCCGCGTCTTCCACCGGCCCCAGACGGTGGGACTGGCCTATTTTGTGTCACCGGATCTGCTCTTTTCGACGTGGTTTTTCTTCCTGCTTCAGCCCACCCTCCGGGCGTTCAGTGAGCTTTTCGGGCTGTCGTCGAACCCCAGCTTCCCCTTCCGCTACCAGCAGGGAGCCGGAGCGTATTTTGCGCTCATTTTTGCCCTCGCATACATCGGGCGCCAGCATATCGGGCAGGTCTTCCGCAAGGCGCTGTCGGGCGATCCGTCCATTGATGACAGCGATGAGCGCACACCCTACCGCTGGTCGGTCTGGGGAGCCGTTGGGGGATTTGCGGCCATGATCATCTGGGCGCAGATGTCGGGTTTTTCGCCACTGTGGAGCGCCCTGTATTTCTTTCTGCTTTTGGGATTCGGGCTCGTCTATGCCCGGGTGCGCGCCGAAGGTGGCGTCCCGGCGATGTGGGCATTTCCCTTCAACCAGCATAAAGAGGGAATGTTTTATCTCCTTGGAACGCGAACCTTTATCAACGGCAGCGATACCAGCGACCTGGTGATGCTCAACAGCTTTTCGTGGATGGGCCGCGGGTATTACATGTCGCAGATGGGGTACCAGATCGAGAATGAGGCGCTCGCCGACCGCTTCAACATCCGCACCCGCGGCTTCGCCGTGTTCACGGTGTTTGCATTTCTTGTCGGCTGTGTGGTGGCCTATTATGTGACCCTGACAGATTACTACCAGTTCGGGGCGGTTGTGCTCGGTGGAGGGACCACCTCCGGCGGCTCGAATGTGTATAATGCGCGCCAGTCGTGGGAAGAGGTCGCTCGTATCATCGTCACCCCGTCGGGGCCGAATACGACCTATTCGGCGGCCATCATCGCCGGCTCCGTTGTTGCCGTCGGGCTCATGGCCCTGCGCAGATACTGGCTGAAATGCCCCTTCCACGCCCTGGGCTACGCCATCTCACTGAACTATGGGTACGCCCTGTGGGCGCCGTTCTTCTTCGCATGGCTGGCGAAGATCGTCATCCAGCGTATCGGTGGCGCGCGGCTGTACCGGCAGATGATGCCGTTCTTTCTGGGGCTGGCGGTGGGTGATTTGCTGGCCGGAGGGTTGGCCTGGCTGGCGCTGTGGATATTTGGCCCCGATATCCTCGGTGGCTATGTCGTGATGTTCGGATAGCCATGCAATCAAATCCTACAAATGGAGTGAGTTTTGTGAAAACAGTGCAGGAACCGGCGCGAGAAATCCCCGTCGTCCGTGATGTTGATGTCTGTGTGATTGGTGGTGGGCCGGCAGGGCTGACAGCAGCGCTGCAGGCGGCAAAGCACGGAGCCGACACTCTCATCATCGAGCGCTACGGCTTTCTCGGCGGTATGGCCACAAACGGCCTCGTGGGACCCATACTGGGCCTGAAAGAGCAGGGAGCGGATAACCCCACCGTGGCAGGGATTACTAAAGAGTTCTGTGACAATCTGTACGACCTCGGCGACACCGATCCGTGGGATGAATGTGTCAAAACCGGCCGCTGCCCCTTCAGCGCCGAGGCGTTCAAGCTGATCTCCGACCGCATGTGCAGAGAGTATGGAGTGGATGTGCTGTTACACTCTTTCATGACCGATTCGGTTGTCGATCGCGGGCGGCTGGATGCCGTAATCATCGAGAACAAGTCCGGCCGGCAGGCCGTGAAGGCCAAATGTTTCATTGACGCGACCGGTGATGCAGATGTGGCGTACCGGGCGGGCGTCGAATGTACGCTCGGCCGCCCCGCGGATGGAAAGCCGATGGCAATGGGAAGCATGTTCTGGGTCAATGGCATGGAAGACGTTGATCAGGATGTGCGGGAAATGGCAAAAGAGATCATCACCAAAGCGATCAATGAGGACAAAGTTGCCGGATATCACGGCGGTCTTGGCGGTCCCGGCTCCATCACGAAAAGCGGAATGCACTCGGTGAATATCACCCGCTATGCCGGGGATGCCACCGATGTGGA
>JAWODS010000455.1:0-2593 GCA_046483205.1 Armatimonadota bacterium | reverse complement strand
GCTCCAATATAGCCAACAGTGAGAGTCATCGCCCGGCTCCACCCGTAGCAGTGTAATGGCCGTGATGTAAAAAAGACATTAAAGCTGCATTAAGAGATTCCCGGAAGCGTAATCTGACCATTGTCCTTTTCTGCAAGCGCCTTTCCATACCTGCCACCACCTCCGGGTTTCAGTGGAAGGGTTCCTTCACGGGCCTGGATGATGAGATCGGCGATTTTCTGACCGACGACCTGGCCGATTTCCTCCCGCGTGGCCTGGTGCAGCACGGCCATTTCACTGCCGAAGTGATTGATCAGCCGGTTCAGTGTCACCGTGCCGACACCGGGGACAAACTGCAGGGGAACCTGGTACTGGTACGGTGCTCGAAAATCCGGCGGGTGCGGCTCATCATAATCCGCAACTTGAACGATCCGGTCCAGCACGCCACGGGTGATATTGTCGCTGCCGCATCGCTCGCAGACCTCCACCGGCGGGTCACCGACGGCGGTATGCTGGCAGTCTTCACAGAAGGTCCGGTGGTATTTGCCCAGCCGGGGGTCCAGGCCGAAGTTCGCCTGCACCCGCCGGCCTTCCTCCCACCACAGCGCCATCAGTAGCTCATCATAGCAGGCCGATTCCATCTGAATGAGATTGTACTCGCGCCCGATTTTCGGCCTTGAATGCGCATCAGAGTTTGACAGCAGGGATTTGTCGGACAGCTCATCAATGCGGTCGGCGAGATACGCATCGGCCGACAATCCCAGCTCGATGGCCGGAATGTCCTCCCAAGCATCGCCAAACATCTCGCTCATACGCCTCGTGCATGCCCCGTAGTGGCTCTTATGGGGGGTGAATGCGTGGGCGGGGACGAAGAATGCTCCGTAGGCGGTGGCGACCTGAAAAAGCTCCCGTGCGGGCAGCCCGCAGGCCTGTGACGACAGGTTCATATTTGTCACATACTGGTGCATCGTTTCTGAGAAGCCCTTCAGCGATTCGAAGGTGCGGAAGTAGCTGAGGTTATGCGACATCCCCCCACCCTCCTCGCGCGTCTCCAGCTCCGCGCCGAGGATGATGGTCACTTCATCCCGATACCGCAGCCCGCCACCGTCCAGTTCAACCATTTCACCGCTGTCCAGCATGGCCTCGATATCGGCGATGACTGCGGGGCTGGCGCAGTCGATAACCCCCACCACGTCAATGCCCTTGCGCTCGACGGCCTCTTTGGCGATATTCTCAAATGTCAGATCTTTGGAGGCAGTGATCTTCACGGCCTGGTCACCACTGGCCGCTCCGATATGCACGTGTAAATCACAGACAAATATCATTAGTATTGTCGATCTCCCTGTCGGTCACTACACCTGGTACAGCGAATTTCTTTTCACAGCCGGCGAACGGTACGACGGTCGTGCCTATCATAGTTATTCATCCACACCGATAAGACCTGCCGGTGAGCACTCAAACATCAGTTTGGCGTGTGCGGGGCGGCGTGCTATAATTCCGGGCAGTATGAGCAAGCGAATTATGGGCATCGATCCGGGCCTCCGGTGCACCGGTTACGGCGTTGTTGACCTCGTTGACGGCGAATACGTCCTCCTCGACGCCGGGGTCGTGCGCACCGATGCCGATTCAGCCCTTCAGGACCGCCTGCAGTGTTTGTTTCAGGGCATCCTCGAGGTCATGGAAGAATATCACCCCGAGGTCGCGACCGTGGAGAAGCTGTATTCGCACTACGAGCATCCTCACACGGCGATTTTGATGGGGCATGCGCGGGGTGCGATTTACCTCGCGGCCGCCGAGGCCAATGTGGCCATCGAAGCCTATGAGGCGACGCTGGTAAAGAAGTCATTGACCGGCCACGGGCGGGCTTCTAAGGAGCAGGTGGGGAGGATGGTCTGCGGGATGCTGTCTCTGACCGAGCGCCCCACACCGGTGGACATCACCGACGCCCTGGCGCTGGCCCTGTGTCACGGGCGGCCAACGGACAAAAAAGACCGAAGCCTGCACCCGCAGATCGAGCAGGCAATGGAGGAAACCAGGCAGCGACGCAGCAACTTCCCCGGGAGGCACAGCAGTTGATACGCAGGATTCGCGGCAAGCTTGTCGAACTCAAAGAGGATTTCGTGCTCATTGACGTCAACGGCCTCACCTACGAGGTCTCCATCTCGCCGTCAACCGCCGAACACCTGCTGGACCGCGCCACCGGGACGGAGATCGAGCTGTACACCTACCACTATCTGCATGACGAGCAGTCGCGCTCCACGCCGATCCTGATGGGCTTTGTGCGTCCGGAGGAGCGGGAGTTTTTCGAAGAGCTGATCCAGGTTCCCCGCTTCGGCCCCAAAACTGCCCTGACCAGCATGTCAATCCCCCTGAAGGCCTATGCCGAGGCCATCGAGCTTGGTGACAGCAAGACCCTGCGCTCGCTTTCAGGTGTCGGCAAACAGACCGCCAAGGGCCTCATCGCACAGCTTCAGGGCAAGCTCGGGCAGTTCGCCGTCGTGGACGAAAAAGCCGCTGTGCCCGCTGGAGCGACTACCAAGGGCGACGCTGAAGAGGCCGCGGTGGAAATCCTGCAGCAGCTCGGTGTGGCCGAAGCCGATGCCGTGCAGGCCGT
>JAWODS010000407.1:0-5180 GCA_046483205.1 Armatimonadota bacterium | reverse complement strand
GTCTTTAATAGCATAGGGGCGACTTTCGGTTTCGAGTCTGCCCTGATATTTGCGCTGAAACTTTTTAATGCATTCGTCCTGGTCCTTGACCCGACCTTCAATCTTGGTCACTTCGCCCAAGTCTGAATGATTGATCAGGGTTTCAATCATCCTGATGTAGTGATTCTTGACTGAAGACACCATGCTCTGTCCCCCCATAGTTGGCGCCCAGCACGCGCATCCCGCCGACCAGCACGGTCATCTCGGGCGCGCTCAGGGTCAGCAGTTGGGCTCTATCGACGAGCATTAACCAGCCCGCCGAACACGTCTGCCGTATCATGAATACATACCTTGAAAAGGATGCGGTCTGGAGCGGGGATGCAAAAGATACTGCAAAGAAGATATTTGCCGAAGCGCGTGAGAAGAAACGGATACGCGAAGAATTGCCCGGAATCATCGAGGGTCTGCTGATATTGCCGTCGGACTTCATTATTGAAGTATTCCAGACCGAAGCGCAGGCCGAACTCGGGGCGCTGCCTGATCAGAATCTGGTAAAGGATGTGCTGCAGCAAATCGTATTTCGAGGCTCTCTTAACGAGGGCACCGACGCAGATAAACTCAAGCCCGCGGTAAATAACCTGCCTCCGACGCACACGAAACCCACAGGTATGGCTCTGGCAGGCACCAGGTTCGAGGTAAAGTTCTGGAAGCATATACTGGTTAAGACAGCCAGGTGGCTCCAATCGCGGGGCAGGCCACTGCCGGTGGAGAAAAAGTGCGGGTATAAATGGGTTCTGGTGAGCAGATCACCGGATAAGTTATCAGAACCGGTTGAGATCGGGGAAGGTCTGTATGTGGAAACAGATTATAGCGGCAGTGAATGCGTAAAACGTGCATTGTGGCTACTGGAGGAAGCCGGTGTGCCGAAGGATATCCTAAAGATCGGCTGGGAATAGGTATCTCTTAGAGGTTGTCGCGTGCACATACGAAAAACGCCGGGCGGCGATGGCCCGGCGTTTTCATATCTGAAGATGAGTTGGCGGGAGGACTTATCTTACGCCCTCGCGGTCCTGGATTGTTTGTCCCATTTTCCCACTGGCGCTGACCTTCTGCTGGTATAGATACTGTGGCGTCTCTTCGGCAGGGATGCCGAGTTCGTGGGCCAGTTCGACGGCCTTCGACTTTGCCAGGTGGTCGAGGGCGGAAATCTTGCCGGCGAGCTTCCAGGTGTCGTACGCCAGCCGCGTCCTGCCGGCCTCCTCAGCGATGTGGGCTTTCATGTGCAGGCCGAGGGTGCTTTTAGGCTGCACGGTGAGATATTCATTGATCGCTTCGAGTGCCTCATCATATTTGCCCTGTTCCATGAGCCGCCAGGGGCGCAGATAGCGCTCGCGGATGGTAAGTGTCGCCCCCTTGGCCGTGTGATCCATCGGGTCCCGCTTCAGGCAGTAATCGTAGGCGTCCAGGGCGCGCGGGATATTGGGCATACGCTCGTAGGCGTGTCCGACAAGACGGTCCACATATTCGGGATGTGGATATCGCATGGCTGCTTTGAACCACTTCGTGGCTTTTTCGAAGTCCTCGACCTTGTCGAAATACAGCCACGCCAGCTCCAGGTAGAGGTCGTAGCGGTCGGGATTCCACGAAATGCCCTCTTTCAGACAATCAACACCCATCTGAAGATATTTCGCCTGCAGCTCGGGATTGTCCGTCTCGACATAAAGGTTATAGGACAGGTGCCACGCGGTTACACGCCACGGCTCCATCCAGTGGGGGTCCAGGAGTGTGACGAGGCGCATGAGCCACAATGCCTTTGCCTGCAGCATTTTGCCGCTGTGCCAGTATTCATGGGTCTTCATCCACAGCATCGTCGCGGCAACTTCGCGAAAACCGCCAAGAGCGGCGCCGACGATCACGCCCGTTACTCCGGTGACGGCCAGTTCGGTGTCACCTGCCTCGCCACGGGCCACGATCTGAAACCAGGGCGTCGGCTGACGCAGACCGAGAACCAGCCGCGAATGTGTGACCGCATCGTTCACCGGTGCCAGTGTGAAAAACAACGCGACGATCAGCAGGATTGTGATGATTCTATATGGCTTCATAATTGACGCTCCTGTTGTGCCGCCCTTATACTTCGCGCTCGTTAAACACGAGGTAGCCGATTAGCAGGACAATGAGGAGATACAGACACCCCTCCCCGATATACTTTGCCAGTTCCGTCCATGGCACAAGCGTACCCTGCAAAATTGCCTCCCGGATGTCGAAGATCTCAAAGTGTGGCAGGATCCTGTAGATACCACCGAGGAGGATCTGCGCAAGCTTCGAGGCACCGGCGTCCGGATCGGAAAGCTGCCGGAAAAAGTCTGCCATCTGGCCGCTGAAGTACACGAAGAACGTGAAGATCACCGAAAGCACCCACGAGAAAAGCGTGGAAGCAACGACCGCGATGCCCAGCACCAGGTACAGCTCAAAGAATGTCAGCAGGATCGCCTTGGCAACACTGCCGTACATCGACTGCACAAGCATCGCCTGTTCGGGCTTTTCGGCGATGTACCCGGGGGCTTTGAGCACGAAGACGATGTAGAACGCGATGCCCATCAGAATGACATTGAACGTCACCGTCGCCAGGCCGCCGAAGAACTTGCCGAACAGAAACTGCACGCGGCTGACGGGCTTGGCGATGATCGTATGAATGGTGCGGCGTTCGATTTCGTCGGGTACGAGCCGTGTCCCCAAAAAGATCGCGATCAGCATGCCGAAGAAACGGATCGACCCCAGACCAATGTCCAGAAGCATCTGCAGCTCAGCTCCGGGCTGCAGATACGCAAAGACCCACGATGAGCCGATGATGAGGATCGCAAATATAAGGATCCCGTTGAGGAAGCGGCGCCGCCACGCTTCACGAAAGGTTGCACTGGCTACTCGATATATGGCACGCATTACTCTCTTCCTCCCACAGCGTCGATGAAGACTTCTTCAAGGGAGCGCTGATGAACACTGAGGTCTTCCAGGTGCGCCCCGGCGGCCGCAGCCTGTGAGGCGGCGTCCAGAGCAGTCGTCTGGTCGGCATAGTAGGCGACAAAGCCCTCGGAGCGCTCCTCAGTTCGCAGCGCCCCTTCAGCAAGCTCGCGGGCGAGTTCGTCTGTGTACGACGAGACGACCATCCGGTATTCGCCCTCGACCTTCAGGAGATCATCCACACGGCCGAACTCGCACGCGCGGCCCTGATTTAAGATAATAACCTGGTCGCAGATTGGCTCCATGTCCTTGAGCAGATGACTGCACAAAAACACGGTCTTGCCCTCGTCGCGCAGGTTCTGCACCAGCCGATGCATGTCCATCGCCCCGAGCGGATCGAGCCCCGATGTCAGCTCATCCAGAAAGAGGAGATCCGGATCATTGATCATCGCCTGGGCGACGCCGACACGCTGGCGCATGCCACGGGAATAATCGCGGATGCGCCGCAGACGCCGGTCCCACATGCCGACGAGTTCCAGCAGGTATTGGATGCGTTTCTCGAGACTCTTGCCGCCCATCCCAAAAAGGCTGCCGTAGAATTCCAGCAGCTCCACGGCATTGAGATGTTCGTAAAAGTACGGGCCCTCGGGCAGAAAGCCGACACGCTCTTTATACGCCGTGCTCCCGAGACGATGGCCGAAGATTTCGCCATGTCCCGATGTGGGGAAGATGAGGCCCAGAAAAAGCTTGAGCGTGGTGGTCTTACCGGACCCGTTGGGCCCCAGCAGACCAAAGATCTGTCCCTCTTCCACTTCGAGTGACAGATCAACAAGCCCGACAGGTTCACCCTGTGTGTCGTGGGTGTAGATCTTTGATAGGTTTTCCGTCTTTATTGCGAGGCTAATAATGACACACCTCCCGCGGGCGGATACAAAGCCGCCTGCATAGCAGTAACAACACAACCCCGGACACCGAGGAAAACGCCCTGATGTGGGGTGAAGTTCCCAAAAATGCAGTATAGCAAAAATTCTTTGTCCTGTAACCTTCGCGACAAAACAACGTGGCGGCGAATATCAGTGCCTGCCGGTCTATCCGTGCGATTGGAAAACATTTCGGACCGATCGGCTGAGGTGGCGTGCGGGAGAGTGCAAAAAAATCGCATGGATTCCTTGACACGACCAAACGGGCTGGCTATACTGAGTACAGCGTTGTGCAGGTAAATGCCCGATATGTTCCACAGACATTGACACAATAGGTCGTTGTCTGCAATCTCGTCTCACAAACGTCGCCCCCTTGACTTGCGCCCGGACGAATTGCAGACACAGTTCGCCCAGATGACACCATACACCACAGGCGGGCGAACCATCCGCAGCCAGGCGGGCTCCTCCCACGGCCCGCCTGCTGCATTCATGAAACACAATCACCCGGTCTCTATTGACATTGGCCGGAGAATATAATAGGATAAATGCACTGTCGGGCAATCGGAAACAACTCGCCGGCAGTTTTTCCAACACAGCTTTTGTGGGGCTGTAGCTCAGTGGTTAAGAGTGCCACCCTGTCAAGGTGGAAGTCGCGGGTTCAAGTCCCGTCAGCCCCGCCAGAAATATTGGCCTCCCTGGATAGCGCAGGGAGGTCTTTTTTTGTGCCATGCTTGTTTCCGGCCATGTTTCGCTTCAGGTCGAGGCAGTTTGTACCGAATTGTATGGTGTCTGTATGAAGGTGAAACCGCATTTGCGGTTTCGAACTGTACTGGCGAAATAATCGACGTGAACGGAGCAATGGTGTCACCCATGAAAACGCCCAGGACAATCCTTGTGGCGGACGATGAGGCCGCGGTCCGGGATGTGGTGTGCGAGATACTAAAATCGCAGGGCTATGCGGTCATCGAAGCGGCGAACGGACGCCAGGCATTGGATGCTGCGGAGAAAAACGATCCGGACCTGGTTATCCTCGATATCAACATGCCCGATCTGGATGGCTACAACGTGCTTCTTTCGATGGCGTCACGGTTGGGATCTTGCAGTCCTCCGGTGATTGTTTTTAGTGGCTCCTTTGTCGGGCACGAGTACGCAAAGCACAGCGAGGCCCTCGGCGCTGTGCATCATCTCCACAAACCGGTGGAAGGCGGGGAGTTGCTGTCCGTCGTTCGTGATGCCCTTGGTCCGCCGGTTGATCGGGCGGACCAAGGGCATCACGAACGACGGACAGCAACTCCCCGCCTTCCACCGGTTTGTGGAGATGAT
>JAWODS010000295.1:0-9891 GCA_046483205.1 Armatimonadota bacterium | reverse complement strand
GAAAGAGCACGGCGAGCCAGATATACATGGTGCCGAGTGTCGCGATGATCGGCGGGATGCGCAGCCGGGCGCAGAGCAGGCCGTTGACGGCACCCAGAAATGCGCCGGGCGAAATACGTTCAGCGAGGTACCGATGGGTGGATCCCAATTCAACTGGATACTCGTCTGCAGCGAGTTCACTGTCAGGTTGGTGACGGGGTTTGGGGCGCTTTCAGGCGGGGCAAGATCGTTGCCATAATTAGTGAGCTTCCCGTCCAGGTTTAGTGTCACAGTGCCGCTGCCCTCCTGGGGGTGGGAGGCATTCATATCCATCTCCCAGCGTTCAGCAACAACACCAACTCCCTCGGCCAGCCACAGCCAAATCTGCGCTGTCCCATCGGCACTACTTCCGTCTGCGCCGCTGGCGTTCAGTGCTACACGCTGGTAAACCTTCACTGCGGAGAACGTTCCGGCGGGGGTCTGGACACTTTCGCGACCGAGAACTCCCAGGTAGTAACGGATTTGTCCGGACAGTCCCAGTTCTTCGAGATCCTGAAAAATCTCGTCGCCTTGCTGGTGTCCAAAGCCAAAGAACCGATCCCACTCCACCGAATGTGGCATTGCAGCGACAAGAGGTACAGGCAAATAGGCACGTGGCGAGGTCAGAGGCTCAGGCGGGCTGTAGAGGTACGAATAACCTACAGCGACTTTTTCAATGCGGGCGTCATTGACGCGAGCGTAATACTGAAGATCTGGCACACCTTGAGCCCCACCATCCTGCGCCTGGGCGAGTTGCACATCCGGACCGGCACTCTCAATATATTTGAGCGCCATCGTCCGAAGCACCTTAAACAATGCCGGCTCTTCTTGTGCCGTCTCCACCACTGCGGGCGCAGAGTTCGGGCTTACGCCCCCTCCAATATCCCCGCTGCGATACTCACTGGCCTGTACGGTACCGGTATCAAGCGTGATGTCCACTTCGCGCGTGATATCTACTTCGACCATGGTATCAATGTCGATCGTCTGTCGCCGTCCGTTCGCCGTAACGGTAACATCGCCATTGACCTCCAGGTGCCACCACCGCCCCACGTCCAGAGGCCAGTAACTGCCCGCATATTGCTGCCCTTCAACTGTTCCGGGGGTCAGGGTAACAGGCGAAGATTGTGGGGTGTCTCCACCGCCGCCACCACACCCTGCAAACAGCCACAATACTCCGAACATGAGAATCAGAAGAACACAGGCTCGTCTCATGATTTATCCTCCTCCGCCAGAGCTTACTTTCACCCCTGGATTGCCCTAAAGATATCATCCATTTTCAGAGACTGTTACAAATGTGCGATTTCACACTATATCCGGGGGTGGTGGAAGTCAAGAGAAGAATGGACGAAGCCCAGATTGTTCACTCAAGGGGCTATGTCGTATGTCGCCGATGTGTGTACGATTCATGTATGAGGAGCGTGATAGAGATGGCTCGGAGTGCAGCGGAGTTGCAGATCTCCTGGGCGTTATGAAGACTGGTTTCGAAATGGCTAATGTTTATCACGCTTACGGTGTGGCCGCGGGCTTTCACAGGCTGCACATTGAGGCGAAAAGAGACCGGCCGCCAGTTCAAACCCGTGATTTCGGAGCGCTGTGGCAGATTGAGTTTCAGGAGGTGACTTTGGCAGCCGGGACATCGAGGAAGCTGGCGACTTTCTGGCGACTCCGATTTTGAAACAGCCGGAGATCGCCGAAGAAAGCGACCAACGTCCACTCGAATGGTTCTCATCCCGGGGATGGTATTGGCAGGAAATCCATTCCAGGGTATCGGCCGGTTCCAGGGCCATGACGGTGATTGGCGGTATGTCGGCTGATCCATTGCTGTATCCCCGGCAGGGCCACAACCACGTCGCCATGGCGCCCGTGCCCGGCTACGGCTCAACGGCATGAAGAATGTCATCAACGGTCACGGCGAGGATCTCCTGGCTTCCGTCACCGTCGATATCGCCGAGCTGGAGCTTCACCACCTGTTTGCCGACGCTGATGCGCTCAAGCAGGCGCCCATCCATGGACCACACCTGCACGGTCCCATTGTCAGAGGCGGCCAGGATCGATGCCCCTCCGTCCGCGCCAATATCGGCGACGAGCAGGTCATTGATGGAATTGCCCGCATTTTTCACCCAGTGGGTCTCCCCACCCCTGCCGACCGCCCGGATGAAGCCGTTCTTGCCGGCGGTGACGATGTCGTCAACCCCGTCACCATCCACACCTGCGACGGCAATACATGTCTGCGGGCAGCCCGTGTCTATGCGCCATTCGATGCGGTCATCCCAGCCATCAGCGCCTTCGTTTCTGTGCACGGTCATGGCGGCGACGCCCTTCTGCCCGACGGCGATCATTTCATCTTTGCCGTCGTCGTCCATATCGGCGGTCACACCGTCTTCTGCAGGACCGATGTAGCACCGCTGGAAGTGTGATTCTTCGCCCTTTGCATCGAACCAGTTTGTGTCGGCGAAGGACGTGCCCTGGAATATCTCCCGCACACCGTCTCCGTTGATGTCGCCGGTGGTGAGAAAGGTGGTGCTGTGGGAGTAATACCAGCAGTGCCACAACTCCTGGCCATCAAGAGTGAATGCCGACAGCTCCCAGTTATCGGCACCGGCGAGGATAATCGGATCCCCATCGGGGATCAGGCGTTCGACCAGTATCTTTTTGACCTTTCCCGTCTCGTATCGCCGGGGGCGGTAGTCGTAGGTCACCTGCTTCCAGATTTCCCGGCCCTCTGCGTCAAGGCGATACAGGTGGTTATCATCACAGCCGGCCAGAAGCACCGTTTCTCCGTCAATTTCGCCCGCCCACACGGCGTTGAAAGCTTCCGGAGCCTCGAACTGCCATGTCGTGGTGCCGTCTGGGCCGAGGCAGTGGACCTTTCCATCCGCTCCGGCCACCAGCACCTCATCGGCGCCGTCGCCGTCTATATCCCATGTCGCAAAATCGTTGATCGGCGCCTGCGTGGAGCTCTCACCAGGCGACGGGTGCAGGATCACCTCGGCGATGTAGGCCCCATCTTCGTCACTGGCGGGTTTGAAGGTCAGCTTTACATACCGTGCGTGGGTGTCGAGGTTCTCGGCCTGTCGGATACGGCTGATATCTCGCTCGGCGCGCCCCACAATCGGGAATTCGACCGGGACGGTCTGGAAATCATCCTCATTGATGGTGTTGCTGACGGCCATGTCAACGCCGTCGAGCCTGTGGCTGCTCATGCCCTCCCAGGTGTATATGGTGACGCGATCCAGCGACTTTCTCTCCCCGAGATCGATGGTGACGACCGGTGTCTGCCCGGGCGACCAGATTCCGGAAACATGCGAAACGGACCAGTCGCCGTCAACGAGCTGATCCACGGGGCTGCTGCGCCCGGGCTTGCAGGCAGGATCGGCGGTGATGTCGGTCACCTCGTGAGCGACAACATTCTGCACACCCGTATATGTCCACATCGTTCGTCCCCTGGTGGGGACATCTTCGCCCGCTTCAGCGACTTCCCGGTCCACGGCTTCCCACGATGATGCCTCCCGCTTCAGTCCATCCAGGATGCCGGCAACGGTGCTGTCGGACGATGCCAGCATGTGACGCCCGGGGGTGAGATCCACGACGGTCAGTTCCCCGGTCATGCGCGTGGAAGCGGGCTTTCCGGCGATGGTCAGATTCTCACCCATCCGCAGGGATACAGACGCCTCCGTGTCCGAAATAACCAGCCCCCGCCCGTCACGATTCAGCTCCACGGTCACCGGCGCGGAGGCCCGGAGAACCGGACTGCCAAGAATTGTGCACTCCGTGGCATTGACCAGGCATACGGCCCCGGAGGTAACTGTCATCATTTGCGCGTCGCTCTGGATGCTTTCGGGGGTCTGCGGCCCCGCTGCCACGATGCCCCAGTCCTGGTCGCCGTCCACCCTCCAGGTGTCTTCGGCGACTTTGACGATCTGCGGTGCCTCCGAATCCGCCTCCGGCCATGCCAGCAGGTTGGCATAGGTGAAGGTGTCGCCGGGCTGCATGTCCCCGGACACGACCTCGCGGAGCACATGTGCCGGGGCCTCTCCGGGATGACGCTCCCACGCCACCTTTGCTCGCCCGGTGCCATCGGAGCTGATGGTCATGGTGTCGCCGAGATTCATGGCCCTGTAGGTATCGCCGTCCAGCGTTCCCTCCGTCGCACAGCGCCACGTGCAGTTGGTCTGATAGTCACCGGCTTCTTTGCATTCCAGGTCATCCACGATCACGAAATAGCCGTCTTTGATCCAGAAGATATTGCGATTCCACATGAGGCCGTTGGCCGGGGATTCGCTGCGGGTCATGCCCGATGACAGCAGGTCGGCGAAAGCATGAAGCTCCGCGGCGTACGCCTCGGATGGCGACAACCCATTCCGGGCCACCGAGACACCGTTATGATCGTACATGGTCTTGAGCGCATAGGCGTCATCGATGAGCCAGATCTTTTCGTCGGCAGTGACCCGCGTTATGGCATTACAGTCGTCATGTCCGTGTCCCATGCCGCCGATTCCGTCCAGGAGCAGATACGGTTCTTTTGGATCAAACCCGGCGCGGAAGGCGATCTTGTCGAACGTCCGCTGCCACGGCACGCGCTGGTATTTTCCACCCCGTTTGGCCAGGTCATCATAATAGGCGCGGCTCCACGGAATCTTCGTCACGCCCGTGCTGTCAACGGGCTTGAGTGCTTCCACGGGCATCTCGCTTCCGGAAAAACGGCCTCCGAGATATTCGGCAATCCACCGTGCACAGCCGTCGCCGTAATGCCGGGCGGCCAGCTTGCAGATGTACTGCGAATGGGTGCTGAAACCGGTCAGATTGCTACCGACGTCCCCGTATCCGGCCGCATTGCCCATGTTGTCGGCGGCGCTCAACAGCAGATCGGTCATCAGCCGGACATTGCCGTTGTAAAAGACATCATAATCCGGCCGCCAGGTGGCGTATTTCAGCATGTGCTTGAGCGTCCACCACTGATACCCGTTTGCATCACAGCCCGGCTTGAATGACTGCTCCTGGGCGTTGAATACCGCATCGGCCGACGAGACCCACTTTTCGGCATTCTCCCGGACCTCAGCGCTCATCTCACACCGGCGCAGCAGGTACAGCCCCAGCCGCATGAAGCCCAGGGTTCCGTTGCTGGGATGGTTGGTGATCGGACGCAGATCTTCGACGCGCCGGCTCATACTCGGAGATGACCAGTAGCGGCTTTCCCACAGGCATCCAAGGTCATAGAAAAATGACGCGATTTCGCTGCGTTCGGTCTCGGAGAACGAAGGATCCACCTCCATGCGCTCCCAGGCGATGATGAAATCCTTCAGCGAAAACTCCACCCTGCGGCTTTCATAGAGCCGGTCGCCGAGCTTTTGCAGCTCCTCGATGGCCATCCGAAAACGCCGCAGCTCATTCTCGCCACCGGTCTGATAGTACCGCTGACCGGCATTGATGGACTGTCCGATCACATCTGCGGGAAATTGCTTGACCGGCTGGTCCACATAGGTGATCGTCTCGCGGTATTCATCCCAGTCGTAGCCACGGGACGAATACCTGGAGCGTCCGTCGGCATCCACACCCGACTCGAATCGCCACGCCCACGGGAGAGTCACCGTGCCGTCACCAACACTCAAAGCATTTTCGAATTCGTCTGCGGCCTTCTGCAGCCCCTGGTTGTCGGAGGCTCCGACGATGACCGCATTATGCCCCGCTGCCCACGGATCGCAGACGGTGCGGATGATCCAGCCTCCCGTTCCCGGGTAGTCTTCGTCACACAGAGCCAGTTCCCGGATATACAGCCGGAAGATCGCGCGGTTGTTGTAAGCGTTTCCCACCAGCACCAGGTGCCGATTCTGAAGCTCCGGGGCCACATCTTCATCCAGGCCCAGCACGCTTTTTTCATCGATGATCTCGGTGTCATGACCGATTGCTTCAGCGACTTTGCGAACGGCTCTGGCGATCTGCGGTTCAGCCATCCGCCCGATCACCGCCGTCTGCGTCACTCCCTCATCCACGAAAACGGTGTCGCGTTCGGGTGGTCGGACCTCCAGATCCCCGGCGGCCACCGCTGTCGTCCCTATCGCCATCAGCGCAACAATCCACACGGTACACAGGGCGAAACTTCCGCCCAATTCAACCCTGCCAGAAGCCGTACCGGGCACGACAAATCCCTCCAGGATAAGCAGTAACAGCGTCAATAGATCCACACCTCAGTCACAATACCAGCCTTCGACCAGCACAACGTCTTTGACCTCAAGAGAAATTCCGCCGAAGGCCTTGAGAATGATGCGGGCAGTGGTGTACTCGTGATCGGAGCGGAAGGTCAGCACCCGCAGGGTCCACTCATCAGCCTGCGGCCAGCGGGCGCGGCGCGACTCTGTATCCACAAGCCCCGCCGGTTCACCGGGCATCTGCCATTTGATCCCCGCCGAGATCAGCGACGAACCCTCAGCGCGATACGTAATCCCGAGGGTATAGCGGGTATCCGGCTCCAGTTGGATCTCCCGCGAATGCTCCGAATAGTAGTTCGTCTCCGCCAGGCCGGAAGCATCTACAGAAACGGGCAGATCGAGAGCCTCCGTGGCGATATTCTCTTCATCGCTGATTTTCCTCAAATCCTCCAGGGTACCATCTTTCTGTCCGGGATTTGCCCATACGCACGTCGCAGCAACCAGCACCATTACACTCGCCAAACACTGTGTCGGGATGCTCATAGATGAAGCCTCCATTTGTAAAATCGGGGCAATATCACAATGCTGCGCCTCAATCGGGCAGCCATCCGCGGCCACCGCATTCACACAACGCTGCAGTTCGCGTAAGGTTCGATACTGCTGCACCCGTACACCTTTTGTTTGCAGTTCTCCACGCGCGGAGACGATCACTCCGGCAGGATCGCGAAGTTGTCAAACCAGAACTCGAAATCATCGAGCGTCAGCTCCGGTGCTGCAGCGGCTCCCTCGGGTCGGATACTCACTCCTGAAAGGCCGATGTAACCCACCCGGCGCTGGAGCACTTCGACCCGCACCCTATGCTCTCCGGCGTCCAGCGTCATCTGCCCCAGAGACACGCTCTGCATCTCCGTCCCGTCCGTCCAGTGCTCGTAATCCTCCACCACGACCTCACCATCGAGCAGGATACGTACGGCGCCACGGCTGGTGTGATCAAGCAGGTCCACGAATATCTCGCCGCTCGTCTCCTGCTGCAGCGTGAAGGGCATTTCCAACCATTGCCCGGCCCCGCTTGCACGCAGCATAACAATGTCGTGACTGCGGAGCATCGCAACGTCACCGGGGCCGTCCGGATGGCTTTTGTAGTCGGCCTCCATGGCCGGGAAGGTCATCCACCCGACCGGGGACGGCGGCGTGTTCCAGGGTGTGTTGAACATCCACTGTCGCAGGTGCTGCAACTGTGGATAGACCTCGCGCACCCGCCGCACGTCCATGGTGAGCGTGTGCCACTGGCCGTCATCTGCCAGTGTGTAGCCGTCCAGATCCCCTATCCGGGCCGCCTGGTTGGCAGTGGCCGCCACGACGAAACCGCCGGGACGACCCGGGGCTGAAAATGGCGTAACCTCGACGGTAACCGGGACGCCGCGGGGAATCCGGTAATCGAAGCGCACGAAGGGGTAGCGGTCGATATCCCACGCTCCGGGTGCGATCTGCCCGGCGGTCCTGTTCGCCTTGTCGGCATCATAGAAGATGCGCATGCATTTGCCTTCACGGTCCGGGTAATCGACGTGTACTGCTCCTGTCTGGTGGCCACGGTAGAACTTCAGGTAGTAGCCCCAGGTCTCGCCGCGTGTTTCGTCCTCGAAGTCCACCTCGACGAGCGGAGCCTGCGGATCGAGCCGCCGGGGGACGTGGACAAACACTGGAGCGACGCCCCGGGTGTCATCGGCGAACGTCGCTCGCACGGTCACACCGTAGTGTCCCGCCTCGTCCCACCTGTGCGTCGGCTCCATCTCGTGAGAAAATGTCCCATCCTCGAAGTCCCAGGTGACTGACTCGACCTCCCGGCCAAAGGTGTCGAGAGAGAAGCTGACCGGCTGACCTGGCTCAACAGCCGCCGGCCGAGCCAGCGCGACAAGCTGGGTGGGATGATTGGCAGCGTGCTCGAACGCGCCGATATCCGGCATCTCGCCCACCCACGGCAGGCTCACGGGGGCACCGTCCTCCCAGATCATCTCGCGGTCCAGATGCAGAATCGCCGGCTGGTAGTAGCGAAGCTCCACCCGCTCGATCCGCGCCAGATTCTCTCCACTGCCGATGGCGATCAGGTCCCCCTTTTCACCCTCGATCCCGAAGCCGTCATAAAACCAGCGCCCGTCGGTGACGGGAAGTTTTCGACCGCTCCCCTCACCCATCGCCCATGTCAGCGGGGTGCCCGCGTCGATGGCAGGGCTCTCATCTGTCAGGCGATAATCGCGGTTGCCTGCATCCACGAAAGCCGGATCTGCGTCAATGTTCTCATGGAACTCCGACCAGAAGTCACCAACGGTCATCGTATTCTCGTTGGCCTCCCCGGCGGTCCAGTAGCTGCTGCCGTACTGCACCACCGGCTGCCCGGGTTCGGTGCCGCTGAGAATGTTGCTGACGAACCGGTTGTCATCGCTGATTTCGTCGCCCCGCACCACCTGTGTGCCGCCGCCGGCGTAGTCATTGCGGTGGAAGATGTTGTTTTTGAACACGTTCGCGCCCACATGTATGCCGTGGAGCTGCCAGCCGTTCCCGAGGTTGTCGGCGATGGTGTTGTGATAAAAGCGGGAGTTGACCGCCACAAAAGGTCCCCGGTAAAGGGGGCTTGTCGCTCGGGCGCCTCTCCAGATATAGCTGCTCGTATTCAGGGGGGTGTGCAGGTTCCCGAAGACGAGGTTCTGCCGAAAGATGCTGTCATCATACAGGTTCTTCGCCCGGCTGTCGGCCGAACCGGCACTGTCGCGGGCGCGGGTGACGATATTTCGCTCGATCAGCAGTCGCCCGCTATTCCAGAACTCGTAATTGCGGCCCCATTCGTTGCGAAAGACGTTTGCGCGCACCGCGACATTGAAGCAGTTATGAATGCGCAGGGGGCAGTGGCCCACACGGGTCGTTGAGTTGCCCTCAAAGAGCACCTCGTTGCAGTTGCGTATGTGCAGCATATCCCCGCGTAAACGGTCGGCACTGAAAGTGTTGTCGATCAGGCGCAGTTGTGAAGATTCAAGAAATAATGTTGTGCCCGGACTGCGGCGCATCTCGCAGCCGCTTATGGTGATGTTGCGGCAGTGCGTCACGCTCGCCCAGGTGGCCTGATGCTGGCCATCAATGTAGAAATCCGCAATCGCTATATACTCGTGCCCATCGAGGCGGATGGGTGCTGAACCATCTGCCGGCATAAGCCGTGCACCCAGCGGCTCAGATGAGCGATAGGTGATGGGCGCCTGCTCGGTTCCGCTGTTGGCCGGGACGATGCTTCCGACGTAGTCTCCCGGCAGAAAGGTTGCCGTATCCCCCGGTTCGAGGGCCTTATTGGCCCTGGTCAGGCTCTGCCACGGTGCCTCCCGGGTTCCCGGATTTGCGTCATCACCCGTCGGCGCGAGGAAGTATTCCGCGCCATGCGTCATTGCACACGTAAGCGCCACTATCAGTGCAATCATCACCCACACTTGCAGCACCTGCATTTGCATATGCCTCCCAACAATGTCTCATAAAAACCGATAGGCTTGAAAAAATGCCCGGATCAACCTTAAAAAAATCGTGGTTTGAAGAGCCTTTGGAGTTTGATATACGGCAATCAAACATCTCCGTGGCTCGGCCTGCGATTTGAGTCTTTAGTCGCTACAAATCGCAGGTGGCGACATTGTTTGTCGCCAGTAGGAGTTTGCTCGCAAACTCCAAATGCTGATTGCGCACGCAATCAGCC
>JAWODS010000242.1:0-27602 GCA_046483205.1 Armatimonadota bacterium | reverse complement strand
TTCCGGGTTATGAGCAATATCACGGAACCTGAACTCAAAAAGCTGCAGCACGAGCTTCGACAGCGAAACGAACAGATGGAAGCGGTTCGCCGCATCAGCGCCGCTCTCAGCCAGGTTATCGAGGTGGATGAACTGGCCCAGCAGGCGCTGGACGTCTCGCTCGAATGTGTGGGAGCCGAGGCCGGAACCGTTTATCTGTACGATGCTGAGAAGGACAAGCTTGTCTTCACGTATGTCGTGGGCGAAAAATCGGATGTCCTCACCGGCATGGAAATCGATCCGGACCAGGGCCTTGCGGGATCTGTTTTCCAGTCTGGAGAAATCAATGTCAGTGAAGACGTCATGACCTCCGAAAGCCACGACCGGGAGATCGAGACAAAAATCGATTACCAGACCAAAAACATGGTGACAGTCCCGCTGCTCAGCGTTGAAGGCAATGCCATCGGCGTGATGCAGGTGCTTAACAAAACAGACGGCATTTTCGATGAGGCTGATGTGGCTGTGCTCGATATTCTGGCCTCACAGATTGCCACCGCCGTGGAGCAGGCCCGCCTGAACGAGGAGGCGCGGCTGGCGGAGGTCGTGCGTTTCATCGGCAACCTCAGCCACGACGTCAAGAACATGATGACACCCGTGCAAACGGCCGCTGAAACGCTGGAATTCATTGCTGAAGACACCTGGAGCGATATGGATGAAGCGTGCAGCGGTGATGGTGATAATGTCGTCGAAAACGTTCAGATGGCGGTGGCCGGGCTGCGGGACATGCTGCCGGAGATGACGGAGATGATGAAAAGCGGCTGTGGCGCCGTGCAGGTGCGGATGGCCGAAGTCTCCGCGGCCGTCAAGGGCATGGTCACCGAACCGAGCTTCCACAAAGAGGACCTCAACGACGTCGTCGGACAGGTGGTCCCGATGCTCAGTGTCGTGGCCGAAAAGGAGGATATACAGATCATCGACGATGTCCCCGATGACATTGCGGCCTGCGTCATGGATCAAAAGCAGATGTATAACGCAGTGTACAACCTGGTCAACAATGCCCTGCAGGCCTGCGAACCCGGCGACTCCATCACCGTCCACGCCTCCGCGGAGACCGGCGGCGAGTTCCCGGACGGTGGGTATCTGCAGGTCGCCGTCGAGGACACCGGCTCGGGGATGCCCGAAGAGGTGAAGGCGAAGCTCTTCACCGATGATGCGGTCAGTACCAAGCCGATGGGGACCGGCCTGGGCACGCGGATCGTCAAGAATGTGGTCGATGTCCACGGGGGCGAGGTGTGGGTGGACAGCGTGGAGGGGCAGGGAACGACCATCACCTTCCGCATACCACTGGAGGGATCGGAAGAAGCGCAGGAACTGATGGCACAGGCACAAAACGAAGACGAAGAAGGGGAACAGGTGTAAATGATGGAGTTTTCATATTACAACAGCGTCCAGCTTACCTTTGGAGAGGGCACCTTTTCACAGATTGGCACACTCACAGAGCCGTGGGGCGAAAAGGCGATGCTCGTCACCGGGCGGTCGGCCATGGAAAAGGCCGGTTACCTGCAGAAGGCGCAGGAGCTTTTGTCTGAAGCCGGCCTGGAGGTTGTGACATTCAATGAAATACCGCCTAATCCCGATCTCGCGACGGTGCGGCAGGGGGCGGACCTGGCGAGCGCGCAGAAATGTGACGTCATTGTTGGTCTCGGTGGCGGAAGCGCCATGGACAGCGCCAAGGCAATCGCTGTCGGCGCCTCTCACGACCGGCCACTGACAGACTTTCTCGTCCCGGACGAAAATGGCGAAAAGACAAAGCCGACGGAAGCCACGCTGCCGGTCATCGCCGCCACCTCCACCGCAGGCACCTCCTCGGAGCTGACTCCGTTTGCGGTCATCACAATCTCCGAAAGCTACGAAAAGACCGCCATGGCCGGTGACGCGATATATCCGAAGGCGGCGATTGAGGACCCCGAAATCACCTACAGTCTCCCGCCGGAAATCACCGCTGCAACTGGCGCCGATGTTCTCGCACATGCGCTTGAGGCCTATATTTCCACCGATGCCAACCCGATGAGCGACCACCAGGCGCTGAAGGCGATCGAGCTGGTCAGAAAGCATCTTCCGGATGCAGTAAAAAATGGCGATGACGAGGAGGCGCGGGGGGGGATGATGCTGGCGAATATGTTCGCAGGCTACGCGCTGGCGGCATGTGGCGCAACGGTGATGCACGGTCTCGAACATCCGATGAGTGGGCGGATTCCACAGATCGCCCACGGAGCGGGCCTGGCCGCACTCATGCCGGCCTGGGCCGATATGCTGTGGAAGCGGATGCCCGACCGGTTCGCCGAAATTGCCAGGCGGCTGGGAGTGCAGGTGGGGGGCGATACCCGCGAGGCCGCCGAGAAGGTATCCGGTGAATTGAAGCGGCTTCTTGGACGCATCAACCTGGATATTCCGCTGCGCAAGCTGGAAATCTCCGAAGATATGCTGGGCCAGCTCGCGGATGACGCCATGCGCTACATGAAACACGGTATCGCCAAGACCCCGGGCGATTTCGGGTACAAGGATCTCATGGAGATGCTTCGCAGAAGCTGGTAACATCACTGGAGGTTTTTCTGCTCTTTCATGAACAGTTTGCGTCGGTTGCTATATCGCGCAGCGCGTCTTCTGGGCGACATCAATGCCGTAGGGAAAGGGAAGATCGGCTCCCGGCTCCTGAACAAGTTGATGGGCAGGAAGCTGGTTTCGAAGGCCTGGTTTCGCGGTGGATGTCTTCTGCCTGCAGCCGTTATTGCCGCAGCGGCTGCAGCAGCGGTCGTGCTGCCGTAACATCACAATCTCCATCAAACCAACAGCACGCACCATCCGTCGGCCGCCTGTTCAGGCAGGGGGGCGGATGGGACTGAAATGATGATGCAATGATACGGCAGACACTCCGACAGAGCATTGAATTGACCGGTCTCGGTGTCAGAAGCGGCCGCGACATCACCGTCGCTATTCTCCCGGCAGTGTCCGGGAGCGGCCTCGTCATCGAACGCCCGGACATCGAGACCGCCTGGCCGGTTGATCTTGATCATGTTGTTGAGGTGCCGGGCTGCACGTCCATCGGTTCCGATGCGGACCGGGTGGACTTCGTCGAGCACCTGCTGGCGGTACTGTGGGCGCACCGCATCACAGACGCCAGGATTGTCGTGGACGGGCCCGAAATACCGCTTTTTGACGGCAGTGCGAAGCCTTTTTTTGAGGCTGTGGAGGCATCCGGGAACAGCCCGGTGGACGGAAAGCTCGCACCAATCACACTTGACCGGGCCGTATTTGAAATTGGCGATGACAGGGCCATCATGGCGCTGCCGGCTGAAACGTCGATGTTCGCGTACTCGCTGCTGCACCCGCATCCGCTGATCGGTCACCAGTATGCAGAGTTTCGCCCACAGGACGAGGACTTCGGCGAGACCCTCGCTCCCGCCCGGACCTTTGCGACGAAACAGGAGCTTGATGACCTGAGGGAGACCGGGTACATTGCCGCCGGCAGTGAAGACAATTGCCTGGTGGTGTACGATGACGGGTACTCTGATGAGCCGTTTGCACCCAACGCATTTGCCCGCCACAAGCTCGTTGATCTTGTCGGAGACCTGTATCTTCTCGGCCGCCCCGTCAATGCGCGGATCGTGGGCCATCGCACCGGGCACAGGGAAAACCGGCGGCTGGCAAAAAAAATTCGTGACGAATGTCGTAACTGCAATTAGCAGTGTCTGCAACCGCAAACGAAACTCAATCCGCATCTTTTGACACGAAGTCTGGAGGAAATGTCAATGGCAGAGGAACTTGCAATCAACGGTGGGCCGAAGGCCGCCACGGAACCATTTCCGACAACGGGAAATGCGAGCGGACGTGACCTGGGGGACGAAGAGATCGAGCTCGTCTCGGAAGTCATCCGCAGTGGAAGGATGTTTCGGTATTCCGGCACGATGGTGGAGCAGTTTGAGAAGGAGTACGCCGACTTTTTGGGCGTCAACCACATCCAGGCGGTGACATCCGGTTCGGCCTCGCTTCACACAGCCGTCGCCGCACTGCAGCTGAACCCCGGGGATGAGATCATCACCTCTCCGGTCACCGACATGGGCACCTACATCGGCATCGTCCAGTGCTGCTGCATCCCGATTTTTGCCGACCTGGACCGGCTGACGCTGAACCTGAAGCCGGAGTCGATCGAAAAACAGATCACCGACCGGACCCGGGCCATTCTGGTGGTCCATCTTTTCGGCCAGCCGTGCCGGATGGATGAGATCATGGAGATTGCCGAAAAACACGACCTGTACGTGATCGAGGATTGCGCGCAGGCGCACGGCGCGGAGTATGACGGCCAGCGCGTGGGGACCTTCGGGGATATCGCCTGCTTCTCGCTGCAGCAGTCCAAGCAGATCACGGCCGGTGACGGTGGCCTGGTGGCGACGAATGAC
The DNA here is from genome assembly GCA_046483205.1 of Armatimonadota bacterium. Lineage (GTDB taxonomy): Bacteria > Armatimonadota > Zipacnadia > Zipacnadales > UBA11051 > JBKHJK01. The sequence continues at coordinate 23,166 of JAWODS010000242.1, read as the reverse complement.
GAGGATCTGTACGTCAATGCGCGCGATTTCCACGACAAGTATTACGACCGCACGGGCCGCACCGAGGGCCGCATCGTGCAGCGGATCGGCATCAACTACAGGATGAACGAGGTGACCGGGGCGGTGGCGCTCGCCCAGGCCCGCAAGCTCCCGAGCATCCTGCAGCGGCGAAGGAAATCTGCAGGGCGCCTGGTGGAGATCATCGAAGATATCGAGGGCGTCAATCCACCTTATATGTACCCGAAAACAACGGCCCATTCGTGGTGGCGCTTCTCCTTCACCATCGACGAGGATGTGCTCGGCGTGGACCACGCGACATTCGCCGAAGCCATCAGCGCCGAAGGGCTGCCGTTTGCGACCGGGTACGCCGGGGGCAAGCCGATGGTCACCACGCCGTGCATCGCCAACCACGTTGCGTACGGCGACTCGGAGTTCCCGTGGGAGCCGCCGTATGGCCGCGATCCGGAATACGATGTCGATGACTACCCCGGAGCCCTGTGGGGCCAGCAGCATATCTTCGCCTCCCAGTGGACCGAGGGCCACACCGTCGAACATGCCGAGATTATCGGCAGAGGTATCAAGAAGGTTGCCGACTACTATCGCGAGCGAGCCTGATTGTCCGTAAGCGTCAACCGTGATGCAGGTGGAGGAGACCCTCCGCCTGCATCCGTGATTCAGGTGTTGAATATTTGACTCTGTGCCCCGGGTGGGGGAGAATCTTTTTAAAGATAAAACCGTGCAACACGCACATATCTATGCTGTTACTCTCCAGCATGCCGGGTCTCCTGAGTGAATCCAGTCACCCCGCAGCTACTAAACAGACAGGTGTCCGACCATGAAAGATGTCGCCTCCGAAACCGATGACCGTGGAATCCCCATCGACCGGGTGGGTATCAGGGATCTGCATCTGCCGGTGCGTATCATGGAGAAAAACGGCGGGTATGCACGGGTGGTTGGTGAAGTGGAGGCCAGCGTGAGATTGCCACACGTCCAGCGTGGGACGCACATGAGTCGTTTTCTGAATATTCTCGGGGCGTGGAGCAAGCAGGCTGTCTCGATGGTTGAGATGGAACAGACACTTCGGCAGATTGTGGAGAATTTCGACGCTCCCGCCGCCCATGTGGAGCTGCAGTTCAAGTATTTTCTGTCGAAGAAGGCGCCGATCTCCGGCCAGGAAAGCCAGCTTGACTACGACTGCAGCTTCGAAGGGGCGATTGTCAACGACGAGTTTTCATTCATACTGGGCTGTAAAGTGCCCATTATCACGCTGTGCCCATGCTCAAAGGAAATATCGGAATACGGCGCACACAGCCAGCGAGCGCTGCTTTCGGTGCGTATCGCCTGTAACACGGGGAGGATTTTGTGGCTGGAGGATTTGATCCCGCTTCTGGAAGCGCAGGGGAGCTGCGATATATTTCCACTGCTCAAACGGCCCGATGAAAAGTACGTGACCGAGACATCGTATGAGAACCCGCGGTTTGTTGAGGACGTCGTAAGAGAAACAATTATCGCACTCCGGGATATCGACACTGTCTCGGGGGCCTCTGCCGAATGTGAAAGCTTTGAATCGATTCACAACCATACGGCCTATGCATACGCGGAATGGGGAGATTTGTAGCAATGGAAGTTGTCATCGCAGTTGTGCTCGGACTGGGTGCAATCTATCTTTTCTGGCGGCTTATGGGGCTGTGGAACCAGGTCATCAGGCGCCGGAAAGACAGTATCGAGCCGTCCGAACCGGACCGTGACATCATTCCCGAAGAAGAGATCAGCAACGACGGCCTTGTGTGCATATTCGCCGGGCAGTTCGTCCAGCCGGCGCCCGCACGCCCAATCGGATCAATTCCGCGTGACAGGGCATTTTGCCCGACCTCGGGAGACGAACTGGATCCAAGAGACTTCGCACAACAGCTTTTGTACGCAACCATCGTGGACCTGTACACCCAAAAGAAGATGAAGTTTCGCCTGGTCGAACGGGACGCCACCTTCATGCCGCCTTTCCCCCACAAAACCTGGGAGATGCACGTGCAGCGGCTCGAGAGTTTTGACAGGGGAGCTATCGCCGACAGCCTCGGATGCGCCTTTGACATCATCTACAAGAAGCGACTCCGTGGGGAAAGCAGCGACGATGACGATGCAGACTGGGTGGCACTGGACGAGCTCGTCGAGCACGCCCTGAACGCCATTCGCCAGGAGCTGAGCTTCTGGGAGCGCGGATCCGTGTATTCCGACTTCCGGCATTACACCGTCAATACTCTCCTGGCCCAGGGATATATGCTCCCACCCGAGCAGGAAACGATCCTCGATAAGGTTCGGCGCAGGCGTCCCACGGTCAATCAGCGGGCTGTGGAAGAAAAGGAGCTTGCTGAACAGTGCGAACAACTGCAGGAGCGCCTGAAAGCTTTCCGCAGCCGCTTCGGGTCCTCTGCGGCCAGTGCGGATCCCGGATGGCCCGTGGGAGATGTCGATCCGGGCCTGTTGAGCCCTGCCGGACCACTGGAAGATTTGCCCCTGGATGATTGTTTGCGCATCAGCATCTACGAAACCCTCATTGCTATCCGCCAGCTCGAACCGAGTGGAGAAGCAGGAGTCTAAGATTATGAGCCGCAGAGAACTCGTTGAATGGATCGTCATACTGGTGATTATCGTTGCATGGTGGCCGCGGATTTTTCTAGGCTATGATCCTCTTTGGTACCACGCGCTGGTGTACTGGGTATCGCCGGTTATTCTGATTGTCATCTTCCTGCAACGGTTCCGAAGGATGCAGGCCGGCTTCGAACACAGCGAGCGGATGATAGATGAACAGACTGGCCGGCACAGCGGTGACGCAAAAGATACCTCCTCGACCGGGGCAGAAGAGCAGGCAGACACCGCAGAAGCCGACACAGAGCCCCGGGCGGAACAGGCCCGGGCCTCGCTGCCGTGGATGCAAACTCACGACGACAGCGATGATGAGGGCTAACTGATCGATGCCTGAGCTCCCTGAAGTGGAAACCATTCGGCGCGGACTGCACCGGCGCGTCATCGGCCAGCGTATCGCCGCCATCACCCTCAACCGCACCGACATTGTCGCCGGCGACCCTGAAGCCCTCGTGGCCTCCCTGCAGGGCGAAATCATTTGTGACACCGGGCGCCGCGGGAAGGTCCTGTGGCTTTCCTGCGACAGCGCCGCACTCGGCGTGCATCTGGGCATGTCGGGAAGGCTGCAACTCGCTGAAGACGAGTCACACCCCGAACACACGCATCTCGCAATTACTCTTTCCGACGGCGCCCAAATCCTGTATGTTGATCCGCGGCGCTTTGGACGCGTTGAATGCTTCAATCCTCAACACGCCGTTGCATCAGACCTTCTCCGGAATGTCGGCATTGACGCACTCGACGAGGGGTGGACGGCACCGGTGTTGCTGGAGGCCGCAACGCGCCATTCAATCGGACTCAAGCAGTTCCTCCTCGATCAAAGTCATGTTGCAGGCCTCGGGAACATCTACGTGTGTGAGATACTGCACCGTGCAGGACAGTCGCCCCACACGCCAGCATGTGATGTCGATAGGGAACAGGCTCAGCGGATCATCAACACCACCCGACAGGTGCTGACTGAGGCAGTTGAGGCACGTGGCACAACTATCTCGGATCACCGCGACGCTCTGGGGCGCACGGGCGGCTACCAGGAGTATCTGTGTGTGTATGGCCGAGAGGGAGAAGTATGTACTGTCGAGGGCTGCAGCGGCGTGATTCAGAAGGTCGTTGACGCCGGCCGCAGCACCTATTTCTGCCCGCTGTGCCAGGACTGCTCGACGCGGGTGTAAATCACGTTGTTTTGTACGGTCGGGCGATATCGCCATGCGCCGACGAGATCTGAAGGCGTCAAACGTTTCTTGTGCGAAAAAGGTGTGCATCCCTCAGACAACAGCAAGAAAAAAGGCCACGGCATGACACCGTGGCCTGTGGTTACTTCGACAGCGTGTGTTATTCGACTTCTACGGCCTTCCCTTTGGCTTCAGGTTCGACCTTGGGGGCGGTGATGGTCAGGACACCATCACTGAGCTTCGCTGTGACGCCCTCCGGGTCGATGTTGGCGGGCGTCGGGACGGTACGGGCGAATCTCCCGTACCGCAGTTCGCGGCGGTAATAGCCCTTTTCTTCGACCTCTTCTTCCTTCTTTGATTCTCCGGACACCGTGATGCTGTCGGAGTGGGCGTTCACTTCGATATCTTCCCTGGCAACACCGGGAACTTCGGCTTTCATTACGACATCGCTATCGGTTTCATACATATCGATAGCCGGGCCGAAGTATCCTTCCTCGCCGCGCCACGACGCGATGCCTTTGGGAACATCTGTAACCATGTCGCCCATCATATCCTGCATCCTGTCAAGCATACTGGGAAGGTCGGGAATGCGTCGCCATCGGATCAGTGACATACGTCATCCTCCTTTAAACAAAAGATTTGCAGCGATCTGTTGTCGTTTGCAGTTGTCAAACGGAAACATCTATACCATCAGGCTCATCGAACTTGAGCCTATTGCTATCAAGGATTATACATATCTCAATTGATGCTGTCAAGGCTTCTGGCGGATTTTTTTATTTTTTTATGGCGCGCACCGGGACGTGGTCAGTAATGAATATCGCCGGTGGGAGAATACGCCGGCTTCTTCAGGTGCTATCGATCGGTGCCGATGGATTCACTGCTCACGCCAGTGACTCATCCGCCGCCAGGCAGAGTTGGGAGCCGGGTGCCAGTAGTTCTTCACGGTCATGTATGCTCCATCGGACGGGTGGAAAAACTGACGGGAATGGACGAGTGGGAAAATCGGTAGATAAATACAATGATTCGCCCTTGCTTTCACTGTGCTGAGATGCTAATATTCTGTATAAAGACGAAAAAATCGAAACAATATGACTTAAAAAGGGTCGCAAAGGAATAAAGTGCTTGCAACATCAACTACTATGTTGTATAGTACACATGAAAAATGTGAGTGCGGAGGGCGGACCAAAAACGAGCGCTGAAGACGTCTTTGTCAATGACTGTCAGGTATGATTAATGTGAAACGAATCACGGCAGTGACAATCGCAGTCGTTCTTCTTACAGCGTGTGCGGTCTATGCCCAGCAGTCCGACGACATGTTCATGGAGAAGCTGTGGAATACCCACACCGGTTTTGATGCCCCTCAAACCGGGACCTTTGAAGGTGCGATGGTCGAGGCCGGATATGATACGAACGCCTATGATTTCAATCTGGAGGCATTCGAAGGTATCAGCCTGGCCCGCAATTTCCAGCGACAGGCGATCGAGGACGAGACCCTGCCCCTGGCGCGCGCCATCAGGGAAAGCACCACATCGACGTTGGAGTGGCAGCCGCTGGAGAACATGTCGATGCACTTCACCAGCAACATCACCGAGACTCGCGACCTCATGGAATCAGAGCTTTCATCATTCGAGGAGCAGATTTTCGGCTTTTCTCAGCAGTTCGGTGGCGGGCCCTCGACTTCGCAGCTGAATTTCGCCCGGGAGACCACCGTTAAGCGTTCGAATGGCGAGACCTCCCAGGAGAAGGTCGTCCAGAAGTACAACTTCACTTCCGGACTGGCTGAAAACTGGGATCTGTCGATGAAATTTATCGACACCGAACAGGCATTGAAAGACTCGACAAGCCAGGATTTCGCCAGCGCACTGAAATTCCCCCTTTCTGGAGGAGAGGGGTCGGCGGCTTTCCAGTCAAGCCGGTCCTTCAAGGGTGGCGAGCTGTACGAGGGACAGATTGTTGATCTGCATACGCCCTTCGCTATCAGGGGGGGCGATGCGGTATTCAGCCATCACAAGGAATTCGCAGACCAGGGCAAGACCCGTTTCAACCGCGAGAGCAAGATTACTTCGCCACTCGATTTCCTCGGCCACGAGGGACAGTTTGAACATTTCGTCACTGAAAATCTTACAAGTAAGGGCAAAGAGACCGAGCGCAGGCGGACGCAGATTGTGACACCGCTGCGTCTGTGGGGAAGCAAATGTTCCCTGGAGCATGTGATCGATAAACAGCTTAAAGATGCGACCTGGAATAAGCAGTACACGTGGATTCTCGACGCCCCGTTTGAGGTCGGGGGGAAGAGTGTCGCCCACAAACAGACCTTCATCAGCCAAAACAGGGGTGGCGTTGACACCGACAGCATGATTACTCACCTGCGCGTGCCGCTGGCGGGTGATACAGCGAAGGTGCAGCGCCGGATTGACAACCGGCCCGCCACCAGCTCCAGAGATGAGTGGAAACGAGAACGCCTGATCGTTGAAACGCCAGCGTTTCGTGTGGGTGACCTCGCCGCATTCACTGCTGAGCAAAGCAGGACGCAGGTTGAGGGCAAGCCGGGCGAAAAGAATACAAAGTTTGATCTGACGCTGAAGCCGGTGAGCCGTCTGGATGTCAACGCCTCGTGGAATATGCAGGATGAAGGGCCCGGCCGGGGCGTCCGCGAGCGCGATATCCACAGTGTCTTCAATTTGACTGACAATCTGCACCTGCAGTACGACTTCAACCAGGAAGAAGCCATCGAGAACACGGCGACTGTCCAGAGGCGCCTTCTTCTGGAGCAAAAAGCGAAGAAGGGATTGAACCTCCGGGCCGGGTATGTTTCTTACGGTCTGCCGGGCGAAGAGTTGAAACCGGCGGGCGTTGTTGAGATGCAGGTCGGGCGCGATGAGGATTTGCTCGTTGACGCCAAATACATGGAATACAATCCGGACAAGCCCGACAAGTTCATATCCGACAAGAGTGAGCCGCTGGTCGGCGTGATTCTTCAGCACCGGCCATCGAAAAACAAGCTGTTGCGCTTCAAATACGCTGATGAAAAGGGCCGGGTGGATCCCGAGCGAGGCCTCGACTTGAGTTTTGAGGCTCTCGGCAGTAACTGGAGGCTCGGCTTTCTGAAAAACCCCATACTGAGCGGGGAGAAGAAAGTGACACAGGCCGACCGCTACGACGCCACCGTCGGCCGCCCGGTGTTCGGCAGCCTGAAGCTGGAAATGGGCATGCTGTATTATGATTACGCGACAGACGATTATGAAGAGTTCGTTGACCAGCACTACATGTTTGAGTTGTGCGGTGGACAGGTGGAGCGTGGGGGAGAGTTGGCCCTGTCATTCCGCTCCGGCGAGCTCATCATCGACGGGAAGAAAAGAAACCCCGTCCCGCGCTCTGTGTTTGATTTGAGCTACTCGCGGCGCTGGGGCAGCGACGGCCGCCTCAAACTTGTTGTCAGCCGCGAGGCAGCGCCGAACGACAGTATCGAAGAAGATGAGGTCAGCGGGCGTCTTGAATATGATGTGAGCTTCTAAGGGCGTCCCGCCACCGTGAGGAAACCTGACAGGGGCCGGACGCCCGTACGTTCGGCCCTTTTGCGTGTCTGGTAAAGCGTGTGGAACGTGGACGCTGCAGTTTTCTGTCCGCTCCGGGAACATCCCCAAATGCTTTACCGTCCTGTTTCTAAAGCAATATGGGAATATCCGTGCCCGTGATGGGGTATTCACTCAGTAACGAGTGGTGTTGTCAGACAGCAATTGATGCGTGGTTCAAACGCCCGCGGCGAGCATGAGCTCGGCAAAAAGCGAAGAGGTGCGTCGATGGCAAAATACAGATATTTCATCTGGCTCGGGGTCATTGCAGGTCTTATTACGCTGTCGTGTGGAGCGGTCTTTGCCGATGTACCTCGCGCGCCAGCGTATGTTTGCGTGGATGATCACCCTGATGACGACGGGACGGCGATGGATCTGATCTGGCCGCGGTCACCTGATGACGGCAGGAACCAGGATAACGTCACCGAATACAGGATCTTCCGCGTCAAGCGCGGTACCGGAACAACGGTGTTTGTCGAGAGCATCGCCGCGGACGGAAGCGATGCCTATAGTTATACCGACACGGGCCTGGAGCCGATGACCCTGTATTTCTTCGCAGTCCGTGCGACCGGTCCGGACGGAGCTTCCGAGGCGGTGGGGCGGTGGCGCAAAACCGTCAACAACACACTTGATCCACCCGCCGCACCCGAGAATTTCGACGCCACCGACCTCCCCGACGACCAGGGTGGCGCATGTGTTGTCGAATGGGATAACTCGCCCGATGACGGTGAGGGCGAAGACGATGTCATCATGTACCATATTTTCCGCCGCCGCTATTTCGGGGGCGCATTTGTGCATGTGGTCAGCATTGACGCCGATGGATCGGAGCACTACTCTTACACCGATCACGGCTGCAGCAAGGGCTATGTGCTGCAATATGCGGTTCGCGCCTATGACAACAATAAGCAGTCCGTACCTGTGTATGACCAGATACGGGCATTTGACAACACTGCTCCGGGCCCCCCTCAGAATTTCCAGGCGGAATGGAACCGCCAGGGCAATGGCCGCAGCATCAGGCTCGACTGGGACGCCTCACCGGATGATGGGCAGGGGCAGAACGATGTGAAGGAGTACTGGTTCTGGCGTCGTCAGATCCCCGGAGGGCAGCTCGAACTCGTCCACAAGCTCAATGCCGATGACAGCCCCTCGTATGCCTTCCTTGATGTCGGACTTGCTGTCGATACGGTTTATGAATACTACATACGCGCATGGGACGGGGAGAACACCTCCACGGCGGAATACGATAAAACAGCAACAAAGGACAAACTCGCGCCGGGTCCACCGAGTAATTTCGAGGTCGCAGACCGGCCTGACGACAACGGCGATGCACTGGTATTGAGCTGGGATAAATCGCCCGATGACGGCGAGGGGCTCAATGATGTCGTGCACTACAAGATATGGCGCCGGCTTGGCACTGCGGGCGAGTTCCAAAACGTTGCCAACGTGCCCGCCGACGGCAGTGACAGCTACGATTACACCGATTCAGGTCTCCAGGCGAAAAAGACGTATTACTATATCATCGCAGCCTATGACGGCTTCAATATATCCCAGCAGCTTCTGGCTTCGGGGACAACTGTTGATGACAACCCGTGTCGGCCGCCGCAGAATCTGGTCCTGAAGGATATTGGCGGTGGGATGCTTGTGACATGGGATGCGTCCCCGGATGACGGAAACGGCCTGGATAACGTGGTTGAATATGTGGTCTGGCGCCGGACAGTTCCCGGCAGCTATACGACTCTGCCGAGGATTGAGGCCACGGATGCGACGTCCTACGATTTCGCCGACGGCAGTCTGAACGTCGGGGAGACCTATGAGTACGCCGTCGCCGCCTTCAACGGCCACACCGTGTCAGACCCGGTTATTGCACGAAAGACGGTGACCGCACCCGTTGCGCCGCCACGGGATGTTCAGGCCCAGGATCATCCCTATGACCACGGCTCCGTCATTGATGTCTCGTTCACGCGGTCGCCCGACGACGGCGGCGGACGGGATCATGTGGCGAAATACGAGATCTTCCGCAAGGTTGCCAATGTCAACTATGAGCCTGAGAAGGTCCAGGAGGTGCAGGCTACCGGAGCGTCCTCCTACACCGTCGCCGACACCGTCCCGGACAACTTTATCCTGTACGAGTACACGGTCCGAGCGGTCAGCAACACCGGAGTGACGTCGGAGTTTGCGGGTCCGGCGCGGGAGACCGCACAGGACAACCTTGTTGAGTCATTCCAGCCACCGCAGAATCTCACCGCCCAGGACCAGCCCAATGACGACGGTGGGGCCATACGATTGCGCTGGTATCGCTCCAGCAGCGAAGGTGACCCGGGTGTCCCACCGCCTCCACCGCTGTCGGCAGGCGTTGATTCGCAGACGACCTATGCAGGTGTTTACGAATTTTATCGCCGCCAGGCGGGCAGGTCGTATGGCGATGCGCCCGCCTTCGAGGTCAGCGCCGACGGCACATCGGACCCGATGACGTATATCGACACCGGCCTCGCCAATGGTGTCACCTACTATTACAAGGTCCGCTACCGCCGCTACAACCAGATATCTCCGTTCACCAACGAGGCCAGCGCCACACCGGCTGTCGGCACGGCCAGTGTGTCTTCCACGAACACAGCCGACACCGCCGACAATGAAAAGACAGTATCTGGTGAAACGCTGAGTGTTCATATCACCGCTGCCCCGGATAACGTAGAGGCCGGGCAAAACTCCACAGTGGAGGTTTCGGTGAAAGCCTCCGGTCGGGTGACGGTTTCACTCGAATGGGCGGCTGAAGACGGCAGCACAAAGACCGGCGACAGTGTTGTTGGAAGCGCGACGTTCACAGCCGAACTGACCCTTCCGGTCAAGTACCTGCCTCCGGGCACAGAGGTGACATGTCGGGCGTTTGCTGACACCGGCCGCGATACAGCCAAATCCGAGACCCGGACCATCACCATCCAATAGCAGCAATTGAAGAAACAAATCAGCGGACAGCTCTTCACGGGGCTGTCCGCCTATTTGTGCGGCGGTGGAAGGAATCACGGACAGTGACGCGAAATGCTGCAGCACTGCCATCATGATAAAGTGGGGCCGGTGCCATGACGCTGACAAAAATTGAGGATATCGTCATCTACCGTGATGAAGCGTTTTATTCATCATTTCCCTCCGTGGTATGTCGGCCCGATGGTGATCTGCTGCTGGCGTTTCGCCGGGCCCCCGAGCGCCGGATGCGACCCGGTGGGAGTGTCACTCATTCCGACCCGAATAGCTGGATTATGCAGATCCGGTCGGACGATAATGCTGTGACATGGACGAGGGATCCGGAGCCACTTTTTATCCATCCCCGGGCGGGCAACCAGGACCCGTGTTTGATGCAGCTTGATGATGGGACGCTGTTGTGCTCGACGTTCTCGTGGGAGCTGCTGTGCGACGCGGACGTCCTGGATGATCTCCCGGCCGCACGAAGGGGACCGACGGGCTGGTGGATGACAAATCTCGGTGCATGTGTGGTGCGCTCCGAGGACGGCGGCGAGACATGGAGCGGCCCGCATTACGTCGGGGCACTTCCCGGAGCCGCCAACCGCGATATCGGCATAACAAGCCGTGGAGCATGCAGGGGACGGATGGCACAGCGCGATGACGGGACGGTGCTCTTTGCCGTCTATGGCGCTGCGGAAGCCGACCTGCCGCGTTGCGCCTATCTGTATGCCTCCGACGACCGGGGAAAAAGCTGGGAATACGTCTCGCAGATCGCCTCCGATGACACCGTGAGCTTCAATGAGCCGCACCTGCATATCACTCCATCGGGCACCGTTGTGTGCCTGATGCGGACGGCTGACATGGACGGGTACCTTGCCGTCACACAGTCCACAGATGGTGGGCAGACGTGGGAGGATTGGCGCCCTTCCGGCATCTGGGGGCACCCCTTCACCACCGCCCCAACGCCGGGAGGAAACGTGCTGGTAGCGTGGGGCCACCGGCGACCCGAATACGGTATCCGCTGCAAGCTTGTCGATGCGGAATTTCAGAGCCTGGAAACATCGGAAGAGATTGTACTTCGTGATGACGGTGATAACGGGGACATCGGCTATCCCTGGGCGGTACAAATGGCGGACGGCCGGATGCTGGTGGCTTACTACTTCAATCACGATGACGGGACCCGCTATATTGCGGGAACGGTCGTCGAAATCGATGAATAAGACGCATACAGGAGCCAAAACGATGAGTGAGGACCTGTCCGACAAAGTTTTGAGACCGCTGGTGACGGCGCACCGGGGCGCCTCTGCGGACTATCCCGAAAACACCCTCGCCGCCTTTGAAGCCGGCCTGCAGGCGGGAGCCGACCTTTCCGAATGTGATGTCCACCGCTCGGCGGACGGGCGCCTGATGGTCATCCACGACGACACCGTGGAGCGCACCACCGACGGCACCGGGCGCATCGGCGACATGACGGCCGAAGAGATCCAGGCTCTGGACGCCGGCGGCTGGAAAGGCGACACCTTCAGCGATCAGCAGATCCCGGAGCTGGGCAGCGTTATCGAGCTTCACCGCGACCACGATGCTCATCTGACCATCGAGATTAAGGATTACTCCTGCACCGCGGATGTCATCGGGCTGGTGAAAGAGAGCCGTGCGGAGGATTTTGTCAGCCTCTGCAGCTTCAGCTTCGATGAATGTGTCCGCGCCCGAGAGCTCGCGCCGGAAATCCCGGTGGCTTTCATCTATGCGGGTCAGAACGAACGCCTGACACCGCAGACCCTGGTGAAAAAGGTCCTCAGCAGTCACATACAGGCATTGAGTGTGCACCAGTCGCTGGCGTCAGAAGCGCTTGTGTACGAATGTCGGCTGCGCGGAATTGGCCTGTGGGTATGGACGGTGGACGACGAGAAGACGATAGCGCGATTGCGGGACCTCGGCGTTCCCAATATCGTCACCAACCGGCCCGCCCTGGCTCTCGAAATCGTTGGCCGGTCCATTTAAAGGGATGTTGATCGCCGCTGCAACCGTGTGTTGACCGAGATATCGAGCTTTTAGAGCTATAACAGGTACGCTTACGAGATGTGTTGAATAGGAGTTTGGTATGAAACCAAAGGCTATCATAGCAGGCGGCGCAGGCTTTTTAGGTTCTCACATGACGACATGGCTTCTCGAGCACGACTGCGACGCGATCGTGGTGGACAATTACGAGACAGGCTCGCGGCGCAATGCCAGGGACCTCAGAAAACTGGGCGCAGAAGTCATAGAACACGACATTTGTGAGCCGCTTCATGTCGCCGGTGAAATCGACTACATCATAAACATGGCGTGTCCGGCCAGCCCGGTGGATTTCGACCGGCTGCCCATCCAGATTATGAGAACCTGTGCGTTGGGCACCGAGAATCTGCTGAACCTGGCACGGATTCATGATGCCGTGTTTCTCCAGGCGTCAACATCCGAGGTGTATGGTGACCCGGAGATTCATCCGCAGAAGGAGGACTACTGCGGCAACGTGAATATTGCCGGTCCCCGTGCCGTGTATGACGAGGGCAAGCGGTATGCCGAAACGCTTTGTCATACTTTCAGGCGACATCACGACACGCGGGTGCGGATTGTGCGCATTTTCAACACATACGGGCCGAGGATGCGCCCCGACGACGGCCGCGTGGTGTCAAATTTCATGACCCAGGCATTATCCGGCGAGCCGCTCACACTGTACGGTGGGGGAGAGCAGACCCGCAGCTTCTGTTACTGCTCGGACCTCATACGCGGTATCTTCGCCCTGCTGCATTCGGACTACACTGAGCCCGTCAACCTCGGTAATCCGACGGAGATATCAATCCGTGAGCTCGCCGAAATCGTGCTTGACATTACGGGCAGCGATTCGGAGCTTAAAACAGTTCCGGCGCTTCATGCTGACGACCCCAAACGGCGCAGGCCGGACATCAGTCGGGCCCGCGAGGTGCTGGACTGGACGCCCTCCGTTGACCTCCGGGAGGGACTCATGAAAACCCTGCCCTGGTTCAAAGAATGCCTGGAGCACTGAAATCGTTTGTCCTGACAGTATCGGCATCATACGATGAAGTGTGCGTGGAAGTATCTTCGGCTGAGACGTTGTTTCAGTTTCGCAGATGCCGAAGCACACGGACTCCTGTGCAGAAACTGGCTGGATTCGCTCACCCGCAAGAGTACGTCTCCGTCGGACCGGGCCGCTGACAGCTATGCTCATCTCCTGTCGTCTTTTCCGACTTTGCAGGACGGACGATTGCATGGCAGACGAGACTTGTGTTTTGCGCGATAAAAGGATATATTGATATAGGAAGACGCACGCTTTCAAATATGTCGAACCGGGATGATGATCATGGCTGCAAAACGCCCCACCATTGCAGATTTGCAGCATGTCAATGAAGGACTTCAGACTTCTTTGCGCCGCATACTGTATGAATTTGGCCCCGGCAACGGCACAATTCTTTCACTTCCATTCGATCAGCTTGTTGAACACGGTCCGGGACATGAGTTCAAATGGGAGCGATCCGCAAAACCGGAAGCCGTCATCGAGTTAGCCAACAGGGGCCCATTTTCGGCGATGGTGCTGTCCATCGGGCAGGCTCAGAAGTACCATCCGGAGATTGAAATCCCCCTCATTGTGAAGCTCGACGGGCACTTCTACACCGGCAAAGCCAACGACGAAAACTACCCAATACACACCAACTTTGGCAGTGTCGAAGAAGCAGCAGAAATCGGCGCCGATGCCGTGGGTCTCACGTTCTATCTGGCCAGTACTCAAACGGGCCAGGACGTCGAGCGGATCGGCAAAATTCGAAAGGCGGCGCATGATGCAGGAATGCCGCTGGTGCTGTGGGTATATCCGCGCGGGCCTGTCCCGAACGAGACACAGATCAACAGCATGTTGTGGGCGCACTACGCTGTTTCCGCCGGCGAGTCCATCGGCGCCGACATCGTGAAAACGAAGTTCCCCGATGTCGTCGGTTCCGCCAGGCGGGAGGCGTATGAGAGCTTCATACGGGACGAATACACGGGCAAGATCTCCGAAGCAACCCGCTATCTGGATCATGAGCCCGAGGTCAGCGCGCTGCACGAATACGATGCATCCCTGGGTAAAGACGAAAAGCCCGATTACAATTCGCTTCTGTCTGAACAGGAGCATATCGAGCGCGTACGCATCGTCACCGGTGCAGGAACACGCACTTTTGTGATCTACTCCGGTGGCCCACGCATCGAAGGTGATGCCAAAAGCGCGCTGGAAACGACGACACGGATCATCATGGAAGCAGGCGCCGAGGGACGCATCATCGGCCGCAACTTCTGGGGTGTTCCCATCGAGCAGGGCCTTGAACTGGCTGAAACTGTTTGCAACGTAATGCAATCAGATGCATACACCCGCCCTCAGGGCGGTTAGAGCGCAGACAATCATTGTTGTGACAGCGTCTTTGACTGTCAGGCAATTGATTTTGAAATGTCTGACTCAATTTTGGAGGTGACCTACAATAGGTACACTACTTTCAGGACGACAGCTACGTGCCATCTTTGACGGCTTCTGCCCCTTTGACGAGGATATGAAGCTGAAGCCCGAGGACCAGCAGCGAACAATTCTGGCCGCAAACTCCAACAACTGGTGGGAAAGCCGCGCTTTCATCCAGGCAGCCGCACAGGGCGACCAGTCGCCCATCATCGTACAGTTCTCCTACAACTCAAACCGCAAAATCGGTGGCGACCCTGATACCGTATTCGTGCCAGAGGACGTTGAGTATTCCGCCAATCCGGTCGTCAACGGCGCCAAGGCCAACGTTGACTGGATGGAAATGGAGGCCGACGCATGGGGCGCCGACTATGTCGCGATCTCACTTGATCACTTCAAGGTCCCGAAGTTCAATCCCGGGACCGAATACAAAGCGGCTGCGACGCCCTTCGACTATGCGGACCTTGTGGCAGATACAATCGACTTCCTGAATGACAAAGGGCTCGAAAGCATCACCGCAGAGGTGGATGACGACACGTTCGCTGAATACGTCGGCTACCTCACCAGCAGCGAGTACCAGGGCTTCCGCCGCGACTTCATGGATACCGTCAGCATCATGAACCCCGCATGGGGCATGATCGACACCGAGGCGATCCCCTTCGTTCTGGACTTTGCGATCACCCGGGACTTCTCAATTGGTGTTCGGCAGGGTCTCGGAAATGCAGATATGATGCTCGAAGCGGAGCTCGGCGCCACCGGCACATCGGGCGACGAGATCGAGTATGAGCCGATGCGTGGCGAAGAGCTCGAAGAGTTTGCCCAACTGGCCGCGGCGTTCATCGAATATACGGGTGCCGAAGGAATCGCCTATGACATCGGCATGAAGCATGCCGCAATGGCTGCAGAACAGCATCCGGCGGACGAAGTGAAGCTGGAGACGGTACAGAAAACTATCCTCGAAGAAACAGGCTTCTACGCCGCCTATGCCCAGCACGGTGGCACCGGTGCTGCCGATGTCGCCAAGGGTCTTGTTGGCAAGACCAACGTAAACACCGCGTTTCTGGTCGCAGGAAGCTGCGCCCGCGCCGAGCATTTCGTCGAAAACATCGACGAAGTCCGCGCCGGCAACAAGAGCGTCTGTGGCACCGGCGTCGAGACGAAGATCTATCTCGAGGCCATCTACCAGTCCGCCGTCGAACGCTATAAGACCACCGGCAGCTGGCAGACCGGACCGGAAGTCCGCGACTTCCTGGTCGAATAAGACCGCCCAAAAACTGAATGACGAACACACCGGCAGGACTGGCATCGACATGTGCGGAAGTACATACCAGTCCTGCCTTTTTCTTTGGCCGGCGGGACATAAAGCCTCCAAAAGATGCTCAACACTGGCGCACAGAGGTCGGGGCCCCATCGGCCAACCATGCCGGTTGGCGAAAAACTCAAGCCATGCGGAGGGAACGATTATGGCATGCACAGCGCGGTATCTGATCCTTTTGATGGTGGCGGTGTTCTTCAGCATCTCGGCCGTCGAGGCTTTCGTGGTCACACGGAGTGGAAGCCCCGCCTGTGAGGTGGTCATTGCCGATGATGCGACCGCTCCAGAGCGGTTTGCGGCAGGTGAACTGGTTGACTATGTTGAGAAGATCTCCGGCGCGGTGCTGCAGATTTCCCGAGAATCCGAGCACAGTGGAGAGCCGGCCATATTCGTCGGTCAAACGGAAGCCGCCACAGCCCACAGCGGGCGTCTGGATGGCGCACCATCCGACAGCTTCGTCATTTCCATTGGTGATGACGTATTGCTGTTCGGTGATTGCAGCCGTTCCACGCTGTACGCGGTGTATGAGCTTCTGGAACGCGAGATGGGATGCCGGTTTCTGGCTCCGGGGCCACTCTGGGAGGACATCCCCGGACGGGGTACCATCACACTTGACGAAACAGACAGGACCTGCAGCCCGGGCATCAGGTATCGCTTTAACCGTATGACGGTGGATGCTCCGACACATGAATTTTACCCGGATGTGCTGGACTGGGCGGTGAAACATCGCATAAACATTGGGGCGGGCTTCCCGGATGAAGATGCTTCAGACAACGTCGTCAAGCGCGGCGGCTTCCGGGCTCACATGCACCCGCATATCATACACAGGCTCCTGCCGACCGAAGAGTATTTCCAGGAGCATCCGGAGTGGTATGCGCTGGTCAACGGCGAGCGCAAAGACCTCAACTCCCGGACACAGCTTTGCACCACCAATCCGGAGGTCATTGCTATTGTCGCTGAAAAAATCTCGGCGCTTTTTGACGACCACCCGGACCTTGAGTTTTTCGGTCTCGGCCAGGCGGACGGCACCGCGTTCTGTGAATGTGAACGCTGCACCGCGCTTGACACTGGCGAAATGTGGAGCAATATCAGCACCACGAAGCCGGTCATCACCGAACGCTGGCTCACCTTCGTCAACGCCGTCGCCAAAAAGCTGCAGCAGACGCATCCGGATAAAAAAATCTACACACTGGCGTATCACCAGACTGTCAGGCCACCGGATCCTGAGGTTATCAGGCCAGAACCCAACGTGATGATTCAGCTTGTCAACTCGCGCCCCAACTACGTCTGTTTTGTTCACCGATTTGAAAAGGATGGATGCACCCATCACGCCAGGTTCCGCGATGTGCTCGACAGGTGGATTGACATGACGCCGGCGGGGGTGACCATCTACGAATATGTCCAGCATTCCACCTTCGCCTTCATGCCTTTCGCGGCGCCTCACAAGTTTGCCGCCGATATTAACTACCTTGCCGATGCGGGCGTTGTGGGATATGAGGCTCAAAGCAATGCGGGTATGTGGGGCGTGTACGGTATCACCCATTACGCGGTTGCCAGGAGCCTGTGGAACCCCAATCTCGACCCTGACGCACTGGTGGAAGATTACTGCGACCACGCCTTCAAGCACGCCTCGGAGCCGATGCAAAAGTTCTATGCAACCCTTGAGCAGGGTCTCGAGGACGCCGAGTGTATTACGCGGGGCATCTGGACGTATATGACACCGGAGGTCATGACCGAGGCTCGAAAACATCTCGATGCCGCCCACGATGCGGCCGACAGGGATATCGTCAAAGACCGCCTCGCCACCATCGAGGTGAGCTTTACGCTTGGTGAACGTGGAAGTGCCGCGTGGTGGAAGGCGCAGAAGGCATACGAGGATGCTGACGTCGAGGCGCTGCAGGAGGCGATTACCGAGGGCGAAGAACTGATGGAGTGGGTAGGGCAGCAACAACGGGACCCGGAGATGAAATACCATGTGGGCACCGGAAAGCTGAAAGTGCAGGTAAACATGTGGCAGCAATGGCTCAAAGCGCTGGAGCAGTAGCGCCGACGGTTGCCCATGACGGCAGCATCAGATAGTGCACATTGGATAATGCAAGTTAGCAAAGACTGTGGGAGGAAGCCCTGTGGAGAATCTCGACACGCTCAGAGAAATGATCATGCGCCGACACCAGGACGCGCACATGCACATGGCCGAAGGGCCTGATTGGATCGACGGCCTGCCGCTGGGAAACGGCGATATGGGGGTGATGGTCTGGGGCAATGGCGCTCCTTTGAACTTCACGCTGGATAAATCGGACCTGTGGGACACGCGGATGGAATGGCCTGATGAGCCGGATTTCAATTACCAGGCCATGCGCGAATGTGCGGACCAGGGGGACTGGGAGCGCTTCCAGTGGCTGTTTGAGGACAGCATTCGCGCCACCAATCCGTTTGGGCCGACGAAAATCTACTTCGGGCGACTGGAGATTGACGTGAATGACGAGCCGCTGCAGCGAACGGGCGAACTGCATTTCTACGACGGTTTGGCAACTGTGCAAATGGCCACCTCCGACCGCACATTTGAGCTCACCTGCTTCGTTCATGACGACCGAAATGTTCTGTGCGTACGCCTGGAGCCGTGGCCGGATAATGTGTCCGTGACCCTCCGGGGACTTGTCGAGACAAACGACTACCTCGCTCAACTCGACACCTATAGCCCGGGGCGTGTGCAGACCAACAGCGGCGAAGGCCTCGTCCAGCAGATACCGGAGGGGGTATCGGCGGCGGCCGTGTGGTCCGCGTCCGATGATTGCACGCTGTATCTGTCATTACAGAGTGATGACGACCCTGAGCTGGCCCTGGCGGCGGCTGACGCGGCGGTCGAGCGGGCGGAGGACACCGGGTGGGCGGGCATGATAGATACCCACCGCGCGGCCTGGCACGGATACTGGAATGCTTCCGGGATCTCTGTGCCTGAGGATGTCGTGGAGTACCACTGGCACCTGGGGATGTATCTCATCAACAGCGCCGCCCGACCGGGCTGCCTGCCGCCGGGCCTGCAGGGTGTGTGGGAGCTGGACGGACAGCAGCCTCCGTGGCATGGAGACTATCACGCCGACATGAATGTGCAGGAGACCTTCTGGCCCGTCTATGCGAACAACCACCCGGAACTGGGGCGTTGTCTAACGGATTTTCTGGTAGAGTGCCTCCCTGCGGCGCGGCGATTCTGTGATGATTTCTTTGGATGGGAGGGGGCCTTCTTCCCAACGGCATTTGTTCCGGAGATGACCTTCGTCCCGGGATGGAGCACCGCCCAGTTCTGGATGGGCGTCCCCGGATGGCTGGCGCATCACATGTGGCTGCAGTGGCAGTACGGCCGCGACGAGAAGGTGCTTCGGAAGCAGGTGCTGCCGTTTTTGAGGGCGGTGCTGCAGTTTTACGACGGCCTGCTTGAACGGGGCGAAGACGGGCGGCTTCATGTCCCCCTGTCCACCAGTCCCGAAATGGAAGACAATCGACCGGACGCCTGGTGCTCTGATCCCAACTGCGACCTGTCCATTATCCGGAACCTCTGCGGATGGCTGATTGAAGCCGAAAAGGCGGCGGATGATCGAAAGCTGTCAGATACGGCTGAGCATATCCTGCAAAATCTCGCCAAATACGCCATCAATGACGACGGTGGCCTGATGCTGTGGCCCGGGCGGGATTATGACGAAAGCCACCGCCACCCGATGCATATAATGAGCATTCACCCGTTCGATGACATCAATGTTGATGGCGGGCCGGAGGCGCAGAGGATCATCGCGCGGTCGCTATGGGAGCTCATTGACCTCGGGATGGGACGCTGGGCGGGGCACCCCTACCCGCAAAGCCTGGCGATCGCCGCACGCGCCGGAAACGGAAATATGGCTCTCCAGCAGGCCCATATTTTCGATGATATCTTCACCTGGGAGAACGGTCTTCATCTCAATGGTGATTACCGCCGGACGGGGATGTCAATTTTCGCCACAAAGGTGTTCTGCATGGAGGCCAACTGCGGAATTGCGGGCACAATACCCGAAATGCTCCTGCAAAGCTGGCATGAGCGCATCCGCGTCTTTCCGGCGATACCGGATGACTGGGAGCAGGTTTCCTTCTATCGTCTGCGTGCGGAGGGCGGATTTCTCGTATCTGCGGAATACGAAGCGGGGAAGGTCATGCAGATCTGGATAGAGGCAACAGTTCCGGGCACCTGCAGGCTCGTGACGCCGGAGGGCTCATGGGAGTGTTCGGCCGGTGTGGCGAGCGAGAATGGACAGATGGCGGTGGAGTTGCAGGCTGGAGAAATGGCTGTCTTCAAACGCTCGGACAGTCCATGATGAGACGAATGTAAAGCCGTGGGATTGAGATGAAACCGACAGGATCTTTCCTGCCTCCATCAATTGCTTTCTGCGGTGTCGTCTGTGCTTTCGACTGTTTCTGTGTCCAGCAGAAGATCAATGGCGGGGCCGACGAGCTCCACGGTGATGGTGTCAGGATCGGCGTTGCCGAGACGGTACTCTGTGCTGGCGGTGTACAGGTAATCCCAGACGGTCTCCGGCAGTGAGGAACGGTCCTCTTCTTCGGCAGCCTGCTGCAGCTTCTGGTTCAAAATCCGGGCCCCGATGGTATCCACCGCGACGGGGTCGTTCGACATCAGGAGGCCGCGATACTCCCACACCGGCGGCAGTTTTTCACCGGTATCCTTCAGAACCGGCTGGTAGGCTTCCAGAATATTCAGGCGGATTTTCTTGCGCGATACTGCATTGGCCGCGGCTTTCCCGAGGTGTGCGGGATTTTTGCGCAGCTTCGCCCTCTCGGTTTCAGGCAGGCTCACCGTGCATGCAGCAAGACATCCCCGCATCCCGAACCGTTTATCCACCCGCAGTCGGCCGACATTGATAATCGCCGTGCAGTAATCAACGACGATCCGGCTGATGTCGTTTCGGAAACCCTCTGAATCAGCGCCCATGGTCCTGACACCGCGGCCCCTGGGATTGAGGGCGATGCCGGCGGAGAAAAGATCCTTTTCACTGGCCGCAAACACGACGACATTGTTCGGTTTCACGCCGCTGCCGATCACCGCATCAATGACCGCGTTAATCGTCTCCGGGGAAACGGGCGGATAATGCATATCGACCTGGATCCCGACCACATCATTGGGAGACACGACGCCCCGCCACGGGTTTATCCGGTCTTCGCCCTCCATATGGACCTCGATGGCGCGGTTGAGAAGCATTTGAACCTGTGCGAAATCGAGCCGGCCCTGGGGGTAAAAACGCTCCGGCGCCGTCCACCCCGGCGGAATGAGAACACGCTCGGCGCGGCTCAAGACCACCCGCGACGTCTCAGGGACACCCGGGTTTGGCCAGGCGGCTCCTGCAATCGACAGGAGGAAAATCACCGCAACGCACACTGTGATTAAAGAGCAAAACCGTCTATACACTGAAAGCCCACTTTCTGGCTGATGATTGTCTCGATGCACCTGTTTTTGACAGAAGGTCGCCGCGGAGGTTTCGCATGCCGGGCGATTGCAGAGGGAAATGACGGCGAATGAAGAAGTATAATAGCGGCAGTATCCCGCGAAACTGGGGTCACATGCAATCATCAGCGACGGAAAAAGAGAAGCCTCTCAGCCCCGGCACGAAAGGCTGCATCGGATGCAGCGTCATCATGGTGATTGGCGTTATCGGCCTTGCATACGGCGCACGCATCGGCTTGCAGCAAGCCGCAGAGAAAGACATATTCTTCTCTGCTCCGGAGCCCCAACTTGTGAACGCTCCGGGGGGCGTTCTGCGGACACAGCCCTCGAGTGCAACGGGCGGCTATATTTTCAATCTGGCCTGGCGGGACGACGCATGTCTCACTTTCACCAGCATCAAAATGCCGGGAATGTCCGACATCATGGCCCTGGGGCAGCGCGGAATGTTCGTGAGCCTGCGCGACCATGAAAAGCAGCGAGAGGCCGTCAGCGAAATGGCCTCGGAGCTTTTCTCCCAGCAGTTTGAGTCGTACGATTTTGCCACAAACTCCGCCGGACAGCTTTCGGAGCTCGCCGGGCAGATGATGCTGAGTGTCACGCCGCACGCCTGGAGCCCTGACGGGAAACGCGCCGTCGTCGAAGCCTGGGCGATGGACCTGGGGGCGGAAAAGTCAGACACCGACGCCGTTGTGTATATCCTGGACGGCCAGGAGGGCTGGAAGCTGCTGGCGCAGGGGGAATGGCCGCGATGGAGTGCGGACGGCAAATGGATCATCTTCCACCGCGAGAGCAATGACAACACGCCCCGCCTCATGCGCATCGCTCCGGACGGCACCGATGAGGCGGTGCTTTTCGAGGGCTCTTTCCACGAGGCGCGGCAGCCAGCATCACCAGACCTTTCGTCATACGTGTATATATGGGCGTCCTCGGACGATATGTCTGAAGGGCGGCGGCTGGTGCGCATTAACCTTGGATCAACGGCACGATACAAAATGACCATCGAGCCGGTGGGCGTCAAACTGGGCGCCATCCGCGACAGCGAAGTGCTGCATGTGCAGGCCAGCGAAGAAAATACAGATACGCAAAACATTGGTCTTCTGGACCTGGCAACAGGCCATCTGCGATTGATCCGCAGGGATGTGCCGAAGGAGGCGCATGTTGAGTGTGTCATTCTGCAGGGTCGAGGGGTGCTGGTGAGGAAGCGTTTGCCGAAGGATCTGCCGGATTACGATGATCTATGGGCCGATGAGCCTCGGCGGTGGCTCTGGCAGGTGCTGTCGTGCGAGGATGGGAAGCTGCGCGAGGGGCCCGAAAAATGGCAGGGGCCACTGGTACCATCACCCTCCGGAAACAGGATCGCCGGGACGACGACCTCACGCGGAACATACATGGGTTTTGTCCCGATGCCGATGAGCGCCGCCGCAGTCTGGGAAATCATCCACCCGGATGAGGTCCTGTCCGGGCCGGGTAAATGAAAGGAGAAAATGCATGATAAGCGCAGGAGCGGCCAGAGCTGATATTACGCCACCGGTCGGAACATGGCAGGCGGGCTTTGG
>JAWODS010000212.1:0-7094 GCA_046483205.1 Armatimonadota bacterium | reverse complement strand
ACCCAGCCTCCGCAACAACCTGGCCCTCTCGACGAGAGTACTCGGCTCATGTGCGAAAGATTCCCAGACAACGAACTTATCCAGCTCCTCGACAACTTCGAGCGCGCAAGCCAAACTCCTTCTCGCAAAAGGTTATCCGCCCGGATGAGTGCGGGCGGATGCAGTGCGAAAACAGCTCCGGGTCTGAATTGTCGTCACAGCGCGCTTTTGACGACCTCACAGACCTCCCGGATCTGCTCTTCGGACAGCTCGGGATACATGGGCAGTGATATGACCTCATCGGCGAGCCGCTCGGTCACCGGCAGCTCGACATCCCCCAGACCGAGGGGCTCACAGGCCGGGTGTGTATGCGGCGGCCTTGCGTAATGTGTCGCATATCCGATGTCACTGGCATCAAGGGCTTCGGCGATGGCGTAGCGCCTGTCGCTGCGGATCGTGTAGAGATGATAGACGTGCGTGCAGCCCTCGGCGACGGTCGGGAGGATCAGGTCTTCATCAGCCAGAAGCTCGTTGTAGAGTTCGGCATTCTGGCGGCGTTTTTCATTGTTGTCGGCGAGCCGCTGGAGCTTGATGCGGACGATGGTCGCCTGGATTTCGTCCAGCCGGGCATTGTAGCCGATGCACTTGAACGCCCCCGCGCCGTCCTGCCCGTGGTCTCTGAGCTTGCGTACATTCTGCTCGATGACGGGGTCACTGGTGGTGACAATGCCGCCCTCGCCATACCCGGCGAGGTTTTTGGACATGTAGAAGCTGAAGGCCCCGGCGTCACCGATGGAGCCGACCTTCTGCCCGCGGTATTCGGCGCCGTGGGCCTGGGCGGCGTCCTCCAGAATCCCGATGCCCCGCGGCTCGCATATTCCTTTGATAGCGTCCATATCCGCGGGGTGTCCGAATACATGAACGGGTATGACCGCGGTGGTGTCGTCGGTGATCGCATCCGACAGCGCCGCCGGATCCATGCAGTAGGTGTCCGGATCGATATCCACCAAGACGGGTGTCGCGCCGACGTGGATGATGGCCTCGATGGTGGCGAAGAAGGACCACGAGACGGTGATGACTTCATCGCCGGGACCGATGTCCATGGCCCGCAGCGCGAGTCCGAGAGCCTCGGTGCCATTCGAGACGCCGATGGAATACTTGCTGCCGCAGAAGTTGGCCCACTCCTGCTCCAGGGCCTGGACATTGGGGCCGAGGAAAAGCTGCATGGACTCCAGAGCATCATCTATCGCCGGCAGTATTTCCTCACGCAACTCAAGATACTCCGACTTCAAATCAATCAGGGGAATGGCCAAAACGGGAGCTCCTATCACAGACGATTCGTAAGCACTTATTGACTTTAGAAAGTTGACGCGGCTAAAGGTTGCGCAATTGGCTTTTCTCCCGTCTTTTTCGCTGGTTCTGAACCGGGTCAGATGAAATCGGGGGAGGTCACAGCCGCGCCTGTCCGTAACTACTGTTCAGCGGCCCGGAATTGTCGAAAAAAGGAGCATCCACAATGGCACGAGGCGATACGTGGCCTTCAGAGATCGAGGAATATGTCGAGGATGAGACCGGTGCACGGGTGAAGCGGCTGACCGGCAGCGACGCCCACGACCACCACCTGTACTTCACCTCCACCAGTTTCACCGGGGACGGCGAGCGGATTGTCTTCGGCTCACACCGCAGCGGTTCCCCCCAGCTTCACATGCTAAAGCTGGATACGGGAAAAATCGTTCAGCTCACAGATTCCGAGGGTCTGAACCCGCAGTTGGCATCAGTGCATCCGGAGAAGGAAATTGCCTATGTCTGCGCGGGTCGCCAGATCCGCTCGGTGCGGCTGGATACGTTCGAGGAAGACGTGCTGTACGAATGCCCCGAGGGCTTCCGGCTGGCCCTGCCTACCATCACCGCCGACGGCAGCCACATCGCCTGCGCCTACCAGCCGGAGCTGGAGCTCAGCACTGAAACCGGGGTCATCTACAGCACCATGCAGGAGCGGTTTTTCCGGAGACCTTCCTGTGTGGTCATGCGTATCGAGACCGAAAGCGGCGACGCCCTGGCCTGCTGGGGCGAGCACGCCTGGATCAGCCACGTCTGTATCCACCCCCATGATCCGGATATTATCATGTTTTGTCATGAGGGGCGGTGGGCGCAGGTTCAGCAGCGGATGTGGACGGTGGATGTGAATGAAACGCCCGCGGCCGCTCATGCGCTGTATCACCAGCATTGCGGCGAATCCGTCGGGCATGAATATTTCACGCAAACCGGCGAGGTCGGCTTTCAGTGCAGCGTCGAATCGGGCGGGCAGATGCTGACCTTCGACTGCTTCATCCGCCCCGACGGCACCTGGATCCGGCAGTACCGCTGGCCCGGCGAGCACCGGGCGAGCCACATCCAGAGTAACAGCGACAACTCCCTGGTGGTCGGCGACGGCGCGTACCTGGGGCCCGATGACGAGGATGGCGGCAACTGGATGGGCCTGATCACCCACGAGGAGGGCTGGTGTCACGTGCGCAGGCTCTGCCGCCATGACACCTCCTGGGAGACGCAGATGAGTCACCCCCACCCGATATTCTCACCCGATGACCGGTGGGTGCTGTTCACCTCCGACCGGCGCGGGACCTGTGATGTGTATATGGCCGAAGTAATTCAATAGCGCGAAGCTAATGCCCGGTTACGGAAAGGACGAGGAGTATGCGACCGGAACTTTCGGACAATTTCCCGAGATATACCGAGTATGACCCCGATGTGCCGGTATGGTGCATCACGCCATCTATCGAGGGCTGCTTCCACCGCTTTTTTGACACTTCCCCCATCAGCCCCTCGGGACGCTACATGGCGGTCACTCGGATGCTGGATGAAAGCCACCCCCCGGAGCCGGGTGAGCCGGCGGAGGTGGTGGTCATCAACCTCCAAACTGGCGACGTGGAGCTGGCCTTCGAAACCTTCGGATGGGACACGCAGATGGGCGCTCACGCCCAGTGGGGAGCATCTGATGAGCAGCTTTTCTTCAATGACATGGATACGGCCACCTGGCAGCCGTTTGCGATGAAGGTGGATGTCACCACCGGAGAAGCCGTGCCGCTGGACGGAACCGTTTATATGGCGTCACCGGACGGCAAATACCTGGCAAGCTCGTGCCTGCTGCGGACGGGTGCGACGCAGGCGGGATATGGCGTGGTGGCGCCGGAGGAATATGTGCCACAAAATCACGGGGCCGCCGACGATGACGGCATCTATGTCACCGACACAGAAACCGGTGAGGCACATCTGGCGGTGAGCCACAGGCAGATCGCCGATGCGCTTGAGGACCACATCGAGCCGGAGATGGCGGAGACCGGAAATTTCTACGGCTTTCATGTGAAGTGGAGCCCGGACGGCGAGCGCATCCAGTTCGTCTGGCGATGGCTTCCTCATGATGAGGACGGTGCAATGGGGCGGGCGGTGGTTACGTGCAGGCCCGATGGAAGCGAAATCTATATGGCCATTCCGTTTGAAAAATGGCGCGTGCGGGGCCATCATCCGAACTGGTGCCCTGACAGCCAGCGCGTGATGATGAACCTGACGGTGGATGAGGTGATGCGGATGATCCAGGTGCGGTACGATGGCAGCAACTGGGGGCTTCTGTCGGAGGAACTAGAGGGCTCCGGCCACCCGGCGATGCACCCCGATATGCGCCACATCGTCACCGACGTGTATGAAAAGGGGCGGCTCGGCTGGGGCGACGGCACGGTCCCTATCCGCCTGCTCGACCTGCAGGAAGAGACCTCTCAGAACGTGGTTCGCGCAAATGTAGCCCCGGAGCATAACGTCGAGAACAACCAGCTCCGGGTTGATCCGCATCCGGCGTGGGACTACTCACACACCCTCGTGACCTTCAACGTGTTTGTGGAGAAAAGCCGCAGAGTATTCGTGGCCGATCTCAGCGAGCTGCTCTGAGCACCAGTGTCGCGAAGTGTTTGAAGCCACCGGCAATGGAGCCGGTGGCTTTTGTGTGTTAAACCGCGGGGGTCGCTATTCCTCAGGATCGGGGTAGTAATACAGGCTCCCACCGGCAGACACCTGCATCGCCGCCGAGGGCTTGTACCATTTGGCGTGCCCGTCACAGAACACGATATTCAGCCCTCCGTTGTGGATGGTCGTCCAGCGGTCGGGGTTATTCATGCTGCTGTTCCAGAGCCGGTACCATGAGCTGCTGGGGTAGTCCCCTTCGTGGCGGTCGGCGATGCACACTGTCTGGGAGGGGTACTCAATATCGGCCAGCTTCACCCCGTCGTAAATAGGACCGGAACGTGTCGGATGGTTGCCGTAGTATCCGAGACGAACGTTGTAGCCATAACCGATGGCATCCTCACCATTGCTTGGGCAGTAGAAGATCTGGTGGTTTTTGACGTAGGGGAACAACTCGTCGGGCCACCAGTGGACCGTGCTGCTCCCACCATGCCATGGGCGGACAGCGGCCGATTCGTAGCGAATGCAGGCGAACGGCAGCGTCTCGTCATAGTCCTGCAGATACATGTTGAAGGCAAGTCCCATCTGCTTGCAGTTGTTCAGACACGCGCTCTGCCGCGCCTTCTCGCGAGCCCTGGCGAACACCGGAAACAATATCGCCGCCAGGATGGCGATGATCGCTATGACGACCAGCAATTCAATAAGTGTAAAACCCCGTTTCATCTGTCTCAACCCCTTATCCCCATGCAGATTTACATGATATGCCTTACACCCAATGATATTCTTCCCGGCCGGTTGTACCACCTGCCCGGGCTCACGATTTTCCCGGCATCCGGATATCAATCATGTCCGGGTTCCATCGCAAAACGCCCATATGATAGCGCTGGCACCAGGGGGATGATTCCGAATAATACGCCGTCACAATGTCGCCACTGCCCACCTGGACGTCCGAAGGGTAGCCGCAGTCGCGAGACAGAAAATCGCCGACGAGCTTGAACGGCTGCGACCAGGTTTCGCCCTGATCCTCGCTAATTCTCGCCACCACCCCGAACATCTCCGACATGCGAGAGCCGTAGCTTAAAAGGACGCGGCCGTCATCGAGCTCCAGCAGGTGGGAGGTATGCTGGCTGGGACGGGTGAGGCGCTGCTTCTGCTGCCAGCTTTCACCCTCATCTTCAGATGTGTACAGGACAATATAGGGCTCGTTTTTATGCCGGTCATAGCCCGGATGTTTCGCCCGGTCGCCCACGCGCACGGAGGCCAGCCACGGGCCGTCATCCTGCACCAGGAGATCGGTCTCGTTATGATCGCCATCGTCAATGGTGGTGATGTGCTTCCAGGTGCGGCCCCGGTCGTCGCTGCGGTAGATATGGGCGTCGGTGCCCATCATGGTGCCATCAGCAAACTCGCGGGTGTATCCGGCGACGACGAGGCTGTCTCCCGCGATATTGATGTCACCGAACGGGGTGAAGCCGATGGTGCCCGGAGGCGGCGGCATTTCACCGGCGGTCTCCCATGTATGGCCGCCGTCGGAGGAGATGTACACCAGCGCTTCATCAACATCGTCGGCGCGCGTCTGGCGGCCCTTGCGGTCAAGATTCCACCCGGAGCACAGCACAATAAGCTCATCATCCTGGTTGAGCCCCGCCGCGACATTCATCCGCACATGCCCCGGCTCATGATCGCTGACCTGGCTGCGCATCTGCCAGGTCTCCCCCGCGTCGTCACTCACCCACAGCTCGACGTCACCGACCATTCCCGCGTGGCTGGGCTGGTTGTGGATGACGGCTCCGATCTCTTCACCCGGCATCAGCGTGAGATTCGGCCACGCGCAGTGCTCGGGTGCGGTGACGGTGTGAAATGCTCCGCGTGGAATGTCCAGCGTATATGACATGGTTTGCCCTCCCAGAAAATCAAGACAAATACCCGGCGCATACACGTCGCGCTCAGCTCACTCAACCAATCTCCACACCGACCATTTCAGGCGTCCAGCGCACCACGCCCATGTGGTAACGCTGGCACCACGGCGCCGATTTGGCGTAGTAGGCGGTCACGATGTCCCCGCTGTCGAGCTGGACGTCCGACGGGTAGCCGCAATCGCTGTTGTCCAGCCCGCCGATGATGACAAATGGCGAAGACCAGCTTCGCCCGCCGTCGGGACTCAATCGGCCCATCACGCCGTAGAGCTCTTCAGTGCGCGAGCCGTAGGTCAGCAGTATCGTGCCGCCCGCGAGGCCGGTGAGGTGTGCCGGGTGCTGGCTCGGGCGCGTCAGCCAGGCGCCCTTTCGCCACGTGCGACCATAGTCATCGGACGTGTACAACTGCAGGGTTGGCTGCGAGCGGATTGTGGGGTCGTGGACATCTGTGGGCCCGTAGCGGCTGCGACACGCCGCCAGCCAGCGCCCGTCATCGCCAATGATGATATCCGTTTCATTGAAGTTGTCTTCGGCGATGGTGCTGAAATCGCCCCATGTGCGTCCGCCGTCGTGGCTGCGGGCGATGAATGAGGAGTTCCGGACCAGCCGCCCGCCCTCATACCACGCGGCATAGCAGCTTACTGCCAGCTCCTCGCCGTTGACCACCACGTCGCCGAAGGGGATGCAGTTATTGGTGTCCGGAGGAAGCGGCATCTCTCCGACCAGCTCCCAGGTGTGGCCGCCATCGGAGGAAATGAGCACCTGCGGGGCCAGCACATCGCTTTCCACGACGGTGCGGTCGAGTTTGTCGAGGTTCCAGCCCGAACACAGCACAACCATCTCGCCATCGGCGTTGAGGCCCGCAGCGACGTTCATCCGGTTTGTGCCGGGTTTGTGATCTGTGATGCGGCTTCGCAGCCCCCACGTATCCCCAGTATCCTCACTCACCCACAGCTCCACATCGGCCTCCATGCCTCCGTGGCTGGGCTGATTGTGAATCACCGCACCAATTTCTCCTCCGGGCAGCAGCGTGAGATTCGGCCACGCGCAGTGCTCGGGTGCGGTGACGGTGTGAAATGCTCCGCGTGGAATGTCCAGTCCTAGAGGGGAAACTCAAAAAATCAGACCATAAGAGGGCTAAAGCGGTACAATTTGGACTTCTCACAGAGGATGGTATCGATAACGATAATGGCATTTTCCTGACTGTTAAAGGAAAGGCTGTTTATGTATGCCCTGAGGATGGCGTTC
>JAWODS010000384.1:0-10437 GCA_046483205.1 Armatimonadota bacterium | reverse complement strand
CACGGCTTTCGGCATCCTTGTCCTCTTTTCAGTCTTTCTAATGCATCTCCTGGCCGCCGGTCACGTTGATAGCCTGGCCCGTCATCTCGTGGGGACGGTGTCCGTCCGGTTGTCATTTCCTGCCGTGTCCGTTCTGCGTGTCATATCCTGCATGATTCCCTAAGCCTTCTGGCTTGTCTCAAAGAAAACAGGCGCTTAAATCGCCTCACAGCGCCGCCTACTCCTCCGACGGTACTATAAGCCCCGGCCAGGGCCCGCAGCGGGTCTCACGGTGCCTGCCAGCTGCAGACTTGGGCAGTCGGCATACAGAGATAGTAGAGCCCGTATCTTCCCTGCGGCGTCGGACAGCGAGAGACTCCGCGCGGCGACGGGCATGCAGCGCCTCGAAGTCGGAGATGAGATGCGCCATCCCTGGCACGTGTGCCATCATGCACCCCCAACCAACATGGCCAGATCCAAGCGGGCGTCGGGCGATGGCGGGGCGTCGAAGAGACCGAGCAGTTCGCCGTTGATGTGGGCATCTTCGCCCTTCTTCAGCCACTCTCGGTACTGACCCACCAACCACAGATACTGGTCCATCTCGCGCAGGGATGCCGACACGTCCGACAGCTCACGCAACTGCTCCAGGTTCTGCTTGAAAGCGCGGTACGGGTTGGATGAATCTGACATGCACCGGCCGCGACCCAGGTGATGGGCGAGCATGTTGCAGCAGTATGAGTCGTAGATCGGGAAGGTTTCGGCGTCTATGAAGAAGTGGCAGAACTTCGATGTGAAGCTCCAGTGATGCCGCGCGCAGTTGCCATCGGCGTCAGGCAGACAGGCGATTGTTTCGGCCAGTTCATCCGGGTCATCTGGCGTGTCCTCCATTACCTTAACGATGTGCTCGGCCATGCGCCAGATCGCGAACACATTCGTCGAGTAGAGGTCGTTGATGGCCGCACACTTGATGATCGTGGCCTCGCGTCCGAAGTCCGGGAAGCGCTCATTGAGCATCTCGAACGCTCTGTCTGTAGTCGGCCATTGTGACAGGAGATCATGCAGGCGCCCGGCGGCATCGATCTGTTCCTGTGTGATCGGGATGGCCGCCCTGGGCTGCCTTGGAGTAGGCTCCCTGTCTGTCGTGGGCCCTCGTCGCTTTGGGTAAATCAGTTCTCCGTCATCGCAGCAGATCGCGAGATTGCCATCGCTGTCCTGTTTGATGCTCCATATGCCGTGCGTCTCCGGCTTATACCATTCAAGCCACCCCCGTGATGGACAGTACAGGAAGTCGTATCGGGGATCGTCGCAGTCCCTTGGTCGGGAGTTCTCTGGATAGTGAATTCGCGACGGCTGGTTGACGGTACATATGGTTCGCGTGGCGTCGATCGTGTCTCGGTTGGTCCCCGGGTAGTGAGCCTCTATCCAGTCCCTCACAGCCACATTCGTCGTCGGACTGCCCAGCTCCTCAATCGCCTCCCAGAGCATTTCTCGGACAGGTGGGTTTGTCAATTTGATGTCTGTCTGTGGCATGGTAGTGCCCTCCCGGTTTGCGTCTATCTGCCTATGCTTTATGCCCTTACCGGTGTGAAAACTAAGCGTTCTGTGGCTTCACAGCGCCGCCGCTTCTGCGGCTTTCTAAGCATCTGGCTGCCCCGGATCTTTGTCTATTGCAGTCCAATTACCGTGGCGCAATTTACATAGCTTGGGTTCAGGACATCCCCTACCTACTACCTTGTGGACCATTTCAAAGAAGAGACACTTGCCATGTAGAACGCCACCGATTTTAGTAAGAATAATTGTTGCTTCCCCTCCGTATGGGCAAGAAGCTGTTTCCATCCACAACATCCTCCTTTTTTAGAAATCAATTGGCTGATCGGGGACTTCTGGTAGAATAGGCCCGATAGCTCGGAGGGTAAAACCTGGCCAGATGTTGCCAACCCCGGCCAGTCTTTGCCCACAGTTTTGTCTCTCGCGCCCCCCTGTGCTGCCCGTTGCCGTCTCCGAACCCTGGCAAGGGCATCGCCCGCCCTGATCTGCGCCGCCGATCCTACGGCTTTCTAAGCGTTCGGCTACCAGTCCACCGGCGCCTGTGCGAAAACATTCCCCATTCCTTTTACTCACGTTGCTCCAAATCGAGGGAATTGCACTGCCATTCATCACCGCCCACGTGTTCAACCTCGCAGACGAATTCAATCCGAACAGTAGCTCCAAACGTATTCTCTGCATCGACCCATCCTTCGGCCCGATACTTGCCGTCACCAATATGTTCTATGCAGTCGTCGGTGCTCTGCCAATCGCCTCCCCACACACTGCCAAAGTCTGCCGTGCCGGGTGACTTGAGGCCCTCCTTTACAAACTCTTTTGCCATAACCCAAGCCTCTGTTGTTTTATCGTCGTCCGGTGTGGTCGAATGAGGAGCTTCAGTTGAAGTCGCCCCCTGTGTCTGTGGCGAGGACGTATCAGACGTCTCATTTGCTTCTTCGGATGTGGAGTGCTCCGCACTCTCCTGCCTGGCTGTATCCGAAGTATTTGCTTGTTGTTGGGGTGTATCTGCCACATCTTTCTTAGGTGCCTCAGCTGGAGCCGGACCTTGTGTCTGCGACGAAGACGTATCACTGGCATACGGTCCCAACCAGAGGACAATCCCAACCGCCACAACCACGATTGCTACCACGACGCCTCTAAACACAGCGTCCTCCTGCCGTGTCTCACGAGACTCCGGCTCACCTTCGGCTTGCGCTTCTTGCGATTCGGCACGGCGAAGAAGGTCCTCTATAGTTTCGTCGTCCCAATCCGCCTCGCATAGTTCACTAGCAATCTGGTGATCCGATATTCCCTCCTCACGACATTTGCGGACATAGTCTAGCGCAGCCTCAGTAGCAGCATCCTGTTTCATTTGGGACCCCCCCGATGGGTTACGGTTGACCTCCCCCCATTTTGTGGACTAGTCAGAGTGAGAGAGTTGCGGTTGTTGTTTCGCTGTATGGGTGCAGGGAGGGCGTAGCCCGGCCGGTGCTGTTTGCTGGCCAGCCGCCCACTACTGCCCAGGAAGCTTCTTGGATGAATTGACTGAGCAAGCAGTTGTCAGGAATACCTTCGATAAACTGTTAGGGATACCTGCCGGCGGTCAACACTGCTCGTTTCGGTTACTCGTGGGGACGGTGTCCGTCCGGTTGTCATTTCCTGCCGTGTCCGTTCTGCGTGTCATAGATCGTCTGATCGCCTGAGGTTCTGGCCCGTCTCCGAGAAAACAGGCCGTTAGAACGCTTTCTCGTCGTTTTCAGTCGCCCGAAGGGTTCATTAGATCACCCAGGGCGTCCCGGACCGCGGCCGGAAGCGCCTCAAGTACCTGGGCCGCCAGGTCCTCTGGCTCACCCCGGACAGGCGGCTCTTCGGCCCGCAGGTTCCGCACTGCCTCAGCCACGTCTTTGTCCGTCAGGTGCGAGTAGATCCGTGCGGTGGTGCTCACATCCGAATGCCGGAGAGCCTGCTGCACCAGCTTCAGGTTCCCGGTTTCTCGGAGAAGATGTGTCGCGAAGGTGTGTCGGAGGGTATGTGGCGTCACACGTGCCTCAATATCCGCGCGGTCCGCAAGCCGATTTAGGAGCTGCCGCACGTATGACGGCGAAATCGGCTTACCAGGCTCCAGCTCGGTCTCCGTCATTTCGCCGGTGAAACCGTTCTGGCCGCGCTTCGGATGCTTCCGAGTGCCACGTGATATTGTGCAGAATACCGCGCCGTTGTCGATCCCCAGAGCCTCCCGGGCCTCAAGCCACGCCGCCAGGCGGACGGCCGCTCTTTGCGTGATCGCCACGTTCGCCGCTTTGCCGCCCTTCCCGTTGCGCACCTTGACCTCCACGAGCTGGCCGTGCTCTTTCACGAGATCGCCGGTCTGCAGGTCAAGCGCCTCGCCGATCCGCAGGCCGGTATCGGCCATGAGTGTGAGAAGTGCCAGGTTGCGCTTCCCGGTCGGGCTTCGGTCATTGATTGCATCCAGCAGGGCTTCCAGTTCCTCCACCGTCAACGCCTCCTGTGCTCTTTTGCTCATTTTCGGTCGCCTCCCGGGTTTACTTCGGTTTCTGCAGTATTTTACGAAGTATATAACCGGGGAAACGACCTGTCAAACATTTTCTGTAGTAATACGCGATATTTCTTCTTTTCCGCAGCCCTCGCCGGTTGCGGAAACCTCACGGGTTTGGCTGGTCGTGTTCACCGGCCTTTTCCTCCATTCGCTTTCCAGCCAAAACGCGCTCCATTAAAGCGCGCATCCCGCGTTCTCGCGCCTCGGCTGAAGGGCCGGTCGGTTTACCCTCCTCCTGTTCAGGTTCGGCCTCTGCAACATCCAGGGGCTTTCGCCGCGCCCATCGATCGGGAAACTTGCGCTCCAGCCACGTCATAGCCGCCTTCCAGTCATCGGCCATGGCATTCTGGATGATGGTGAGGGCCTTCACCTCAGCCTGGGCCTCCGCTTTTTTTACGGACTCCAGAAACTCCAGAAAGGGATCCTCGCCGTCGCGACCCCGCTCAAGCCAGTTGTAAAAGGTGCTTTCGGAAATACCGGCCAGCTCACACGCCGTCACTGCATAGCAGCCCGATGCGAGGTGCCCGCAGATTTCATCCTGTAATTTAGCCGTCAATTTCGTCTTCCGTCCCGTCTTCGCCATTGTCTTCCATCTCCTCCGCTGGTAAGGCCGTCAGTTCGGTTCGCTCTCGACTGCCGGCACCTCTTTGACATTTGCCACCCAAAGCCCACAGTAGGGCATCAATAGGGCAGCAATAGGGCATATGCTTTCATTGGTCCAGCAGGTCAAATACAACATCTTCGTCAACGCCCACCGCCTGGGCGATCTTCCGGGCGTTAATGACGTTTGGCTCACATTCCCCACACTCCCAGCGGCGATATTGGCGAGTGCATACACCACACAGTTCAGCCATCTCCCGCTGCAGGAGATGCAAACGGTGTCTTTGCTCCTTCAGCCACTGTGCGAATGGTGTTGTGCCCCATATCTTTCTCATGGATCATGTCCCCTGCTGTTGTAAAGAGTGCGCGTGGTTTGTCTGCGGTAGGCCTGCTATGGGAATGGCCGATTGCCGGCACTACTGTCCCGGCCGATCGGTTTCCTCATCCTCCAGCTCCTCTGCCGGCACAAATGCCGCTTCAATACGTTCGCCGGTCCTCTCGTCAATGATGGTGACCGGGACCCTATCCCAGTTGTTTGTTGGCTGCTGTGCGCGAGATCGACGCTTTTTATCTTCGCTGTGTGCGCCGGCACTTATATTCGACACCTCCGGGATGTTTTCTCACTGATTGTCGTGATCGTCATCTTTGTAGTCTTCCTCTCCTCGCCGTATTCGCTTGACAAGCTCTTCCAGTCCACGTCGCATAACGTTTTCGCCTGGGCCACTGTGTACGTGTTCCTCCCGACTGTCCGCACCGCCGGTCAGAAATTCATGGGTTCGGAGCGCTTTGTCCAGGGCGTTTGCTACGCCCTCAAGCGAGTTCGGCACGTTGTCATCATCGAGTATTTCCCGGTGCAGGCGTTTAACCGCATCCTCGTTAATCTGTGCCGTGTCCAGGATGATTTCCGAAATTTGTTCGGAAATTTTTTCCTGGGATTTTTGTATTGACTTTGTATTGACTTTGTCGCGATAGGCGTCACGCTTGGCGCCCCAATTTCCCTTGGCGCCACGACTTCTTACAGTGCTTGCTACTACCCCATGTTTCTCTGCGAGCTTTGCGTACGTGACGTCCCCTGTCACATACTCCCGTTCCACGGCTTCCCAGTCTGCTTTTCGCTTTGGCATTCTTATCACTCTAACCGTTTGGTTTCACGTCTCCGAGATCACGAGTGTTTATGGTTTTGCGCCGGCGATCTTCGGCTGTCGTTTGCTGTTGGCTGTTGGCCTGAAGTCCCTTTCCACTGATGCGCAAACTCGGATTGACCTTACCCCCTGAAACGGGTACAGATGTTGTGTTAGAATATGCAGCATTCCGACCGTCGAAGAAGGCGGTGGCATAGGACGCAAGCGACACACGCCGGAAAATCCATTTACTCTCGGTGCAGAAATCGGAGAGCATCTAAAGCCATGAAACAAGGACTATTGACCTGGACCACAGTGGCAATTTGTCTTGTAGCCAGCCTGCAGATGGTAGGCCGAATTAGCTACTCACAAGCCCCGTCGTATCCTGAAGATGAAATTAAAGCCGACCTCACGACTTGGCAACTTTGGAAAGACAAAGTTCCCGTACCGTCAAAACCGACAATGGAAAACGTTCACCTCTACACACCTGAAGCTTACCGTCTCCTGTCCGCGTTGGTCAGCCTTCTGGTGTCTCTGTCGCCCTGTCCCCACATCATATTCTGGGCACTTTTGTTGTTACTGATATGGGGCTCATGGGTGCTCCTATTCTTTTTTTCGCAAAAATGGCTTTCTCCAACTGGTGCATTGATTGTTGTGCTCTGTGCTATAGTCGTTACGTCGGGCCCTCATTACCCTCCTCTCATAGCACGCGGACTGGAGATGTTCCTGGCCATGATACTAACATTCTCTTGTCTTTGGGCTCTCAGCGAGGAGCGCAGCGGTATTTTGGCAATACTTTTCCCCCTTGCTCTATTAAACCGGGAGGATGCTTTAATCATTGGGGCAGTCGCTGGTATCTGGTGGCTGTTGAACCGACGTGTCTCCTCTCGGCTTTATATAGCTATTGGCAGTATTCTTGTTTTTGCTGCTATCCGTGCAATTAGCATATCAATCATTGGAGTGCGGCCCTACTATTGCGACCTATTTACCGGAATAATACGCAATATCGACACCTTCAAATACATCCTGCAATCGGGGAATCTTTTCCACCCCGTTGTCAGCTTCGGGACTACCTTTATCCCACTTGGCCTGATAGCTTTGGTGAAAGTCCGAGAATTACCCCCGTTTCTCAAGGCAGCAACCTTAACCTGTGCCGCCTATATGGTTACATGGATCATATTCGCCAGAATGGAGGAGCCGTATCATTGGCTTATTCTTCTCCCTTTATTCATCATCCCTGCCATCTACATTCTCGTACCGGACCTTCGCCGCGACAAACAACCCCAGACGCGCGACGGCCGTCAAGGTTAATAGTATTACAACGAAATTCTGCACTACGGTTTATCCACCGTCGGTGAGTAAAATCCACCGGGTTCATTTCGCTGTGTGTCCACAAGCTTTTCCAGCCATGTCTCAAACTCCTCGATGTCCATGTCACTGCCTTCTGGTGTGCTGTATTTGCTGGAATACCCCTGGCTCTTCTTGTGTGTCTTGGAAACACTTTGCGGCGAAACCGGCGGGCGCTTCTTTGCGGTGGGACCGCCGGGCCTTAGAAAGGCTCCTGTGGCTCCCGGTGGGCGGGTGTGGGTGGACGTTAGGAAGGAAAAATCGTTTCCTCCCACAGATTTCGCCCGGGGGTCTAGCCCTATGCCTAAAATCGCCTGTCCCGCCCTCCTCGCCGCGTGCTATGCTCCGGCTGAAAGCCTGATTTTTGCGCTCTGATACCCTCAAGGAGTATGGGTCCCTATATTTAGATTTGGCGGCCGGCGGGACTAGACTATGTGCTCGAAATTTTTGAGCCATATGTCAGAAAACTCCGGGTCTGTTTCGCCGATAGTG
Organism: Armatimonadota bacterium; assembly: GCA_046483205.1. Taxonomy (GTDB): domain Bacteria; phylum Armatimonadota; class Zipacnadia; order Zipacnadales; family UBA11051; genus JBKHJK01. Next base: position 2,817 of record JAWODS010000384.1, on the reverse strand, counting down.
TTTGCCTTCACGTTGCCGCCTATGCCGGTTTTGTCTCGTTTTGGGTGCTCTCAAATATGCTGATCCGCTCGGAAACCGTTCGCCGTTGCCAGGACCGGCGGCCACGGCTGTTGGCATATCCCGCCACCGGCCCCGGTCACCACTCAAATACAGTGACAATCGGGTGACATCTGAGTGACACACGGGCCGCCCCCCTCCCCCTATTTCCTACATCCACGATGCAGAAATTGACGAACAATGCACGAACAACGTACGAACAATCACTGCTCCTGTTTTCGACGTCGGCGCTCCGCACGGCTTGCCTCCAGTGCCTCTCTGAGCCTCCAGTCCGGTATGTCGAAAACTTTGCCGATTTGGTACATGGTCATCGGGCCGGGCACGCGTTCGCCGGCTTCGATGTATTGCAAATACCGGGTGGAGATCATCAGCCTCTGTGCAGTGTCGTTTTGATACCACCACCGCTCTTCCCGACACCGCTTGACCAGCTCTCCGACGGTCTCACTGTGTTCGTCTGATCGATCCATCGTCGGTTTCGACCTCCTGCCCTGTTGCGGTCTCTGTAAGCCGTGTGACGCCCGGTGATTGCTGGTCTCCTCGCCGAAATCTACAAACCTGCACAAACCGAAATCCGCAAACCTGCGCAAACTGAAAAACGTGAAGGCCAGTTACACCGGCAGAGTGCTGGATTTCGCTTGTTAGCGGTAGAACGGGTGTACGAAAGTAGCGCAGTCACCAAATCACCGATTCCCACCTTTTCCGTCTTGGGAATCGTGGGAACTGGGAATCTGGGAATCGCATTTTACCTCCTGGGAATCTGGGAACCGTTCGGAGGCACCGAGGCTCACGGCACTCTGAAAACAGGCCGTTCCCATAATCCCATATTATTCCCAATATCCCACTTCCCACGTTCTCACGTCTCCTTCCGGTAGCTGCGAAGGCCCCAGAGGCCATCTTTTTTCACCACCTGGATGTCCTTGGCCGCCCGGTATAGCGTATTGCGGGCGATCTCCTGCTCGGAGGCTTTTTCCCGCAGGTCTGCAGAGGGTTGCGGGCCATCCTGCAGCTTCACGCGGAGGAATTCGGCGGCTTGTTCACGCGGCCTCAGTTCGACGGGTCTGTACGGGGCCTCACACCACTGCAGAGATGTGCTGTCATCGTCGTGATCCATGATTATGAAGCCCACGGGGTCTGGCTTTGAAGCATAGTTGGATTTTGTGACGCGGAGCCGGAGGGTATCGGTGCCTGCATCCGGTTTCTCCACGCCGATGACGCTGCGGGTCAGTGCCGCGATCGCGGATGATCCCCGGGCGCTTTCGGTGTCCACCATCCACGTCTCTTTGTCCAGCGTGCGGTCCTGCCGCTTGGTGGTGTGATGAATAATCAGAATGGCTGTGTTGGTATCGGCGGCCACCTGTGCGAGGGGTGTCATGTAGCTGGCAATTCGGCTGTCATTTTCATCGGTGCCTGCGAATGCGTGCCGGAGGGAGTCGATGATTAAAAGCGGTGCGTTGTGCTGCCCGATCCAGTGTCGGAGAATATCCGGGGCTTCGGGATCGTTCAGGTACGGTTCGGAGGCCATATCATCCGGCGAAATACCCTTGAACCGCTCCGATGTGATCTGTGCCTGCTCCATCCGGTCAACCAGGGCCGCCTGGCCGCTTTCATAGTCAAGCCAAATCACGGACCGCCCTTCGACGGGTCCAGAGGAGGTATCCGGCCACGGCCTGCAATCGGTGACGCAGGCTCCGAGTGCCAGGGCCGCCCAGGTCTTTCCTGCGCCCACCGGCCCCATGAGCATAGACAGGTGCCCGAGGGGAAGCCAGTTTTTCCACAGCCATTTCGTATCTGAGACGTTTTCGCCGATCTCGTCGTATCCCACGAGGTCGGGGGCGGTCACATCGGCCTTTGCCCGGTTGCGGATTTTACGCGCCTTCTGCTGTAGAGTATCGGCCAGCCGCCCGGGGTCGCTCTTTTCGGCCTTGGCCTGCTTGTATGTGTCCGCGCCGATCTCCATGAGGCCACGGAATGCGCTTTTCTCGCGGATCGTCTGCACGTACTGCCGCACCATCGGGAGGGCTTGGCTCGGGGTTTCGTTTTGCAGTGCGTTCAGATAGGCCGCACCGCCAACGGTCTCGAGACTATCCCCCAGGGTGTTTGCCATGAGAGGGATATTGACCGGCTGCCTCCGCTCCTGCCGGCATTTACGGGCCGCCTGGAATATGCGTCTGTGAGCGCCGTTGTGGAAATCGTCGGCTCGGAGGGATTGCAGCACGAAATCAGCTACATCGTTCGCGGCGTCGATGTCTTCATGCATTTCCAGAAACATTGAGCCAAGTGCTGCGGCTTCAGCTTTTTGGTCATGCGGTGGTATTTTTGTTTTTGCCACGTTCTTCACCTCGGAAAAGATTGCCGGGCCGGAGAGGTCCGAGGTGGACGGATCGAGGCCGTCACGCTCCCCGGCACCGGCAAACCGTCATAGTGCTGTTTAGGTTCATACAAATCCCCCTCCGTGTATCATTTTCGCCGTTTGTCGGTCCATCAGCCCCACCCAGGGCCGTGTGTCAGTGTGCCTGTTACGTTTGAGGTGCGTCATCGTCAACGGCCGCCTGCAGCTCTGGCAGGATTTGCCGCCACGTTGCAGGGCGCAAACTCAAGCCCTTTTTCGTCGGCGTCGGATCCACGTCGGCCACCGGCAAACGTCATCAGCGTATGTAGTTTCATTGCTAATTCCCCCCGTGTGTGTTGCATGGTGTTGCGATTGCAGCCCCCCGTGTCAATTCGCCTGGCCAGCATCATCGTCAAGTGCCGCGTGCAGCT
>JAWODS010000323.1:0-3425 GCA_046483205.1 Armatimonadota bacterium | reverse complement strand
ACTGGCAGATCAAACGCAGCGGCTGGCGAGCGCTGGAGGTTGCCTGCCGCCTGAACCGTTCGTGGCCGAGGGCTCTCAGATACCTGCTGAGTTACCCTGATTTTCCACCACGGCTGTGGGCATGGATCCTCTACTCCGTCCACCAGCACGCCGAATACCTCACACGCTACCGCTGGGATCACGGCAATCACGCCTTCACCGAGGCCATCGCGCTCGCCGCGACCGGTACGCGCTGGCCTGAAATGCGGGATGCTGAAGACTGGGCTGAAGAGGGCACAGGATACCTTGTCGATTCATTCGGCGAACAGCACTATCCGGACGGCGCCTGCACCGAGATGTCACTCGGCTATCACCGCAGCGTCCCGGGCTCCTCGATGGAGCTGATGCGCTGGATGGACTACCGCGGCCGCGGCGATCTTTTGCCCGATTCATTCCGCCAGCGCGTCCACACGGCGGTCAGGGCCGGCATGAAGACGATCAAGCCGGACAACACCGTCGCCCATTTCAATGATTCTCAGTGGGCTGATCACAGCGAATACTTCGTCGAGGCCGCCCGCATGTTTGATGATCCGGAGTTGCTGTATATGGGCACCCGCGGCGAGGAAGGGACGGAGCCGTCATTTACCTCTGTATTTCTGCCCGACAGCCGCTGGGTGAGTATGCGCACCGGCTGGGACGAGGACGATTGGCACCTGATTTTCGACCCCGGACCGGTGGGCATCGGTCACCAGAACCCGAACGCTCTGAGCCTGGAGACCTACGCGTACGGGCGCACGCTGCTGACAAACACGTCGGCGTTCCGCTATCGCACCAGTCCGCAGGCCCCCTGGCATGACTTCGCCGAGTACTTCCAGTGCCAGGCGCGCGCCAACAACTGCCTGACCCTCCGAGGCCAGAGCCAGCTTCTGAATGATTCGCAGGGGGACATGGTCATCCATCCGCACTTCGATTATGCCCGTGGAGAACGTACAGGTTTCACCGAAGCCCCTGAGGTCCGACATATTCGACAGGTCCTGTTCATCAAGCAGCGGTACTGGCTCGTGCGCGATCTCGTGGTGTCCGATGATGAACAGACTCCGCAGGTTTACTGGCATCTTCGACCGGGGCGGTGGTCCTTCGATGACGATGCAGCTACCCTGATGAGCGAGTACGACCACGGGGCCGAAGTGACCATCGCCACGGCCTGCGGCGACCATCTTCGGGCGGAGGTGCACGAGGGCGAAGAAGACCCGATCAACGGGTGGTATTCAGGCCACATCGGTGTAAAGCATCCTGCTGCGGCGATGGTTGCTTCCCGCACAGGCCCCTGCCCGCTCTCCTTCGAAACGGTCATCCAGCCCGGCCGGGACGAGGCTCCAGAGGTGCAGATCGAGCGTCTGGATCGCCGCGATAGCTCTGTCAGTGTCTCAGTACATTCCGAGGGCGCAACACATACGGCCCTGTTCAGCCCGCCCGGCAGCGGCGAATATCAGACAGACGGCTTCGTGACCGATGCCGAATGCCTGTGGCTCGATGATGCCAAAGATCCGCACGAAATAATAGCTTGCGGGGTAACCGGCATTCAACACGACGGGCGGACAGTCCTGGAGTGTGACAAAAGCATCAGCGGCATCAGGCTCACACGCCGGGGCGAAGGATTTACCATAAGCCTGGCCGATGCGCCGGAACACATCGGGTCGGACTTCCCGTTGAAGCTGGCATAGACGACTGTGAATTGAGGAGACAATAAAGAATGAACCGTGAGACATACCCCAACATTCTTATGATCATGTCTGATGAACAGCGCTATGATGTGCTCGGCGCGGCGGGGAATGATGTGGTTCGCACACCCGTGCTCGATGATCTCGCCGACCGCGGAACGTACTTCAGCAACTGCTACTGCGCGTCACCGGTGTGCGTACCAACTCGGCAGGCCTTTCATTCGGGCAAGCTCCCGCGTACGATCGGGTGTACGAAGTTCGGGGATCCCTGGGACAGCGATATCCTGACCTTTCCGGGACAACTGGGGCGCTACGGGTACAATACGACGGCATTCGGCCACATGCACTTTGAGGATAAAGACCAGCTCCACGGCTGGCAGAGCCGGCCGATGGGGAATGTGAATGTTTCCGGCGAGTTTCTTCCCCCGCTGGCGGAGGATGCCGAACCGCCTGGCATGAGCGCCGAAGAAAAACGCGAGAAGGGTATCAGCTATTTCTGGGGGCCGATCCTCGAGGTCCAAAACGCCCGCACAGCCACCATGGACCAGGGGCGGATGTTCTGGGATCAGATGTGGACGAAGGGAGCCTGCCAGTATCTCGACGACTACTTCGCCAACGCCTATTACGACAGGATCAGCTCTGATAAGCCCCTGTGCCTGTTTCTATCGTTGACCAACCCCCACTATCCGTTCCAGTGTCCCGAGGAGCTTTTCAACTACTACCTCAACCGTGTTGATCCGTACCTCGAGGGGCCGCCCAGCGACCATCCCTGCTACACTCAATACAGCGCCACAGTCGGCGAGGACGTGACCGAGCGACAGGTGCAGAGAGCCACCGCGGCCTACTACGGCCAGGTGGAGTTCACGGACATGATGTTCGGGATGCTGCTGGAGAAGATGGAGCTGCTCAACATACTGGACGACTTCATCATCATCTACTTCGCAGACCACGGCGAGATGCTCGGCCAGCACGGGTGCTGGGAGAAAAAGCAATTCCACGACGGCTCAGCGAGGGTGCCGCTGATTATCCACGACCCGCGCAATCCGAATGGCGGGCAGCGGGTTGATGAGGTCGTCTCGCAGCTCGATCTCTTCCCCACCGTATGCGACCTCGCCGGCGTCAGTAAGCCCGATGATCTCGAGGGCGACAGCCTCGTGCCACTGATGAGAGGAGAAGAAACTGACTGGCGCGACGAGGCGATCAGCGAGCTGATAAGCTGGTATCATGGTGGCGAATGTTTCATGATTCGCCGGGGGGATCTCAAGTACGTCCGATACACCGCAGAGGGATACCCCGAGCAGCTTTTTGACATGGCGAAAGACCCCGACGAGACCACGAATGTCATTGACGATCCCGCCTATGCGCAGCAGCTGGCGAATCTCAGGCAGCGCGGGGACGAACTCCCGCCGGCCCCGCAACAGGACTAATCGCTACAGCAGCATGACAATAAACAACGGGGGGGCGGATCAGATTCCGCTCCCCTTTTTACTGTACACGCACTACCCCTGCGTTATTCGAGGATCGCCCAGCCCTGGTTGACCATGTCTGCATGGGCTCCACCCCACGGTTCAGGATACCATGTTCCGATTTCACGTGGCTTTGTTACCACGTTTCGCACAACATTGATCCGGAGCAGACGGCTTTCGTCCGGATCAATGTAGTGCAAAACGTGGTACCAAAGCCACGTGAAATCGGAACATGGTATCCTGAACCGTGGGGTGGAGC
>JAWODS010000254.1:0-3674 GCA_046483205.1 Armatimonadota bacterium | reverse complement strand
GGCCAGCAGACAGATGAACTGGAGGTGCTCTTCTCGGAGGATTTCGAGACGGCCTCCGATGCCGATGCGACACTGCCTGATGGCTGGATGCATTTCACAGCTTTGCACACATCGGAGCTTTCGGAGGAACACGCACACGGCGGGCGGTTGAGCCTTAAGGTCACTGACAATGATCCGGAGGTGGCCGTGGGACTGCGCAGCCCTCATATTGATGTAACCCCGGGGGAGTATGGTCAATTGCGCTGGTGGCACTACGGCACTGGCGGCGACACGTTGAGTGTGCTTGTCGAGTGGTGGAACGCGGAGGGGAAGCGCTTTGAGAGCCGGTCATGGGGGTGCGAGGGCACCGGCGAGTGGGTCTCACACCGGAAAAACTTCAAGGTTCCGGACGGTACGGCGACCCTGACGGTGCATGTGAATAGCTGGACGGGCAATGTCGGGACCGGCTACATCGATGACATTACGGTATTGAGAGGACTGGCCTCGATGTGGGATCGGACGCCGCAGCCACCGGCAGATGTCGATCATCCGTGCGGGCTGTACAGGCCCGGGGATATCGAGCGAGCGAAACGCAATATCGACAGGCATCCGTGGGCGCGAGGAGTGCTGCAGGGGTGGAGGTCCTCAGCGAAGTTCTGGGTGGAGCTGCCGGATGATGAGCTTTCGTATTGGATACCCGATAAGACCCCGTTTTCCAAAGCAGCATGCCCGGTCTGCGGCGCAAATACCTTCATGGCCTGGGGCAATGAAACAGACAGACTCCAGTGCAGGAGCTGCGGGTTCACCTGGCCGAATCCTGATTATCCTGAAGATGTTGTCAAAACGTACATCGACCCGATGGGCGAGCCACAGGAAATCACGTACTACGAGGGCAAAGAGTGGCTGAACCACGGAACAAGACCCACGACCCTGTATTGTTTCAGTGGTCTCTTGCGCGATAAGCGCCTGAAGAAATTGCGCAGCCTCGGGAGCGTCGGGAAGGCATACGCTTTCACCGGTGAGATGAAGTACGCAAAGACGGTTCGACGAGTGCTGCTGCGGCTTGCGGAGGTCTATCCGCACTACATCGCGCACGACTGGTTCCGCTACTACGAAGATTACGGCGACCTGCAGTCCGGGAAGCTCCACGGTTGGAAGCTGACTGATGCGACCATCTTCACAGAGCTCGCCACGGCGTATGACCTGACGTACAACAGCGGCGTGTACAGCCGGGACGATAAGGTGACGATCGAAGAGGGATGCTTCCGGGAATTCAAGCGCCTGATGACGGCGACAAGTCCCCGGGGGACGTGCGTGAATGACGGGCCGTTCGCCATGGGTGCGGGAGCCGTTGTCGGGTTGATACTCGGCGACCACGAGTTCATTTCATGGGCGATTGAGCCCCCCGAGGGCTACATCGGCTTCATCGAAAAGTATTTCACCCGCGAGGGACACTGGGCCGAGGCCTCCCCGGCGTATGAATCGATGGCGCTGAACCAGATCCACCTGGCGCCCGAAGCGCTCCGGGGCTACTCCGATCCCCCCTCGTACACCGCCGACGACCGCTACGACAACCTGGACCTGTTTGATCATCCTTTGATGGAGAAGATGCTGGTTGCAGGCGCGAAAGATGTCATGCCGGATGGATACCTGCCTGCGACGAACGATTCGACATTCGGAACCGCCTATCCCTCACGGCGCGCGGAAACGAACTATTTCTGGTACCCGACACAGCGCAACAAGCGCCTGATGGCCTGGGCATTTGGCGGCTCGGTGGGGGAGTACGGAGATGAATATGCGCTGTTCCGGAGAGACCCCGACCTTGATTTCAGCGGCGTGGAGCCCTGGAACCCGTCGGAGGAGAGCGTGGTGCAGCCGGGTGTGGGCTGGGCGATCCTGCGTACCGGTTCGAGCAAGTCGGACGCAGCCGCCTTCATAGACTTCGGGCCCAAGGGCAGCGGGCACGGACACGCGGACCGTTTGAATATCGCCTACTGGGACTTCGGCAAAGAGATGGTGACCGACCTGGGATACCTCGGATGGCCCCATCCCAACAGGCCGTGGATGATCACAGATATGGCCCACAACACCGTGATCGTGGACGGCAGGCACCAGGGCACTGCAGGCGGCGAAATCCTCGCGTACGCAGGACAGGGAGCAGTGCAGGGGATTATCGCGTCGGCGCCGGATGTCTATGAAGAGACGGAGAAGTACCGCCGGAATCTCGTGTTCGTCGATCACGGCCTGGGGAAAAGGTACCTGGTGGACCTGTTTGAGGTCGCCGGAGGCAGTGAGCACCAGTATGTGTTCCATGCCGACGGCGAGACGTTCACCGCGCCGGACCTGGACTATGCCGAGCTGGACGGAAGCACACTGGGCGAGGAAGATGCGGGATACGGCTGGCTGCGGGAAACGAAACAGGCGACAACGGATGATGATATCGCCTGTGAATGGATCACCGACGAAGAAGAGCATTTTGGCACACGCCTGCGAATGATGGGGCAGCCGGGCACGCGGCTGGTGCGGACGAAATCCCTGGGCCTGCGGAACCGGTCCACGCCGTATGCCGAGCGCGACCTGCACATCGCCATGGCGCGAAGACAGGGTCCGGAGAACGCCTTCATGTCCGTTGTGGATGTGTTCAAGGGCCAGCCGCGCATCGGGGAGGTCACCCGCCTGAATGCAGTCGCCGACAGGGGTTCAGCATGGGCGGTACAGGTCAAGTGCGGCGACCTGAAGGATATTGTCATCTTTGCGGACGAGAGCGCCGCGGGCGGGGAGGTGCGTATTGAGGAGTACCCGGACGTGCGCTTCAGCGGCAGAATGGGCGTCGTGAGCCTCCTGGGAGATAAGCCGGTGAGACTCTGGATGCTCGGAGGCAGCCAGCTGGAGTGTGGCAGCGCGAGGGTGGTCAGCACACCGCGCTACACCGGCACAATCACTGCAATCGATGCCGAAGGGTTCGCCGTGGAGGTGGATTGCCCGGAGCTTCCTCCCGGCGGTTCATGGAGCGGCCAGCAGATGCTCGTCAAAGGGCACAGTGATGGAGCGTACGTGATGGACCGAATCAGCAGGGAAGAGGGCGTGACGCGAATCCACCTGGCTGATGAGCCAATCTTCACCTGCGAGGTCGGCGACGAATTCACGATCATGCCGCTGGCGAGTGTGGAGATGCTGAGAGACGGCATGTGGCGGGTTCGCGGGAATGACTGCTCGCTGGTGCTCGATGACAGCAAATCAGGTCCTCATACGTACACGCGGCTGCCGGGTGAGCGGTGGTCTGCGGTGGAGCGCAGGGATGGTACTGCCCTGTCGTCGCGACCGGGTGGGGAGCGCTGGGTGTGGGCTGCAACCGAGCCGATCGACCGGCAGGACGCCACGCCCCCGGTGCTGACGGAAGTCTGTATCGATGAGCGACGTCTCCGGCCGGGAGAAGATGCGGGCTATGTGCCGGACCCGGAACGGATTGTGTTCACTTTTGTAGAGCGGAAGCATCTGCTGACTGAGGGCGTGCATGCGAAGCTGACCGGGCAGCGTGCGGGCGATATACCCCTGCGGGTGCATGTATGGGAATCGGAGACCGGAGAAGACCGCGTGCGTGTGGCCCTGAGACCGGATGCGCACATGCCCGCCGATGAATACACGGTCGAGGTCGAAGTCAGCGATGCGGTGGCGAACCGGGCAGAGTATTCGCT
>JAWODS010000248.1:0-7550 GCA_046483205.1 Armatimonadota bacterium | reverse complement strand
CACACCATGTCATTGCGCTGTGCCGTTGCGGGCCTAAATCGCGGAGCGCGTTTTGTCCGGCTGCTGCAGAATAACCCGTCGTGCGAGGTTGTCGCCGTATGCGACCCTCGCGAGGAGAAGCTCGCCGAACACTCAGAGCTCCAGGGCTTCGAAGATTTCGACCGTATGCTCACCGAGGCCGAGCCGGATCTCGTCGCGATCATTACACCCGGCCCGCTCCACGCGCCACAGTCGCTTGCGGCCATGCAGGCGGGCGCGCACGTGCTGGTCGAGACGCCGAACGTGTACTCGGCTGACCAGGCGCGACAGATCGTCGAGCTTGCTCGCGAGCGGGACCTGCGCTACATGCTCGCCGAGGATTACATCTACATGGGCTGGTGCGATCGGCTGGCGGAGTTTGTGGCAGAAGGGGCGCTGGGCGAGATCATCGGCGGGATGGCCGAGTACACGCATGACTGCCGCCCCGTGCGTCCCCTGTCGGCAGCCGACGAGCAGCATACGCAGTCCTGGCGTTTCACAGACCTGCCTCCACTCGCCTACTCATCACACACCCTCGGCCCGCTGCTGCATCTTATGGGCGACCGCTGCACAACGGCGACGGGCCTGGCCGGTGGCCGGCAGGATGTTGCGGGGGTCGATGTCTTTCCGCTGGAAACAGCGGTGCTGGAGACAGAGGCTGGACGAACCATCAACCTCTCCAATGGTTTCATGCTCAGCCACCCGTTCATCTGGCTGGCCGCGCTGTACGGCACGGAGGGCTCTGTCCGCGTGATTAACACTGACTACCGCGACCCGGCGGCGCTGCAGGTGCTCATTTCCACCGACGACGATTCCGGCTGGCGCGACTGGCCAATGCCCTGGCACGAGCGCGAGGACGGCCGCGATCATTTGCAGGTGATGGTGGATGACTTCGTGACGAGCATCAACAACGAAACCCCCGCGCCCTTCGATGAGGCCCGGTCTATGGATTTCTGCCTCCCCGGTGTGCTGGCGCACGAATCAGCCAGGCGCGGTGGCGCGAAGATGGAAATTCCGCTCTTCTGAGAAGGCGCTGCCCCTCGTCGAGCGGGTCACGGTTCGGCTTCCGGTGGCCGAGCTATTGGGCCAACATCCACCTGGTGACGGCCAGGACGCCTTCCATGCGTCGCAGGATCAGCTCGACGGGCAACTCCCCACGTTCGCCGCCAACCTCCAGGTTAAACAGACCCGTATATCCGATCTCGCGCAGAGCGGCAATGCCCCGCTCCCAGTCAATGTTCCCACGCGTCGGTGCCAGGTGCTGGTCGGCGTTGCCGTCGGTATCCTGGATGTGGGTGGCCAGAAGACGATCACCGCACTGCCGCACCGCCTCGGCCATGTCGAGGCCCTGGCAATTGCCGTGTCCTGTGTCATAGCAGATGCCCATGTTCGGCGCACCGACGGCATCAATCAACTCGTTCAGCTCGACAATGGTGGCACCGTATCTGCGGCGGCCCAGCGCGGTGCGGGCAGGCTCGGTCCTGTCACGCATATTCTCCACCGCCAGGGCCACGCCGTGTTCGGCGGCATGACCCGCGAGACGGGAAAAACTGTCTATCCGGCGTGCCCGCTCGGACCGCTCGTCATCGAGACGGTCGGGTCCATCACCCCCGGGGTGAATGACACCTGTCTGGATACCCATCCGGCTGCAAAGCTCGATATGGCGCATAACTGTGGCCATGTCGGCTTCATGGACCTCCGTATCGGCCGTGGCCACATTCGCCCGAATGTACAGGTGGGCCTGCGGCATCCTGACACCGAGCTCGGCCACGACGGACCGCACCTGCTCTGCGAGGTCCTGTGGATTCTCGCTGTCGGCAATGTACTCCAAGTGCTCGGTCGAAAGTTCCATGCCGGGCCAGCCGATGCCGGCCAGTGCCCGGATTGCTTCAGATGGCGGCAGTGCCAGCACGATTGAAGTGCAAACGGACGGAATCACTGTGATCCTCCTGTCATTTTTCCATGGACAATATCCCCCGCGGTGCACCGGCGGCCGACGTTCATCCGGCCCTGCAGCCCCTACACATCTGCGTCAGCAGCCTACATGGCGCCACAGAGATTTCGCGAAGCAGCGCGGCCCCACACGCCGGTCGCCCCATGTTAGACCACTGGGACACCCCGGGCAAGTTCCCCGCCCCGCTGCCAGGAGGTATTCGGTGTGAGCAATGATGAGGATGCATATCCATCAAGGCCCGCCGTGATATAGCGAGTTTCGCCGTCAACCGTTGTCTCGAACCACTTCTGATTGCCGGGTCCCGTCGGATTGTGCACATCGAAACCGCGCCAGCTTATGGCAATCACATCATCGAACTTCGCCCGTCTCGCCACATCCCAGCCTGTGAGCACGTACTCGCCCTGAATCCGCCGCGAATCTCTCACCCCCAGAAGCGGAGCGGTGTCTATCAACCATGACTTCTGAAAGCCGGGCACGGATTCCTGGCTGCCACAGGTGCCATTCACCGGCCGCCGGGCTGAAGGTCTGAAAGCAGTGCTCTGTCCGTCGGGTAATCGGGATAGAAAACAGCAACCACCCGCTCGCTGTCATCAAGCACAATCCAGATGTCCTCGCTCCGTTCGCGCGTACTTGGATACACCATCATCGTCTCACCGGGCCTTGCCCCGGGATAATCCGCCTGCGCGAGGCGGTAGTTTTCGCCCATCCACGCCACGACCTGTGCCTTCGTTCGGCCGGGAGACACCGTGCGCAGCAGCCTGACGTCCTCTCTCAGTTCTCCTATCGCTCTCCACGTCAACCCCATGGCGATGATGAGACCCACACACAGCCCGAGCGCGATACGACCCACCACGGCCCCGGTGACATTGGTCTGTTGATTCTGCATTCGGAAACACTCCACTTCCTCGCTCCAAATAGGAAACTAAACGCTGTAAGCACCGCAGGCGGTGTCTGTTGCGATCATGCATCTCAGTCAACGATAGACCATATATACACCGTTGCAGTCCCCGTCGGCTCTCGCGGGACCATCACATCAACGATGCGGGGCTTGCCGCCGTTGATGCTCAAGCTGTAAGGTCCGGTTTCATAATCATCGAGCGTGCCCGGATCGTACCACGGAAGAACAGGTCCGCCTGCAAAGACCTTCGGCACCCATTCCTCCGCCGGGACGTTCGCCCGGAATGTCTCAAGGTCCTCAGCAGACATGGTGATCTTCGCCACCAGGAGCCGGTACGGCAACCTGACGTAATGGGAGTTCTGCAGCTTGGCGTCGTCCGGGAAGCTGAGTCGCGTCAACGCTTCCACCGTGTCCAGATCCACGCTGGCAGGGAGAAAGAAGTGGACATAAAACCACAGGAAAGCCCAGGCAATCGCCACCACGACAGCCAGCGCCGCCACGAAGAGCCATGGACGAATCAGCGGGAGGTCACCATTCTTCTTTTCCATGTGCTTTGATCCCTCGCACCTGGAGAGGCCCGGACATCACTCGGGTTCCGATGCTGAAATGGGGCTGCAAAGACACCCGGCAAAACCGATCAGACGCCGCCGATCTGCCGCATGTACAGCTTCCAGGGCTCCAGTTCGAGCTCCAGTGTGCCATCGGTCTCACCGACCTGCACCCCGCTCGTTGCATCGGTGACCGGACCTCGCACCGGGGACGGCAGTGCATCAGCGTCAAACTGCAGCGTGGCCGTTGCTTCATTTTTGCCGAGGTTCGAAATCAGAAGCAGCACAGCCCCGTCGTCGCGCTGATAGAAACTCGCGTAGATGTCTTCGCTTCCGCTCACGTGCAGCAGATTGCCATTGTCCCAGTAGGGATGCCATGCCGCCTCGTCTATGCCAAATCGCTGCAGGGCTTCGGTGACCTCGCGGTCCTGCGCGCGGCGCACCGGGATGCCGTGCACCAGCGCCAGGGCGTGGGCCTCCTGCAAATGCTCGTAGGCCAGGAAATCCGTCGGGAAACCGTACTGAGTGCCCAAAAATGTTGTCCTGAAAGTATCAGGAGACAGGCAATCGCGGAAGGTGATGCCCTGGCTGCGCATGACCGGCACGTACTGTTCGCCGTTCCAGATGCTGTCACCGAAGGAGTTCGTCGGGGTCAAAATGCCTGACGAATCGTGCATATCGATCCAGAAGCCGACCTTCTCCTCCTCGGCCATCGTCCGCAGGCGCTTGATCCACCGACGCATCTTTCGGATCTGGAAACTCGGGCCAAGCTCTCCGTCGCGGTGGATGTATCCCGCTCCGTGATTCCGGTTCATGTCTGAATAGGGCATGAACGTGCCATCGAGGTAGAAGCCGTCGATGTCAAACTCCCGGATCAGCGCGCGCAGGTGATACAGCATGAAGTTCTGCCACGGGCCGACGTATGCGCAGTCGTAAGCGACCTGTGGCGGCTTGCTGCGCTTGTAGCCGTACCCTTCAATCCACGGCTCCACAACAATTTCGTCGCGGTACAGCCTGTATTCCTCGCAATTGTCACCGATTTCACAGCCGAGATACAACAGCACCTTCAGGCCGGCCTCGTGCGCCCCGCGGACGAAGGAATGGAGGTTTTCCCGGTACTCTCGGGTCATGGGGTAGCCCTCAGTCTCGGTCCACTGTTCGTGCAGCCACACATAATCGACGCCACGTCGCTTCTGCATCTCCAGATGACTGACCATTTCAGGCCGGGTTCCGAGCTTCAGCCGGTCACCCATCGGCCCCTCGATGATCTCAAATGTGTCGCGCAGTTCCCCGGCGTGCGGTGTTCCCCCGGCTTTGACGGGATCCGTATGGTGGGGGTTCTGCCGCGCCTCCAACGTATCAAGAAGCAGTGTGTTGTCGTCAGCGGTGGGCTTCGGAAGCGTCCCGCCGGTGTATTCGGCGTCACTGATTTTGACGGCGTCGAGCAGAAAGCCGCTGCCCTGCCGTCCGCCAAACTGCAGCTTCGCATCCTCCAGCGGTGTGGGACGGATGCCCTGGAAGTCTCTGGTCCCTACACATTTCCCGTCCACGTAAATGGCCAGCTTCTCGCCCCACGACAGGCTCAGGAGATGCTCCTGGCCGTCCTGCCATTCGGGCTGATGTGTCTGCAGTGTCGCGATGTAGTTGTTGAGCTCGGGTGGGCCCTCCCGGACCCACGCGCGCAGCCCGCGGTCGTCAATATTCCAGTAAAATCCCAGTCCGTCGCCATTGGGCCACCGGATAAAGAACAGGTCCCGGTTGTAATCTGCACGCCCCACGTTTGGCTGAGGCTTTACATGGGGGTCGAAATTGAGCTCGGTCCACACATGCAGGCTGCCGGAGCCTGCGTCGATATTGCCGGCTGCGGGATAGACCAGCGATCCGGACTCTTCCACCCATCTTTTCCGCTTCTCGTCACCGTAGTTTTGAGTGCGGATGCGCACGCGCTCTCGGGTCTTTTTCACGGGGGTGGCCTGCAGCCCGAATGACAGTTTCAGAGCGTCGCTGAGCTGCAGTGGCCGATCGACGAAGTTGATACGCAGGACCACGTGATCGTCTCGGGGGATGATCTCGATGGCCTCATCGGGATCGCTGTTGGCCCAGTACTGCGGTGATTCGCAGCACCACACCAGCCCCATATCTTCATTGCCAAACCAGATGTAGTTGGTGAATGGTCCCGATGCGGGCTCTTGCGTCATGGCGCCATTCGGAGTCCCGGACCAGCTTGGATACGGCTTGCCTTTGCCGATCTGTCTGTCCATCGGCTGGCCGAAAAACAGTGTCGCCACCTCTTTTCGGACCGGGATTTCCAGGGCCAGTTCATCGAGCTGCTGCCCCTGCGCCGAAAGCTCCAGGTCGGTCCACGCCAGCCCGTCGAACTCCAGCTCCGTCCGAACGGCCAGATCTGCATCACCGGTGGCCGATGACGCCTCGATGATGGCCTGTGTCTCCGTGTGGTCGGTGATGTCGAAATGTTCCGGTTGCCAGGTGATGAGCTCTCCATTAATCCGGCCGCGCAGACGCACCGGCTCGGCCAGCATTTCGGATCCCTGGTTCATGATCTGCTCCGGCAGGCCCGTGTCAGCATACCGGTATTGACGCCCCCAGCAGGCAACCGATTGGCCCTGCACCTGCATGGGTGTCCAGGGCTCCAGCAGCCGGTCCTCGGTTCCGTAATCGCAATCGAGCCACGGGGAATCGGCGGGCTTCTGGAAGGGGATGGTGGCTGCCTGTGTCTCATCAGGCCCGTCCGCCGCGATGCGAACCGCACAGGACCCGACGGGAGCCTCAGAAATATCAAGCACCGCCGAGACACGCTTTCCGAGGCCGTCGTGCTCACGGGGATCGTGCGCGGGCCGGACGGGATCATCCGGACCCACCTTTACCCTTTGAAGGGCCTCTTCGCCAGCCAGCAGCGTGAAGGTGACCGTCGTGTCTCCGGCCTCTTCTTCGGGGATGTAGCAAACGGGCACCACCTCGTCGTGGAAAAAGTAGCGCCGGAGCTCGGCGTGCATCGGATACGGCACATCCTGCCGCCAGCTCTGTGAAAGCAGCGCGTTGCCATCAGCTTCGACGAGAATTTTCACTTCATACCGGCCCGGCTCATCATCTGCGGCCTGCGCCGCCGACAGCATATCGGCCGGTGCAATTTCGCCCTGTTCGCGGCTCTGGAGCGGAGAGGTCAGTTCAGGCACAATCTGCACATCTGCACTGGCGCTCACAGCGGTGTCGGTGACATTCAGCACATCCACCAGTGCCCCGGGCCGGGTATCCTCCGGAAGCGACACTCGGATTGCAGGGACATCTGCAAGAGTGACACGCGCGAAGGTCGCAGGGTCGTGAAACGATCGCATCACCGGCGACCAGCTCGAATAGACGGTGGTTGCAGACTGTCGGGCGCGGCCGAGGTTGATGCCGATCTGCGCGCCCTCCGAAGCCTCACAGCCCACCTCCGCCCATGGTATCGCGAACTCGGCCTCCCATGAGCCGTCGCTTCCAGTGGCGGCGTATTCCCAGTCAGCATTCCAGTTTACGTCGCGGCCCTTCTCATCCCGCACCTGTCCGGCAGTATTCCCGGCGAAATGATAGTAAGTGTGTGCCGAAAGCCGGGGCTGGAGGAATATTTCGACCGAATCGTCCTTATAGACCGCCGAATCGCGCCCTCCGTTGGGATCGTGGACTATTGGTGAATCCTCCTGCATGCACCGGAAGGCAACGTACAGAGCGGTATCATCCCAGGTAACAAAAGCGGTGGTCTGCTCGTCCGCAAGGCGGTTCAACCCCACCTGGGAAAAGCCGGTGAC
Source organism: Armatimonadota bacterium (assembly GCA_046483205.1). GTDB lineage: Bacteria > Armatimonadota > Zipacnadia > Zipacnadales > UBA11051 > JBKHJK01. The sequence continues at coordinate 329 of JAWODS010000248.1, read as the reverse complement.
TGCGGCACACTGTGCCCACTCCTCCTGGATCTGTCCATCGATAGTGGAGGCCGCGTCAGTCGGAGGTATCTGCGCGGTTGGTATGGCGCCGGCGTGTACAGTGGCAATAGCAACCAGGATAATCAGAACAGATGCTACGCATAGTGAGACTGTGCGCTTCATGTTAATTCAGTCCGTTTCAGAGTGTTGATACGCGATTCGTGCGGCTGGTATTGCTGAACGAGACGGGCCACAACCCCACGAACTTCACCCCCCATGAGCGTAGACCATGAGCAGTATTGTGTCAATAATCCGGTGTCATGTCCTCTATCTCGTCTGCCGGACGATTG
>JAWODS010000173.1:0-7441 GCA_046483205.1 Armatimonadota bacterium | reverse complement strand
CGCTGCAGCTTCGTGGCGTTGGCGATGCGGTAGAAATGGTTCTTTTCCCCCAGCACCCTGCCGACGCCGTTGAGGATTTGCAGTCGGATGACCGGCTTGGAGACATTTTTGAGCCCTTCCAGCGCCGGCTTCACCAGCCGCAGATCATCATGGTGGGCGGCGGCATCAACAATGGTGGGGAACAGGTCGGGTTCGAAATCACCCATCAATGTGTCGATGAGCGCCTCGGCGGCTTCCGGCGTGCCAAGGGCGCCGAGTCCCTGAATGGCCGATGCCCGCACCCGGATATCGGGATCATCCAGGGCCTCCACAAGCGGTCCGGTGCTGCGCCGGGTCCCTATGCGCCCGAGGGCTTCGGCTGCCTCGGGGCGGATGTCCGAGTCGGTGTCCTCCAGCGCCGCAATCAGAGGATCGACGGCCTCCTCAAACCTGCCCTCACCGATCCCCCGGGCGGCTTCAGCCCGCACCTCGTGTGAGACGTGGCCCAGTGCTCGCAGCAGACGTTCCAGCGCCAGCGGGGTGCCGGAGCGGCCCAGACCCCGGATCGCCTCTGCACGCGTCCGGTCCTCCCGCGCGACCGTGTACAGCGCATAGTTATACGTGAAGGCCAGGAGATTCCCGCGGAACTGCCCCAGCAGCCGGCGGGGAGACGTCGCCTCCCGCTCGATGAGCAGTGTTGCCATGATGATAGGCACAACGTATAGCGCCGAGGCGGTGAGAAAGATCACCTGGATGCCCGTCATCTGCACACCGAGGAGCTGATACTGCCCGGCAAGCTGTTGGCGCAGCAGGCCGCCCACGAACGGTCCCGTCGCCGCTCCAACCGCTGCCACCGTCATCCAGATCGCGAAGTAGGTGCTGTTGTGCTCGCCTCGGGGCACGATCTTGAAAAGCAGGTTGCTGGTGGAGACAAAGATACCGGCCAGGGCGAAACCGTTGATCACAAAGGCGATCGGAATCAGAAAGATAGTCGCCGTTGTCGTCAGAGACCACAGCAGCGGGACAAAAAGCACCGGCACCGCAAGAATGATCATGATCGGCTTCGAGCCGTACCGCTGCGCCATATTCCCAAAGATCATATAGCCCAGCAGCATGCAAAACAGCGCGATATTGGTATAAATGGCGATGGTCGTGTAGGAAAGGTCCAGGTAGTTGATCATGTAAACGTAGTAAAAGGCCCCGGCCAGGCCCATGGGGATCAGGCGGCTGATGAGATACATACACAGCCGCCGGAAAGCCCGGTTCTGAAGCGGCTCCCTGACCATTTCCGCAAAGCCGGCTGTGAGGGGCTGTGATTCAATCTTCGGATACGGCGTGCGGCTGATAACCGCGTATCCCGCAAGGCCCCCGAGCCAGCCGATGATGAAAACCCAAAAGAAGCCGCTGTAGCTTTTGTCCATGTGGTCGATCCATCGCCCGGCAGCGAACAGATAGACCATCGACACCATGGTTTGTGATCCTAACTGGCGGCCAAAAAAGTTTCCCCGCACGTCGGACGGAAGAACATTGCTGATCCACGACTGGTACATGGGGCTGACGGTATGTCCCAGGATGTATGCCCCTATAAGACAGGCGGCGATCCCGTAGAAGCGGTACTGCTCGGGAATAAAAAACATGAGGATGATACTGGAGGCCACCGTGACCTCAATGAGACCCAGCGCCACAATCAGGCGGCGCTTATTGCCAACACGGCGCGTGATATAGGAGCTTGCAAGCTGCCACGCACCCATGAAGCCGGCGAGGCTGACCAGGAAAGCGACCTGAGATTCCGAGACACCGATCGACAGCGCAAATCCCGACAGGATCGCACCCGCCGGCACCGCGTTGGGCTGATACAGCGCCCACGAACACGTGGTGATGATGAAGTTGCGCAATGCGTCGGCCGTCGCCTGTTCGGGCAAACCGGAGCTCTCTTGCATGGGGACAAACCAAATCCATAACCAGAAGTGACAGCAGATGTTTCCTTGATGACCTGTATATAGCAATCAACAACGGCTGTCAATAGCATACAGCAGGGTGACGGTGGTTTCCGGGCTCGTGCCATGCGTTTCGGGGAGACGGCCTGTGCAGAATGTCCGCAACCGCCTCGCCACAGCGGACAAACTCGTGTGGCTCTCTGTGAGCTGCAGTGAATCCTGCGGGGTGGCCGGGGAAAGTGTCCGCACGGCACCGACACGCGTCAGACGACCAGCTCCATGCCGTCGTAAGCGACCTCGATATCGTGGGGGGCGAAATACTCGACGAGCTCGCTGTAGCTGCTCCCACAGTTGTGTGAGAAATGCTGGGCGATGGCGGTTGCGTCCTCTGCCAGTGCGCCCGTCTCCCGGAGCCTGGTCGCTGTTTCGATAACGTAGGATCCGCCCATGTGACCGGTGCTTTTGTCCGCCGTGCCGTAGGTGCAGTCGATGAGCGCGTACTGCAGGCCGCGGTCTGTCAGAAAATCCCATACGTCCTCGGAAAACCAGCCGCTGTCGTGGCCGATGAGGACACTGCTGGACGCGGTGTGCAGAAGATAGATGTACGCGTGTTCGTCGTCGGCGTGGTTGGCCGGGAGTGGTACGGCCGTCGCTTCACCGAGATCAATGGTCTCAAATGCTTGCAGCAGATGGAAATCCATTTGCACATCCGCCAGCCCGTCCTCGAGCTCCGGCATGAGTTCCTCTTCCATGCGTTGCTGAACGCGCTTGTTGCCCCAGACAGAGAGCTGCGCATCATCGGGGATGGCGGAAAATCCCTCCCGGCGCCACAGCAGTTCAAGAGGAGTCCAGTGGTCGAAATGCGAATGGGTGATGAGCAAATGGCGCAGGTGAGAGTAGTCCAGGCCAAATGAATGCATCGAGTAATACGAGTCGGGTCCCCAGTCTATATGAATGGTGTCGCCGAGCTGGTAGCTCGTCCGGCGCCGTATATCGCGCCCCTGCAGCCGCCGGGCCCTGCGGCATGCTTCACAGGTGCAAAAGGGGGCGGGCCACCCCTCTGCGGCGGCCGAACCGAGAACTTTTAAAACCACTGCAAACCCTCCCATTGGACGGCATGTTCAACAGCCCGTATTATAACGCACCGGGCAGCGTGGTCAAGGCGGTGGGGCAAGGGTGGAGACCGGGGGAATGTGTGGAAGGGTGTCATAGAAAGTTTTGCAAAAAATCATAAACCCACGAAGGTCTGCCTGCTTGAGTGGCGGAAATGATTTTTTGTCAATGATGGTGCGGTACAAAGTGCCACAAGTGCGTTTTTCAAAGAATGAACAATAAATACGCAAAAACTTCATTTGCATCGTTCTGAATCTCTGTGTTATACTTCACGTCACTTCATGATGGAGTAAAGAGAACCCCGGGCGCATCGAAAATCTGTTTGTTACGTGAAAAGCAAAACAAAAAGCCACTGAAAAGACATCAAAAACATATAATACAGCATTCTCCGCAGCAATATCCACACATCGTCATTTCCTTAGGTATTCCGAGTTATTATTAATATTTTCGACATATAATGTTCGCCATCGCCTGCATTGTGGCGAATGAGCGGACAAACGACCTTCAGTGCTTGAGTGACATACACCAGGCTCGATAGTTGTCACAGCAGGCATATTTTTTGTACGTGCGGCGTCTTTTGTCAGCGACTGCACCTCGTCAATTGACAGAGCATACCCGGCTGTTATGCGGGACAGCCGGTTGCAAAAGGACAGGTTAGTCCGGGCGATGGTGGACGACTAACGTTTCGTACTCGTGTTGGAAGGGAAGGGTGTACGATCGTGCCCGAAGGGCATACCTCGACTGGCGAAGATTTGTGGGAAGATGTTCTCCCTCTATTGAAGCAGCGCATGGGACCGGGAACCTTTGACGGCGTGCTCAAACAATCTGTACCGATTTCCTACGATGGGCAGAAGCTTGTCCTGGCAGTTCCGAGTGATTTCGCGGCCGACATCGTCGGCAACGATCACCGGATACTGATTCAGGCGACCCTTCAGGAGGTCGCTCATCAACCGGTTGAGATTGAAACCAAAATCGTTCGCCGGGAGCACAACTTTGACGAAAGCCCCCCCGAGCCGGCAGTTGAGGAGCCGCCCTCGGAGGAGGAGACGATGGACACGCTCCTCGAGCGGGCCCATTTGAATCACCGGTACAATTTTGAAAACTTCGTCGTGGCCGACTGCAACCGCTTCGCTCACGCCGCGGCGAAGCAGGTGTCACGGTCTCCCGGCAAGACCTACAACCCTCTGTTTATCCACTCCAAGGTCGGGCTGGGCAAGACCCACCTCATGCAGGCCATCGGCAACATGGTGCTGAAGGGCGATCACGACGCCACCGTCGTGTATATCTCCGCCGAGCATTTCGTCAATGAGCTTATTTCGGCCATCCGCGACAACCGCACGGCCAACTTCCGGCGTAAGTACCGACAGGTTGACGTGCTGTTGATGGACGATATCCAGTTCATCGCCGCCATCGACGGCCCGACCTCCGAGGAGGAGTTCTTCCACACCTTCAACACCATTTACGAGAGTGACAAGCAGCTTGTGATCGCCTGTGATGCACCGCCGCGGCAGCTTCAGAGCCTCTCACCGCGCGTGCGCAGCAGGCTCGAGGCGGGGATTGTCGCCGACCTGCGGTGTCCGGACGTGGAAACCCGGGTCGCGATTCTCGAAAAGAAGGCCGAGGCGGAGGATATCCAGCTCCCCCGCGAGGTCCTGGAATTTGTGGCTAAAAAAATTGAGTCCAACATACGGGTCCTGGAAGGGGCTTTGCTCAAGATATGCGCTGCTGTATCTCTCGACGGCGTCGATCCAACCATTGAAAAAGTCGAAGAAATCATAGCGGATTACTCAACAGACGGTCGCGAACGAAATGTCACACTGGATGAGATTGTTGACTTTGTTTCGGCGCAGATGGATATCCCCAAGCAGGCTGTATTGGGCCCCAAACGCAGCAAAGATATTGTGTGGCCGCGCCAGGTTGCCGTGTATCTGACCAGAGAACTGACCGACCACAGCCTGGTGGATATCGGCAAATTTTACGGCGGCCGCGACCACAGCACCATACTCTATGCATACAACAAGGTAAGCGATCTCATCGCAGAAGATGAAAAAGTAATGTGGCTGATTAACAACTTCAAAAACGCGCTGCAGCAGCCGTAACCCCCCTGTGGCGTAAAGCCCTCGGGACTCAAGAAAGCACGCGGCCAACCCAGGTGCCGCGTGCTTTCTCTTTGGCTGCACAAATTGTCGCAACCCGTGCCTATTTGCCCATCTCACGCAGGTTCTGCAGGCAGCGTTCGACACATTCCAGCGGCTCGTATGCGTAGCTTTCCTGCTCGACGATATACCAGCGGGTGGCGCCGACAGTTTCGCACAGCTCAAATACCCGGTCCCAGTCGGTGTCGCCCTCTCCGACGACCGGCTTCCCTTCGCCTTCAGAGAACTCCTTGACATGCACCGTCAGCGCGCGGGCGGGATAGCGTTCCAAAAACTGCGTGATCTCCCCGCCGCCCTTCAGCGCATTTCCGGTGTCAAGCTGCATGACGATATCAGAATCGGTGTTGGAGAAGAAGGTATCCCATGGCAGCTCCCCGTCCATCTCCGTGAACTCGTGGAAGTGGTTGTGGTATCCCGTCCACAGGTTCATCGGCCGCAGACGTTCGGCGATCTCGTTGAACAGGTCGGCTGTTTTCGCCCATGCATCGCGGCTGTCGCGGTACTCCTCAGGCAGGCCCGGACAGATGAGAAACGGGTTGCCGAGGGTGGCGTTGAACTCCGCGGTCTTCAGGAGCTCATCGCCCAGCAGGGTGTCGATGCCCTGGTGTGATCCGCAGCATACCAGGCCGTTATCATCCAGCATTGAGCGGATCTCTTCGGCCTCCCAGCCGTAAAAGCCCGCAAACTCCACGCCCTGGTAGCCCATCCCGGCCACCTGCTCCAAAACGCCCGGGAGATCCTCTTTCGCGTCTTCCCGTACGGAATACAACTGCAGTGCAATCGGTATCTTGCCCATTGGTATTGCTCCTTTACGTTTCTGTGTGTGGTTTTCAGATCAGAATGTGGCGGCTACGAAATCAGCGGCCGGATATACTCCACATTCCACGCAAACTTCTCCGCCAGCGAGGAGAACTCAAAGAAATCCTCCAGGGTGACATAGCCGGAATAATCAATCGCCTTCAGCGTCTCGAAAATCGCCGGCCAGTCCAGGATGCCCTGGTCAAGCCGCACCTGGTCCACCGGCAGAAGCTCCTGGACCGGGTCGGCCGATTTGGTCATCCCGTTTTTCACATGCACGGCGCGGATGAGATCACCCAGCATATCCACCTGCACCAGCGGGCGCTCGTAGCCCTCCTTCAGGCAGTTGCCGGGGTCATAAACGACGCCCAGGTTTTCATTGGCCACGCCGCGGAACAGGTCGAGGATCTGCCCGGCTGAGGCGGTCAGTGCACCCCCGTGCTGCTCGACGGTCACGACGACATCGTGCCCGGCAGCCATCTCCGAAATCTGCCCGAGCTGCTCGCGGGTGATCTCCCGCTGCTTCGTATAGCCCGTCTCGGGGTCCCATGTCGGGCCGGAGATGCGAAAGTAGGGGGCCTCCATGGCCTGTGCGAGCTCCATCGACTGCCGGATGCCCGCCATGTTTTTGTTGGCCTCCTCCGGGTCGGTGAGGCCGCAGCGGTAATACGTCGTCAGCCCGGAGATATGGAGTCCGGCGTCGGCGACCATCTGTTTCACCTGCTCGCCACGTTCGGGCGGGGCGTCTTCAGGCAGGTGATTGCCGTCCTCATGCTGGCGCACATCCACGGCATCGAATCCGGCATTGGCCGCAAGTTCGATAGCATCCTCCAGCGGCTCGTTTTTCGCAAGCAGTGTGTAAAGCGATAGCTGCACATCAATCATCTCCTGCATCCTGGTGTTGTCAGTCCCGGTTTGTACAGAAAAATCCGGGTTCTCACGCTCTTAATCCACAGCGGTCAAATGTTGCGTGGCTCAGCGATATTCACCTCAGGCCAGTTTGATCTCCTCCTGCATCTCCAGCTTTTCCTGCAGCCACGTGTACGCCAGGGCGCGGGCCGGGTCCGGGAAGGAATGGCCCTCAGAATGGAAGTAGCAGGAAAATTGCCCCTCCGCATCGAGGGCCTTATACACTCGCTCGACCTTAATATATATTTCCGCGAACGGCTCGAATATCGGAAAGCACACATCATTGCCGACCGCCGAGAGGTTCAGAAACCCCCGCGGTGCGATCGCCGCCATGATCTCCGGTATATCCACCGGTGGCGGTTCATCGGCATCGAAATATTCCCATCGAAGTAAAAATCATTGATCCAGAAACAGGGGAAGACCTCCCACCCAATGAACCTGGTGAACTCGTAGCCCGTGGGATATTGACCTGGCCGTTGGCGCGGAGCAGGTCCGGCAACTGCCGCACGACGGGCAGCGCGCCAATTGTCTCAAGCGGGTCCGGCATTC
>JAWODS010000134.1:0-9616 GCA_046483205.1 Armatimonadota bacterium | reverse complement strand
AGCGGCGAAGGCTTCTATTCGTACAATGATTGAGCGAAAGGGTGAGCAGGATGTCAGATGAGGCCCGAACCGCACTGGTGACCGGCGCCTCGCGGGGCATTGGGGCTGCCATCGCCCTGCGGCTTGGCATCGACGGGCATAATGTTCTCATCAACTACCTCGCCGAAGAGGGGCGCGACAACGCCACGGAGGCTGCAGACGTGGCCGAGAAGATACGGTCGGAGGGCCCTGAATGCCTGTGCGTTGCCGCCGATGTCACGGACCGTGAGGCCGTTGCCGACATGGTGCGCTCGGCAGGAGACGTTTTGGGAGGGGTGGATATACTCGTCAACAACGCCGGGATCACCCACGACCGGACGATGCGTAAACTCCCGCCCGAGGACTGGGATCGGGTGATAGAGGTCAACCTTACGGGCGCTTTTAACTGCACCCGGGCTGTCCTCAACGATATGAGCGACCGTGGCTGGGGCCGCATAATCAGCATCTCTTCGGTGGTCGCCCTCGCCGGAAACTTCGGCCAGACGAACTACGCCGCGAGTAAGGCCGGTATCCTCGGCATGACCCGCTCGCTGGCGAAAGAGGTGGCCCGCAGGGGCATCACCGTCAACGCCGTCGCCCCCGGTTTCATCCAGACGGAGATGACAGAGGCGATACCGGCGGATGTAGCGAAAAAGACCATCGAAACGATTCCCATCGGTGCGATGGGGCAGCCTGAGGACGTGGCAAACGCCGTCGCCTTTCTCGCATCCGAGCAGGCTGCATACATTACAGGCCACACTCTGTCGGTCAACGGTGGCCTGCATACATGATTCACGGACCTGAGGTGGCTTATGAGCACGAAGGAAATGACGGCTGCTGAGGCGGTTGCAAAAATCCCGGACGGTGCAGCGGTGGCCTGTGGCGGCTTCGTCGGTGCCGGACACCCCGAGGCGCTGACGGCCGCGATTGAGCGCCGCTTTATGCACGAAAATCGCCCGCGTGACCTGACAGTAGTGTATGCGGCCGGACAGGGCGACGGGAAAGACCGGGGGCTGAATCACCTCGCCCACGAAAGGCTCGTCCGGCGGGTCGTCGGCGGCCACTGGGGGCTGTGTCCCGCACTTGGTGAGCTTGCCATTGCGGGAAAGGTGGAGGCGTATAACTGGCCCCAGGGCGTCGTCTCGCACCTGTTTAGGGAGATTGCTGCCGGGCGGCCGGGGCTGGTCACACATATCGGCCTCAATACCTTCGTGGACCCGCGCAATGATGGCGGGAAGCTCAATGATGAAACCACCGAGGACCTCGTCGAAATCGTGACGCTGCGCGGCCGGGAGTGGCTTCTGTATCACAGCTTCCCGATTGACGTCGGTCTCATCCGCGGCACCACCGCCGATGAAGCCGGGAATATCACCATGGAACGCGAGGCGCTGTTTGGAGAGATGCTGGCGATTGCGCAGGCCACCCGCAACAGCGGTGGGCTGGTGATTGCACAGGTGGAGCGCGTTGCCTCGGAGGGCACGCTGCACCCCCAGGAGGTCCGCGTCCCCGGGATCCTCGTTGATGCTGTCGTGGTGGCCGAACAGGAGGAGCACCAACAGACCTTCGCCGAGCCCTATAATCCTGCCTACAGTGGCGAGGTAAAGGTACCGTCGAAGTCCATACCCCCGCTGCCGATGGGCGAGCGCAAGATCATCGCCCGAAGGGCGGCACTGGAGCTGCGGCAGGGCGATATTATAAACCTCGGAATCGGCATGCCCGAGGGCGTCGCGGCGGTGGCCAATGAAGAAGGAATCGCCGGGGCGATGAACCAGACGGTCGAGGCCGGTCCAATCGGCGGTGTGCCGGCAGGGGGCCTGTCCTTCGGCGCATCGGCCAATCCCTCCGCCGTCATTGACCAGCCGGCACAGTTTGACTTCTACGACGGCGGCGGCCTGGATATCGCGTTTTTGGGCATGGCGCAGGCCGATGCCGCCGGTAATGTCAATGTCAGCAAATTCGGCCCCCGGATGGCGGGCTGTGGCGGGTTTATCAATATCACCCAGACGGCTGCCACGGTCGTTTTCTGCGGAACCTTTACCGCCGGCGGCCTACAGATCGGAGTCGCCCAGGGAAATTTGTGCATCGAAGCCGAAGGCCGCCACCGGAAGTTTATCGAGCACGTCGAACATGTCACCTTTTCAGGCGAATACGCCGCCCTGAAGAAGCAGCACGTGCTGTATGTGACCGAACGCGCCGTTTTCGAGCTCCGGGATGGCGGGATGGTGCTCGCAGAAATCGCGCCGGGCGTGGATGTCGAGACAGATGTGCTGGCACAAATGGATTTCAAACCGGAGGTCTCGCCGACGCTGAAAGAGATGGATCCGCGGATATTCAAAGACGCGCTCATGGGCCTCGACACGTAAAAAACGCCGTATTGAGCCAGCTTCGGGTGCTGTGAGGGCCGTTTGCACGGGCAGTTTTACACTCCACAGATACCGGGCCGGAGGCGCACCGGCCTTCAGCGCCGGTCCCACAGCCGCTTGAGCACGTCTTTTGCGGTGCGCATATACATTTCATGCCACTCCGGCGCCAGCAGGCACTCGGTCACCTCGTAGCCACCCAGCGCATAGTCATCCGCAGGAGCACCGTAGTGCATGTAGCCGTTGGAGAAGGGGGCCACCAGGGTGTGCTCGTGGGGCGAGAACTCCTTCAGGTCAAGCCCTATCTGGCACAGGAGCTCCGCAGGGGACGTAATGAGCACGGCCTCGCCGATTCGAATGCCCTGAACCTCCGCCTCGATGGTTTCTTCACCGGATTCGGCATTGATCGCCTCGTGTTTGCGAAGGGTGCCGATATTGCTCTGGATGCGAGCCAGCTTCTCCATCGCCCGGATGTTGCTGAGGTATTTATTGATGTTCTTGCGGTTGAGCTCATCGAGCGTCTCAAGCTCGTTGCTGCCGCGTGCCTCGGCCTGCATATAGCGCCACGAGTAGTCGGCCGGGTATTGGGGGTTGAGCTCATACTTCAGGTACAGCGGCAAAAATGAGCGGAAGTTCAGCGTGGTACCGACCATCGACTCCAGCAGCTCCTGCTGCTTTTCTTCAAGCTCCGCGATGCGCTCGGGCACGTCCTGGCGGCGCGGGAGACGTATGGTCTCCGACACCACATCCAGGGTCGCCTCGCCCGTCTCAATTTCGTCCAGCGCCTGCAGCGTGCTCAAGCCCAGCATCCACCCCAGCGGCGCCGAATCGCGCGGGTGGTCAAAGTCCTTGTAGAATACCTCGGTCACGTCTCCGCCCGCGCCCTGCACGAAGATGGCCATGGTGTCACCAAGGCAGTCTTCGATGACCGCAGATGCAAAGCCGGGATAGTTGGCGGTGACGGCTCCCCCCGGCACTCCGATCAGCGGATGGCAGGCATAGTTGTACAGCACCGCCAGTGGGCTGCCGTCGGCGCGGTCGAAACGCAGGATGCCGATCTCCGGGTCGATGGGGCCCAGCCCGGCGACGTCCTCGTCGGGCGGGCAGGGGTTGGCCTGGCGGATGGTCCAGCCACGTCCGTTTTTGAGCCGCAAAGTGCGGTTGATGATCCAGCTGTCCTCGTGGCCGGATCCGGCGCCGACGGTCACCTCCACTGCGCTCTGTATAGCGCGGCGCACTGCGTCGAAGGTTCGCGCGACCTGTTCGGAGTGCTCAACCAGCAGCGGCCCGGGCGGATGCGTGTGTGTAGCATTGACCAGGATGTTGTGGGCGGGGAGGCCAAGCTCGCTTTTGATGCGCTCCCGAAGTTCGGGCAAAAACTCGTCATTGATGTCGGCGATCCCGCCGATGGCTACTGCATCCACGGCGATGATCGCGACCTGCGTCTCTCCGTCATCCAGCACCATCGCCTTCGCCTGCAGCGGGTCATGCACGACCGCCTTGGGGTCTTCGGTGGTGATGTCGCTCTTCGCAACGCCTGCGCGCAACATATTCGGGAGGCTCCTCACGTATAGCTTTTTGTTTGCGTACCGAAATATCGCCGGCTGCTATGCGGTATGACACAGTTCGAATGGAATTGGCCCGCTCAATAATTCATCCGGCAAACAGTTTAGCCGCGGCCGCCGAAGATACCTCTTGCTTCACCGTTGACGTGCAGCCAGAAGAACCTGAGCCAGCCGCCATGGACTGCACCAGCGCCCCTCACTTCCCACCGCCGATAATCAGCCGATGCACTCATAGACCGAATAGTGTGCGCCCTGTGTTTTTTTTGAAGAAATCTTTATGAGCGAGGAGAGTGTGGGAGGACAGGGGGGGCGTGTCGGCGAAGTTCGGGGGAACGTGGCTGTTGCGAATACCAGAAGCGACAGGGGGACGCCCGGGATGGTGCCGAAAGAAATGATAGAGGGAGTAAAGTATATCATCAAGTGCCGCGCCAGGGGACGAAGTTACGAGTGGATAAAACAGTCTCTTATGGACAATGGCTGGTCTGCGTACCTGGTGCGGCGTATGATGGATCACCCGGAGGTAAAGAGAAATGATCCCGATCGCGAGACAAAGCCACGGGTGCCAAAACAGCCGAAAAAGCAGCCTGCAAAGACAGTAGCAAAGAAGCCCCCGCAGACGGACGCAGGAGTGGAAGGTGCGCGAAATGTCATCGACAGCACGATGATGTACGCCCGGATGGCCCACGACGCGGAGGGCATTGCTGACAACTGGGATAAACAAAAAGAGATTGTCGGCGTCATGCAAAATCTCCAGGCTGCGGATGCGGCACTGCAAAAGAACAATGATGCCCAGGGCCGCCCGATCACCCCCGAACTGGTCGGGCAGGGCCTTCAGAATATGCTGAATGACATGGACCGGTACGGAATATGGCTGCGGCTGCACACCAACGCCCCCGAGCGGACGCGAAAAAGCCTTCATGCGCTGAAGGGACAACTCGAAGTCGCGGTCCAGGCGTGCCTGCATGCCCGGGGCTGATCGGGCTGATGCATAGACCGCGGTTGCCCATACCGAACTGCAACTGCGCCACCCCACGGGTCTGCAGCGGCCGCGAATGCTCAAAACCTGCACACACAGCAACGATGCCTCAGAAAACGCCCGTGTGACGCGGTGGCTCTTTTCTCGCCTCACAGAGCCCGTCCCCGGCGAATCTCATGCGTGAGTGCTGTCATGGGTCGCAAACCGCGAAGGCGGGCAAGGACTTTACACGCCATCTGCCGAAAATTGCACATACGCCACCGCGCATCGTCCGTAATAGATGTGTGCGGCTCACAGCACACTGGCCGACCGACTACAGCGACCCCGGGGGAGTGCGTATTATGAATGGAAGTTCGCAGGTCAGTGCCGGAGATTTGGATTTGTGCGAGCTGGTGGGAAAGGAAATCCTGGAACGTGTCCGAGACCTCTTCACCTCGGCGACGGGCGTTCCGATTGTGTTTACAGATGGCGACGGTGAAGCGATCACCACAGTAGATGAGCCGATGCGTTTTTGCGGAGCTATGGTTCACTGCGAGGGAAAAGAGACCCTGTGCCTGCGCCGGAAGAAGTGGGATGTTCCCGAGCCGGAGCTGGAATCGAAGCTCCGTGACCTGCACCACGCAGGCGAGCAGGTAAGTCACCGCTGCAGGGGAGGGTTTCGCGATACTGCGGCTCCCATAGCGATCGATGACGAGATCGTCGGATACGCAGTGTTTGCCCGGACAGTGGTGGAACCGCCGGATAAAGCACGCTTCCGGCGCCTCGCCGCTGAAGCGGACATGCCGGAGGAGGTGGGCGAGCAGGTCGCCGACATGACGCTCGTGCGCTCGCAGGAGGAGATTGAGGATGTTGCGGAGTTTCTGCAGATCATCACGGCACTGGTGGCCCGCGCCGCGTACGATCAGCTTCGCGCCCGGCAGGTGATCGAGCTGCAGGAGGCGCGAGACAATCTGATACACATGATCGTCCACGACCTGCGCACACCACTCACCTCCATCATGTCAGGGCTTCAGACCATCGAGGGCGGCGACTACGATGAGGAGCTTACTCGCGAGTTTGTGCCCATGGCGATTGAGGGAGGCCAGGAGCTGCTGGAGATGATCAACACCATTCTCGACATCAGCAAAATGGAGAGCGGCCAATTCGATCTCGATCTCTCTGCAATGGATTTCCCGGCGGTTGCCCGCGAAGCCCTTCGCCAGGTCGAAGGCCTCGCCGAAGAGCGCGACCACGAGCTCATCAATTCAGTTTCCGACGACCTTCCGGAGGTCCAGGCCGACGAAGATCTTATCCGGCGGGTGGTCGTGAATCTGCTGGGAAATGCCGTGAAATTCACCAGCGACGGCGGGCGCATCGAAATCGGCGCAGAAGCCACAGATGGGGCACTCATGTTTTTTGTGCAGGACAACGGTCGGGGCATCTCCGAAGATGACCAGGAAAAGATTTTCGAAATGTTTACCGGGGCCGAAGAGGAAAACTCGACCGGCCTTGGACTGACCTTTTGCCTGATGGTCGTGGAATCACATGGCGGAGAAATATGGGTGGACAGCAAGCTCGGTGAAGGCAGCACGTTTTACGTCTCACTTCCACCGGAGCCGCCCCAGGAGGAGCCTGACATCCTGGAGCCGCAGCTTCCCGCCAGAGAAGCTGAACTCGAAAGCGACGAATGATTGCGGATATGGGACCAATCCTGAATGATAAAAATGCCCTTGTCACCGGTTCATCCAGTGGCATCGGGGCGGGTATAGCGAAGTATTTCGCCGGGCTCGGTGCCAATATCGGCGTCAATTTCCGGACGAATGCTGAGGGTGGCGAAGAAACGGCGCGTGCCGTGCGGGCGGCGGGGAGCAGGCCCGTGGTCATCCGTGCCGACATCAGTTCGGCGGATGATGTGCAGCGAATGTTCCGGGAGTTTGAAGAGGCCCTCGGACGGATTGATATACTCGTCAACAACGCCGGTATCACCCCGAAAGTGTCACTGATGGACACTGACGAAGATGCTTTTGATGAAGTCGTTGGGACGAACCTCAAGGGGACGCTGATGTGCAGCCGCGAGGCAGCCGGGCGCATGCAGAATCGCGGGGGAGCCATTCTCAACATCTCCTCGACACACGCCGCGGCCACACGTCGCGGCTTCGGAATGTATGGGCCGACGAAGGCCGGTATCGAGATGCTGACGAAGGCGGCCGCCGTGGAGTGGGGAGAATGCAACATCCGCGTCAACTGCCTGCGGGTGGGGTTTATCAGTGTTGAGCGCGACCCCATGACACCCGATGACCCGCGCTACGAGGGTGTGTGCCGGCGCATACCCGTCGGCAGGCCCGGCACGCCCGAGGATATCGCCCCGGTTGCCGCGCTTTTGTGCTCGGACCTGACGGACTTCATCACGGGTGCCGTACTGCCGGTCGATGGTGGCGCAAGCTGCCGCCAGGCCACCAGTACTGCCGAAATGGAGCGTATCCAACGGCGCCTGGATGAGCAATAGCCCCCAAAAGCGCCGGATGCGTCATGAAAAAGAGCCCGCCGTTACAGCGGGCTCTTTACGTGTTGCTACATCTGTCAGGGGTGGCGTACCGGCGGTTACTGGCAGGTGTTGCGTGTTTCATCGCGGACGTGATACAGGTTCCACAGGCCGGTCACATCGTGCGCGACAAGCTCCTCGGGGTCGCCGGTGATGGCCATTGGACCGTTGCCGAAGATGCCTGTCTGCGACCTGTAGGTGCCGTTCAACGGGTTGAAGCTCCAGGTGCCGGGGGTCACCGTCTCCGCCTGGCCACAGTACTTCACATGGGCATTGAATGTGCCGTCCTCGAAGAACTCCAGGCGTATGTATTCCAGTGGGTAAAGATCGGAAAGATCGTATTCGGAGCCTTCCTCGTCTTCTCCACCCCTGTACCACCAGTCGCCGAGAATGTGGTTTCGGCCACGGTTGAAGCGGTCACAGGGATTTGATGTTTCCGCACCGGCGTAGAAATAGACCCAGCCGGTATCGGGGTCTCGAGTTTCGAGGCACTGGTCTCTGAGTCTGATTGCGTGGCCGCCGATGAGGTCACCCACGGCATAAAGCTCTCCGGTGGCGGGGGCGATGGTCCAGGTGCCACCGCCGGGCATTTCCACCCCCTCGCAATATTTGTATGCGGCCTGGTAGGTGCCGTCGGCGTTGAAGGTAAGCCGGATATACTGCAGGTACTGAAGATCGGAAAGAGCATACTGGACGCCCTCATCATCAATACCGCCCGAATACCACCAGTCTCCGACAACACCTTCGGCAGGGTTGATTCTCTCGTCACATGGATTTGTCGTCTCGTCAGTGATGAAATACAGCGTCCAGTCGCCGGTCCAGTCATTGGCCTCCAGTCGATCGTTGCGGAAATACATCCGGCTGCCCTCGAAACCGGCGGTATCCAGAATAACGGTGTTGGTGTTTGCATCGTACTGCCAGGTGCCGGCGTTGGTCTCTTCGTCCTGCCCGCAGTATTTGTGGGAAATGACAAAGGTACCCGCGGTGCGAAACTCGATGCGGAAATACTGCAAGAACGGCAGATCCGCAAGGGTGTATGCATTGCCCAGGTCGTCAATGCCTCCGGAATACCACCAGATACCGACAATCTCATCGGCATCCGTCTGCAGGCCCGCCGGGGCACCCGATCCATGACAGCCCATGAGAAGTGTCAGAGAGAAAATGGCAATAACAGCAGCGGCTGTGATCATGCATCTTTTCATCACAAACACCATCTCTAATATGTTGCTTATACGGACACCACGGCACTATCCTAATGCGGTGCCCGACGAAAAGTCAATAGCATGATCGAAGTCGCTCGACCACTGCAGATTGGGTCAAAGGCCGCTGGTCTCCAACAGCCACAGGACGCCCACGATAACGACTGTCATGGCGCCTATGACGATCCAGGGATTGAGCTTCACGAGTTCAGGAAGGGTGACATCACCAAACTCACCGCGGTTGAGAACGGTTTTGGCCAGGCGGGGATAGGCGGCGGCAAAAAGTCCCGCACCGAGAATGATGCCGGATAGTCCCGCGACGAGGGCGTCCCATGCGCCCTGTCCCGCGGCGGCGGCGAGTGTGCCGGGGCAATAGCCGAGAATGCCGAAAGCGACGCCAAAAATGAGACCCCCGAGAACGGTGCCGCCCACCGATCCCGCCTTCGGATGCAGCTTCACCCACCCCGCCGCCTTCATAGCGTTGACACCCAGCATCCCCACCACGATGGCTGTGAGCATTATCTTCACCACGGTGAAATCTTTGAGAAGAAGCTGGTCGAGGATCACGTTGTAATCAGCCACGCCGCCCTTTTGCAGAAGGAAGCCGAACACGATACCCATAACGAAGCCGAGAATACGCTGCGACGGCTGGTTTTCATGGAGTTTCTTAAACACAGGAGTCACCTCACGCCGCCCCGATGACACGGAACAGAAGCATGGCACTGGCAATACCACCGACAAAGAAGCACAATACGGCGATCCAGCTGGTGACAACGAGCTGCAGCGTGCCGCTGATACCGTGGCCGCTGGTGCAGCCGCCGGCCCACCGGGAGCCGATGCCCATCAGAATGCCGCCGACGAAGGCGACAACCAGGCGCACCGATACAGCGTCTCCAAACGCATGGGCCCAGTTCGTGGGCACCCAGCCGAAGGGAAACGTCCCGGCGAGTGCTGCCGAAATCAGCCCACCGATGCCG
>JAWODS010000111.1:0-4264 GCA_046483205.1 Armatimonadota bacterium | reverse complement strand
GCGTGGTGCTCCCGCCATCCGGTTTTGATGGCCTCCAGTGCGCGCTCATCGTCAACGCCCTCGTTATGGAGCAGGATACCCAGATAGATATTCAGACTCCTGACGCCGTAATATCCGGTGGTGTGGTTGGAGAGATTCCGTCGGGTGATGTCGGGTTTGTGCAGGCATTCATCGAGGTGTGCGAGCATGGCGTCGCCGAGGTCGGTGCGCTGTTGTGGCTCCAGATCGTTCCAGACCCAGTCGAGGGCGGCGATCCACCCGATGCGGCTGGTTGAGTACCAGTCAACACATTTGCCGAGGTCGTAGGAATGATTGTAATAGTCAATACTCGCCCAGAACATCTCGCGGATTTTTTCCAGTCGCTGTGGTGATGGCTCGACGCGATAGACGAATGCGGCGGCCATGAGGACCTCGCCCCAGTCGGCGGTTTCGGTGGATGAGCCCTCGCGTGCTGGCGGGACCTCCATGCCGGTCCAGTAGGGTTTCGGGGCGGGGCTTTCAGCATAGTTTTTCACGCGCTCGTAGTGGGCCTTTTCGGCTCCCAGGGCGCGTTTTTGTATTTCCGGCCACTGGTCTGCGTTGAAGAAAATACGCGGATGGTCGGGGCGGATATTCTCGATCCAGGAGAAGTCCGGTTCGGCCGGTGCAGCCGTGGCGCAAATGCAGATGATTGCGGCCAGTGCCAGGATGATGCGCTCCATTGCAGTCACCTCGATGGGGCGGTGTGGGACGGTGGCCTCACCCCCTGTCCCCCTCTCCATCCTGGAGAGGGGGGAAACAGCATTGATACGCAAGGATCCCGCGCAGCGGGCCTCCTCTGCATGCTGGAGCTGGCAAACGACACCAGCTCCAGAGGGGGCAACGGCCAGGACAGTCCGATGATATGGAAATAGCAAAAAGACATTCGCGGTAATCAGTGTAAAGACCTGCATGGAGGCGGCCTGCAAAGCCACCAGCCACGGGGATGTTTGATTGTCGTGTATCAAACTCCAAAGGCTCTCCAGGCCACGGGGATGTCTGGCGTGGTGCCGTATTGTAGGGCGCGGACCTGTGCCGCGCCGCGAATCTCTCTGACGCAGAAATCGGCATTCCAGAAAGACGCACACCCGGTATGTCTTCGGTTGGAGTTTCACCCCACCGAAATTCCGCAGGCTGCGCCCGGCAATAAAGACCAACACAATATGTGGTTCTATCCGGCTGGAGCCTTTCAAACCAGGAGAATAACGGTCGGCGGGGCACAGGTCCCCGCCCTACAGGAACGTGTTGCGAAAGGGTTTTCGACTGGAAGGGATTTTATGGTGGCTATGCCCATGGACTCAGAGGTTATACAGCTTGGTGCAGAGCGCGGGATCGTGATTGGTGAGGCGTGGTGTGATGGAGCGGGGCATGTGCAGTTCAGTCTGGCCGCAACATCCATCGAAGCCGATGTATATAAGGCACGGACTCCGGATGTGGCGCTTGCGGGGGCCCGCGTGTGCCTGGTGGCGAGGCTGCAGGACGGCGAGCCGGTTGATGAATACGCGCTGATGGTTGATGACGAATACTGGGGGCGACGGGTCCAGCCTGCGGAGTTTCAGCCACCCGCGTATTTTGATTCATCCGGGGCCGTGCAGTTTTGCATGGGCTACCGGCTCGAAGGGACGATCCTGGAGGACGGGGAGGCGGTGGCAGATGCGAATGTGAGCCTCGAGGGCGTCCTGATTGACGCTGATGGTGAGGAAGCGCGGTTCTGGGACAGCCTTGAATACAACGAGCTGGTGTATTCGGAGAGCCTGGAGACCTACGTCGAGGGGGCCACGGTGCTGGCGCCGATTATGACGGATGCAAACGGCGAGTTTGAGTTCATCGCTCCCAAAGGGCATGGCGCGATCTATCAGCGCAGTGACGACCGGCGTGATGACACTCCGGAGACGGCAGCCATGAACCTGCCGCGATATGTTGATGCGGTGTATGCGGTGTATCTGGGGCGGAAGGCACTGCTGGAGGAGGGCGCTCCGGCGGAGATTGACATCAACTCCGGCACGCTGGAGATCCACGCCGAGCCGGGGGCCTTCGTGCGCGCCAGCAGCATGGACGACATCGGCGAGGTTCACCAGGTTCCGCCGGGTGGTGTGGTGACGATTGACGGCCTGCCTGCCTGCGAGCATTCGGTGGTGCAGTTTAAGCGGCTCTCGTGGGGACAGTGGGACGACACTTACGGCTGTGGCCGGGTGAATGCGGAGGTGGCCGGTGGCGAGACGACCGTGGTGAGCATGCCCGCGATGGATCATTATGACGAGGGCGGCGATACGGTTGCCGGCCGGGTGTATCACCGGATGGGCGTTCCTGCGGGCGGCATTGATATTGTCGCCATCGACTGGGAGACCTGCGAGGTCGTCGGGGTTGTTGCGACGACCGGTGGTGACGGCTACTGGGAGGCGGAGATTCCGCCGGAAGGATTCGGCGGTGACCTGTGGATCCACGATCCAACATGGGGAAGTGTCCCCGTGGTCGGATTTCCCTACAGCGATATTGTGCTGGGGGCGCGGGCGTATTCGGCGTTTGTGGAGATGTATAAGCCCGAAGCCTGGCGGAGCAGCGACCGGGGACATAAGAATTTTCAATATGTCCCTGATGGCATTATCGTCGAAGACCGCGACAGCGGGGACGTTTACGGCACCGAAGAGGTCTCATACGGCGGCTGGGTGACGACGGAGACGCTGCCGAAATACAAATACGTCGCCGATGTGGCGGAGCTTCTGTACAACGGGCCGCAGCAGCACAGCTATCGGCTGAAGGAAGAGGACCGCCTGCTGATCGCCGAATTCACCCTCGGCGGACAGACCTTTGAGGGTGGTGAGACGGCGGCGGGGATGTACCGCGCGACCGGATATTACCCCGAAGGCAAGTTTCTCATCGGCGGGAAGATCGCCGGGAACGCCGTGAAAGCGCCGGTGAGCTATTCCGACAGCGAACAGATTGATGAAAACCATCCGGAGGCCGCGCGGGTGGGGCTGGAGTTCGGCACGCATATCCCCTACACGCAGATAACCACCGTGGGAATAGCGGACGATGCAGGCGAAGCCACCGAGCGAACGTGCTTTGCGGATCTCGTGTGTCCGTACTGCGGCGGCCCTGCGCACCGGGATCCCGATGGTGGCGGGTATGCGCGGGGATTTTGCCGGCAGTGTGCCAGCGCCTTCGGCTTTGCGACGGCGATGGACTGCCGGACGCATTTTGCGACTCCCACAATCGGCGAGGGGGAGCCATATCATCTCACATCCACTGTTGTGAAGCGATCGGGCCGGCATTACAGCCGGCAGATCATGGCTCACTGGCGGCCGGATCTGTATGACGAGACTGATGACTTCATCACCCAGGATGACCCGATGCAGCCGACCAATGCGCCCCGATGGGTGGCCCGGCACGTGGATGAGATGGGCGACGGCGCGGGGTTCGGCACCTACGACAGCGCTGATTCTCCGGCATTTACCCCCGGCCATGAGGTCTCGTATTTCAGCGCGCTGCCGGAAATTGACCGCGACTGCGGGCTGACGCAGATGAAGCTGATATTCCCGGCAGGTTTTGAGCTTACGGAGGAATGCGAGCTGGAGGTTGACTGCACGCTCGATGACGGCAGCACTGAGACGCTGACAGTGGGGCTGGAGCCGGGACTGAAGGGGCCGGATGAGACGGATATGATCGGCGACATCGTGCCGCTGACACCGGAGCTGAAGCTGCTGGCCGAAAAGCGGGAGCATCCCTATGTTGGTGTGGGCTTGTATGTGGGGGTCGAGGATGTGCGGGTGATCTCCTCCCCACCTCCGGCGGACCTGCGCTTTTCGGTGGTCAACGACTGCCCGTGGCTTGCGGATATCACCGGCATCGAGGTTGACAGCAATAAACGGACGCCGACGGCGATCCAGTTCCGGGCGCGGCCGGCGGGAGTGGAGCTGCTCGAAGGGCCGGTGGGACAGCTATTCCTGTTCTATCCGCATAACGGCAATATCCAGATGTCGCGTCGCAGCAGCATGACCACAGCGTGGGCGGAGCCGGTGCAGGTGACGGATGACGGTGAAAGCGATGAGCCGGGCGCGGAGAAGGATAATCGCGGGCTTTTAGTGCTGTGGCGGTCGCTGGCGGATGGTATCGGGGCGGTGCGGTCGAGGGATGATGGGAGAAGCTGGCAACAATAGCGTATTGTTCGACGTAGTCTGCACGTCGAACTACACGGGGATCGCGCCGGTCGTGACTCTTTTTGCCACGCGGATCCCCGGTCAAAGAA
>JAWODS010000103.1:0-9698 GCA_046483205.1 Armatimonadota bacterium | reverse complement strand
CATGGCTGCCCGCGGGATTTCTGGCGGGTGTTGCTTCGGCGGCGCTGTGGTTTGGTGCATGGTTTCTCATCAGGAAGCTGACGTATCCGGCCGTCGCCCGCAAACAGCGCCAGGAGGCCGATACAGCCGGCACGCGGCGTGAATGACGGATTCCTGTCCGTGCACAATGCAACAGTAACTCATGAAGCTCTTCACAGAGAGAAATCTCGCTAACTGGCCCCTCGGCTTTGTCCCATGTCTCTTCTTCCGTGGCCCGGCCTGCAATTTGAGTCGTGGATCGTTCAAATCGCAGGTGGCGACATTGTTTGTCGCCACCAGGAATTTGCTCACAAACTTCAAATGCTGATTGCGCACGCAATCAGCTACGCTTCCAGCCCGAGTCGAGCCCGTTTGCGCAGATGAGACTTTTATGAGGCCCTGTCCCTGTTATTCACAATACAGGCGATGCGACCGCGCTTTCGACTGCAATATATACGTGACGGGTCAAAAAAAGGCCACGGCTCGGAAAGCCGCGGCCTCAAGTGTCAGTATGCAGCCTGAACTTATGCAGTCTGCTCTTTGGGCTCTTCGCGACGTTCCAGTATCGGCGGCGTCCCGTCTTCGATCACTTCTTTTGTGATGATGCACTTGCTGATCGATTTGTCGGAAGGGACGTCGAACATCACGTCGAGCATGATCTCCTCGATGATGGTGCGAAGCCCGCGGGCGCCGGTCTTTTTATCCATCGCCTTTTCAGCAATGGCGTGGCGCGCTTCTTCAGTGATCTCCAGATCGACATCATCCAGAAGCGTCAGAAGCTTCCTGTACTGCCGCTCCAGCGCATTCTTGGGCTCGGTAAGGATCCTGCAGAGTGCATCGACGTCGAGGTGTCTGAGTGTCGCTATCGCGGGCAGACGACCGACGAACTCCGGGATCATCCCAAAT
The DNA here is from genome assembly GCA_046483205.1 of Armatimonadota bacterium. Lineage (GTDB taxonomy): Bacteria > Armatimonadota > Zipacnadia > Zipacnadales > UBA11051 > JBKHJK01. The sequence continues at coordinate 8,774 of JAWODS010000103.1, read as the reverse complement.
TTCGTCAGATCCTCGGGTGCAACCATTGCCAGCAGCTCGTCATCAGACAGCTCACCGCTCTCACCGATGCTGGCATTGAAGCCGATCGCACGGTTTGCCGTTCGCTGGCGGATAATATCAACCAGACCGTCAAACACGCCACCACAGATGAACAGGATGTTGCGGGTATCGATCTGGATGAACTCCTGCTGCGGATGTTTGCGTCCGCCCTGTGGGGGCACGTTGGCAACAGTCCCCTCCAGGATTTTCAGCAGGGCCTGCTGGACCCCTTCGCCCGAAACGTCGCGCGTGATGGAGGGGTTGTCGGCCCGCCGCGCGATCTTGTCGATTTCGTCGATATAAACGATCCCGCGTTCGGCCTGTTCGATATCACCATCGGCGGCCTGCAGAAGCTGCAGGAGGATATTCTCTACATCCTCGCCGACGTAACCCGCCTCCGTGACGGAGGTGGCGTCACTGATGGTGAAGGGCACATCTAAAAGCCGCGCCATGGTCTGGGCGATAAGCGTCTTTCCGCAGCCGGTGGGCCCAATCAGCAGGACGTTGGTCTTGTCGAGTTCGACATCATCGTCGGTGTAGCCAAGCCGAATTCGTTTGAAATGGTTATATACAGCCACCGACACAACGCGTCGCGCTCGCTCCTGGCCGATGACGTATTCGCCGAGATATTCGTCAATTTCCTGGGGTGTGGGAACGGTGAGTTCTTCGATCCCTTCTGCAGCGCGCTGCTGCTCCTTGTTGCGCAGGATCTGGTTACACAGACCAACGCAATCACTGCAAATATAGACACCGGGACCGGCGATCAAATCCTTGACCGACGATTTCTCCTTTCCGCAAAAGGAGCATCTCAGGGAGCGATTGCCGTCATCTGGTCCCGAGGTGTTCATATCCATAAACACTTCTCTCCTACGTCAATGGTAATTTGCTGTCTTTCGCCTGGTTTGTGTCTATTCTTCAGTCGTTTCCGGCTGTTTTTCTGCCACACGGTCGATCAATCCGTAATCCGCCGCGTCGGTCGCCTCCATGTAGTAGTCTCGCTCGGTATCCTGTTCGATCGTTTCTATGTCCTGGCCGGTGTGGTCCGCAAGAATCTGGTTGATAATCTTGCGCGTCTTCAGGATTTCCTCGGCCTGGATCGCAACGTCCTCGGCCTGGCCGCGAATACCGGGCGACCACGGCTGGTGGATCATCATCTTGCTGTGCGGAAGTGCGTACCGATGGCCGGGTTCTCCGGCTGCAAGCAGGACTGCGGCCATGCTCGCGGCCATTCCCACACACCATGTGTACACTTCAGGCTGGATATACTGCATCGTATCATATATACCCAATCCTGCGGTGGAGGAACCACCCGGGGAGTTGATGTACATTGATATTGGTTCGGTGGGGTCTTCGCCCTGCAGAAACAGCAGTTGAGCGATCACCAGGCTGGCGATCTGGTCGTCGACCGGCGTGCCGATGAAAACAATGCGGTCGCGCAGCAGTCTGCTGAAAATGTCGTACAGGCGCTCTCCACGGGGCGTCTGTTCGATTACATTTGGTATAAGCATTCGTGTGCCCTCTCTATGTTCGCCTCAACAAGGCTTATTGCGTCTCCAGTATCGAAGGGTGCATCTGTCATGACTGCCTTCGGTTTTATTATAACGTTTCAGGAGGTCGAAAAGGTCAATTTTCCGTAACAACGATTATACCTCTTCGGCGTCCTGCTCTCCGTCGGCGATTGCCTCGGGCTCCGTTTCTTCGTCTCCGTCTTCGTCTTCTTCGTCGGCTTCTGCATCCTCTTCGACGTCTTCATCTTCAGCTTCTTGTGTATCGGCTTCTTCGGCTTCAGCTTCCTCCGCTTCGACTTCTTCGGTATCAGCTTTTTCGCCTTCGTCGGCATCAGCGTCTTCGGCGTCGTCGGCGTCTTCGGCTGCCTGTTCAGCCTCGAGTTCTGCAGGTTCTTCAGCTTCTTCAGGTGCGAGTTCCTTTGCTTTTGCCTCAAGACGCTTACGCTCGGCTTCCTTGGCCTCTTCCCATTCGTCTCGCGGAATTTCCTGGACTTCGGCGTGATCGAGGATGAAATCCAGTATTTTCGTGCGCAGCGCCCGCTCGCGGAGCTGGTCTTCGAGCCCGTCCTGCAGCTCAAGAGCCTGTCGGACGAAATCGGCATCGCTCCCGGTGCTGGCTGCGAACCGCTCGATTTCTGCGTCGAGGTCATCGTCTTCGACCTCAAGCTCCTCGCGCTGCTGGATTTCGGAGAGGACGAAATTGAGCTTCAGTGCCGCCCTGGCACGCACACGCTCGTTTTCTCGAACCTCTTCTTCGGAGGCGCCGGTGATTTCGGTAAAGCTCTCCATATCGAGCCCCTCGCGCTGCAACTCGGCCTGGAAATTCTCGAAGCTACTGGAGGCGGCCTGCTCCACCAGGCGATCGGGCAGATCGATGGTCGTTCCGGCGAGAATGTTGGCCAGGGCGCTGTGTTCTGCTTCCTCACGCGCACGTCGTTCGAGATTTCCCTGCACCTGCTCACGCACGGTTTCTTTCAGGTCTTCGAGGTCCTCAAAGCCCTCTTCCTGCGCAAAGTCATCATCGAGATCGGGGACCAGCCGCTCGCGGAGTTCCTTGATTTTGACGGTAATCGTAGCCTTCTTACCCGCCAGCTCTTCGTCGTCGTAATCATCGGGATATTCATGATCGATTTCGACGGTCTGGCCGACAATCCGTCCAACCAGCTTTTCGTCAATTGGTGGATCATAGCGCCCGCTGCCGATTTCGAATTCCTGCTCGGCCTGCGACAGCGGTTCGTCGGCGTCGTCAAGCTGCACCTGCAGATCGACGGTGACGAGATCTCCTTTTTCCACAGTATCGCGGTCAGGCTTGACCTCTTCGGCCGCCGACTGGCGCATCTCCTCGATGGCATTGTCAATGTCTTCGCCGGTGATTTCCACACCGGGCTTGATGACCTCGATGCCCTTATACTGCTCAATGTCGGGGACAGGCTGGACGAGCACATTGAAGGTAAACTCCAGCGGTTCGCCCTCTTCGAGATCAATGTCCTCCAGGTCCGGAAACGTCGGATCATCAATCGGCTCAATATCGTGTTCTTCGAGGATGTTGGGATAATGGTCTTCGACGAGGCGCATCCATGCCATCTCCTGGAGCTGCTCCTCGTCCACTCTTCGCCTGATGATGACGGGTGGCACATGGCCGGGGCGGAAGCCCGGGATGCCGCCCTGGTCGGATATTTCCTGATAAATCCTGTCGTACGCCCCATCGACCTCCCCGGCTTCGAGCTGGACTTGCACTTCAAGTTCACTACCGGGAAGCTGCTTTTTCGTTACTTCCAATGTAATCGCTCCTGTCTGGCGGAACAGTGGTCGCCTTTTTTGGCGGCCCACATACTATTGCGTCGCCCAATCGGATTGGACGACGGGAGACACCTGCAAAAGAGGCGCCAGCATCACAATCTCTGCACTACGACGTCTTCGTTTGACCGGTCGCAGGGGAGACAGTATTCGTTGCCTGGTGGGCGCGGAGAGATTCGAACTCTCACGGGTTTCCCCACATGATCCTAAGTCATGCATGTATGCCAGTTCCATCACGCGCCCGGAAATGGCTTGCTGACATGCACCACCGGCCCGAAGGCGGGTCTGCATGTTTCAGAAGATGGTGGGCCGAGAAGGATTCGAACCTTCGACCTTGGGATTAAGAGTCCCCTGCTCTGCCAGCTAAGCTACCGGCCCACCAGCAGCGGGTTTGGATATGTCAAATGGTGCGCCCGGGAGGATTCGAACCCCCGACCCACGGATCCGAAGTCCGTTGCTCTCATCCGCTGAGCTACGGGCGCGGAAGTACACTCGCCGCTTTATTCTGTCCGGCGAGTGCATGACAATCAATTATTGGGGTGGACGAGGGGAATCGAACCCCCAACCACTTGAGCCACAGTCAAGTGCTCTACCTTTGAGCTACGTCCACCACACAAACGGTGTGGCACGCCCGGCCCGACTCGAACGGGCGACCTGCGGCTTAGAAGGCCGCTGCTCTATCCAGCTGAGCTACGGGCGCAGAATGACAAAGCATGGAGCGGGCGACGAGATTCGAACTCGCGACATTCAGCTTGGAAGGCTGATGCTCTGCCAGCTGAGCTACGCCCGCCCGACGGAACATCTATCTTTGATTATAACATAAACCGGCGTTTGCATCTACTATGGTCGGGGCGGCCGGACTTGAACCGGCGACCTTCGGCTCCCAAAGCCGAAGCGCTAGCCAAACTGCGCTACGCCCCGATAGGTTCCATGGAACTGTGAGTATAGTCCAATCACCGGCTGCAGTCAAGCACTCCCGACACCTGCATTTTGATTGACTGTGACCCACAGGTTGCATCGAACATTCGCTCGAAAAACGCCCACCGGGCCGCCCACATGCACCTGTAACAGGCGGGCGGCCCGATGCAGTTGTGTATGCTCATGAAAAGCCCGGCGGCTCTTAGCCTCCGATCAAGCCCATCACCATGAACTGCAGGTCCATGATGAACCATTCAAGCTGGTCGGTAAACTCCGCCCACTGTTCGGGGGTCAGGTTTTCGACGGCTCTGAACTCCGGAAGCTGGATGGGCCCACCCAGTTCCAGGCCTTCGTGGCCGTCGGGCAGTTCAATCTCGATGTACTGGTAGTTCTGGAGCGTCTCGATGGCCGTTTGCAGATCCGGCATAAGCCCGTTGAATGTCAGGTCCGGGAAGTCGCTCCACTCGGGCGGAACAATCTCCCAATCTGGTGTCTGTGAAGCCTCTCTTGCCTGCTCCGGCACAATGACGTATTCAAATGCAGGCAGGAGGTCACGGATATCCTGCACCGGATTGAGGTAGATCTGTGTGAAGTCCATTCTGAACGGCATTGCCTGCGGTGTTTCGCCCTCATTGTAGTATTTGAGGGTGAGTTCCACCGAGCCGCTCAGAAGCGCTTCCAGGTGTCGCAGGATTAAATTGAAGCCTTCCAGCGACGTCTCCGGCGGATCCACCTGGAGGACGATCATATCCTCAAAGTCATTGAGCTGATTGAACACCATGTTCATGACATCGGTGGGATCATCTGCCGGGACGTTTTCAGTTGCCCACAGGGCATCGTCCACGGCCCCGACGTACGCGTTATAGGCCTGCTGCATATAGTCAGTGCCGTATGTTGGATCCAGCGTGCCGAAGTTTGTGGCGGGCAGATACTCATTCGGATCTATTTGCCCATCATTATTGGTGTCGGCCTGTGTCGGATCCTCGGGCATCGTCCAGTCGCCCGGATCCCAGTAGTACGCCAGGCCCTCCAGCAGCGACCCGTAAACACCCAGTATGGAGGCGGCCATCATGCTGAAGTCAGCAGCGTACAGGGTGAACGCATCACCGCCGACGGTTCCGAAGGTGCACAGTGGCTCCGTGGAATCGCTGTTCTTAGCAACGCTGCTGAGACGCTGATACACACCGCCTGCAGGGTTAAACAGGACAGGAAGCAATTCGTTGCGAATGGCCTGCCGGACCTCTTCTTCGGTGAAATCGGGTTGGTCGCCATTCTGTGCCGGGCCAACCGAGGGATCTGCTCCGTCGAAGCGAGCCTTGAGACTGCCGGCTTTGTCTGAAGCGCCCAGAGTCATCACAGCGGCCATGTTCGGATCTGCAAAAGTCTCGAACAGGTCCTGGCCAAGATCGGTTCCGACGTTGTCGGCCGCCACCGCGAGCATCAACAGAGACAGACCGAGCTGACATGCAGGCTCATTGGGATCTGCCTGCACATAGCCGATAAACTCGCGCAGTATGTCACGCAATGCCTCCGGGCTGGTCGGTGGCGTCTGGACGATTTCCATCAGGCGCGTGGTACAATCACAGTCCGCAGCACTCGATCCGTACTGCGTTCCGACGTTTGTGGCCAGCGCATCCTTCAGCACGTCGTCCATCGCCGGCGTGGGTGTAGCGCCCCCGCCGTGACAGCCAGCCAGGATGATGGCCAGGGATACGGCCAGCACGACAGTAACAGTGAAACGGTACCTCATTCTCACCACTGCTCCCTTCCTTTTGTGACAGCCTGTGTGCACACTGCGTCAGAGATTTGCACGATCAATATCAACTTCATGAGGCTTCGTCACAGGAATAATGAAGTCCTGCCAGCAATCGCAAAAAAAAAACAAATGAGATTCCGCGGAGGCGATCGGACACTCTTTGATGCATCCAGCGTTCATCCGGTGCACCCGATATCGCTGTCAGAAGATCGGAGCAATATCACTGTCTTCGGTCTCCCAATCAACGATGCGGCATACTTCTTCCCTGGCCTGATACAGGCATGTATCAACGAAATCAGCGTCGAGATACACCGGGGCTTCCTCGGACTCTGCCAGGGGAGGGAGCATGGTTTGAGCGACGGTGAGACGCCAGGAATGGAGATCTCTCGTCGGGATGAGGGGAGAACAGAAACGCGGCTCGGCAGCAAGTAAATCTGTCCGGATTTCACGCATGAGGTCTGTTCGTTCAGAGAACAGAACGATATCGAGGTGAACACACTCTCGCCTGTACAGCTTCCGCATCTGTCGTGCTGCAGCCTCATCATCGCTTATGGCCGTCTCCCACAATTCGGGGATGCGCTCACGGAGCTGATGGCGCCAGGTGTCATCAGCGACGATATGGCTCAGCCACCCCACCCAGAAGGACAGTTCATGCTCGGAGCCGTTGATCGCCCGGCGCAGGAAGGTATTCAGAAAATCGATGAGGCGATTGTGCTCTTTGCTGCGGCTGCGGAAATGAAGGTCGCGGTAGCTGATGTCATCCACGACACGGTGAGTGTCGGGGGCAATAGCACCCATCAATAAATACGGCCGAAACTCCAGCGACCAGCCAAGCCGTTCCCGCACCTGCTCTGCCAGGAGAAGATGCTGAAGCGGTGTCATTTTTGTTCATCGCCAATCTGACGCAAACGCAAAAGAGCGGTCTCGCCCGCATCGAGGTCCAAAAGGACGGCGGTGCCATTGCTGCCCATCGTCTCGCCTGACAGCAGGTCTGTGGCGTGAAAGTTTTCCGGCAGATGAACGCGGTATGTTCCCTCACGCGGCGCGCAAATGGCCACCAGGTCTGTAGATGCATACACCGCAGCGGGGCGTTCGGTGGTTGTTTCAATCCCCGCCTGCCGGGCGAATTTACTCAGCAGCGCTGCCGGCATATCGGGGGCCCCGGACCAGATGATCCGCACATCGCCGTCTTTTCGTGCCGCCAGCCCGCAGTAGCCGGTATCCTGCAGGCTTGCCAGGACCTCGGCGTTCTCATCTGCGGCGATCAAACGGTCCACACCGATGAACCGGGGTTCAACCGGCTCAGCAAGTCCGTACGTGGTGTCAGGGAGCGCGACCTGAAGCGGCCCCCTGCCCCTCAGTCTTGTGATCCACAGGCCGGTGAGGGCCTTCATTTTCCGGCCACTGATGATGTCATCGATCGCTCCGGCCGCATAAATGAATATGGCTGACGCTTTGTGCTCCGCCAGGCGCGAGATAATCGCTTCTCGCTGCTTTTCCGGCATGTAAAAAGCGTTCATGAAGACGTAAAGCTTATATTTCGGCGCTCTGCCCGCGACGATGTCACTGAGAAGCCAGACATCGACCGGCGCGCCCAGCAGTGTCAGCCCACCTCGCTGGCGGTCGAGGAGCGGCTCAACGAGGTCATTGCCACAGACGGTGTACGCACAGCTCACGTCATCAACAACGGCGGCGACCTCCGCCCTGGAGCCGTGTGACGTTGCCGCGGATTCTGTCACAGCGCTGCGCCACGGCTCGTCAAGCGCCGCGAAATCGGCCGCATCCAGAGCGAGGTATGACCCACCCGCAATCGCCTGTGCCACGTGCGTGTGCAGCCCGCGGGGAGAGCTGCTTCTTCCAGCCACTGCCTCCGGAATGCAGATAGCGGCCTTTCCGTGGGCGGCGAGCGAAGCCCCGACACTGCTGAAGGTCGCGATATCATGGTCTGCAACAGCCGCCGTCGGTGTGGTTATGAAGTCCACATTTTCAACACCCAGCAGGCGCCTGACCGCCAGGTGCCCGCCGTTTTGCAGAAGATAGGGGACGCGTGAATGGTCGAATATGTGGCCGTATGAAGCGCCGCACAGGCGGCCGGGAGCGACTTCCCTGACAATCTCTGTGAGGTGGGTAATCGTTTCGACGACCAGGTCCGAGGCGAAAAGGTCGTAATCAATGACATGCTGGCTACCGGCCGGCTCGCGCAACACTCCCATGCCCGGGTAACTTTTCTTGCGCTCTTTGGGTGAGGGCACCTCAACCTGCTGCCACGATAAAATGGGCTGTCCCTCTTCAACGGCGTTGCTGTCTGTCAGGGGCTGCACGGGCTGGCCCCACGCAGCGCGGAGTGACGAAAGGCTGCCGTAACGCTCCGACAGCCACCTGCGATACGCTTTCTGCTGCGGCTCGCCGTAGTCGGCAAACAGCCCGCGGCTTGCGCCCGGATACTGCCAGGCTCCCCATTCCCCAGAACGCAACTCGTACCCGATGATACGGCGGCTGAAGGGTGAGGCCTCGAGATGCGAAATGAGTGCTTCCAGGGACGCTGACGCCGCCGTGCGCCAGTTCTCGGACGCCCATGACGCATGAGTGCGTTTCCTGGCGGGGCCATCGCCGCGCAATTCCGTGCTGCCGGTGCTGAATTTCACAAGCTCTCCGGGATGGCTTTCATCCCACCACGGTGGTGAGGAAACATGAACTCTGAAGAGCACCGCTGCCCGTGGACAGGCCGTCATGATTCGGCTCAGGCGGCGGTCCAG
>JAWODS010000078.1:0-3880 GCA_046483205.1 Armatimonadota bacterium | reverse complement strand
CTACCGCTGTCCTCTGGGGGAGATTGATCTGGTGGCCGAAGATGCCGGCTGTCTGGTGTTTGTGGAGGATCCCGACGAGGACCTCCGGTGCACCCACGAGGAGGTGTTCGGGCCGCACGTCGCCCTCCTGGAGTACGACGGCGACATCGAGCGCGCGGTCGATATCACAACGTCGGAGGCGTCAAAATCCCCCCGCACCTCCGGCAGAGACGCCGCAGTGAGAGTCACCATCGAGCCTGGATTGTATGCCGCCATCCATCCCAGCGGCCTGTCGGAAAGCGGCGGATGGTTGGGCAGACCGTACGCGGCACCGGCCTCGTATGACAGGGAGCTTATGACATACCGCCCGCGCTGCTGGGCCGCCTCGATAGCGCCAACAAAGTCGGCCACCTCGCCCGGGGTGTGTATCGCCGCAACGTGCTCGGGCTCGTGCAGGACAATGGCGTCAGCATCATCCATCCACGTCCCCGCCCCGCACAACAGCACACTTCCGGGCTGCCTCAGAATTTCTTCAATCCACGCCGAATCCATCCAACCCCTCCGGTTTTTTTCAGTCGCAACAAATCCGCCGTGCCACGGAGACCCCGCCCCACAGACCCTCGGACAGGTCAGTGGCCCTCCGTATATTCCGGCAGAAGCCTGCGGAGATTCTCACCGAGGATCTTGCGCTTGTCAACCTCCGGAATGTCGGCGTACATGATCTGCGCAAGCCCCCACCCGATGGGCAGGTCAGTCAAATCCGAGCCGAACATGATGCGTTCGGGCGGGTAAATCTCCACAAACCTCTCCGTCTGCCCCCACGCCAAAAACGGGCAGGTGCAGATATACAGGTTATCAACCTCCTGCACGATGTCCCCATAGGTACTCTTGGAGTGTCCGGTGATGAACAGGGCGTCGGGATAGGTCTTGCACAGCCGCCGCATCTGCTCGGGCGATCCCCAGTCATGGTTGAGGATGAACAGGCCGTGCTCGTGGGCGAACTCGCAGGGGATATCCACGTTCGGCCCCTCGGTTGGGTAGCCCTGGTAGTGGGCGATCAGCTTGATCCCCTGCATCCCCATCTCCATCCCCCGTTCAAGCTCCTGTTTGATAAGCCGGGGGCCGTGGTTGAGGTTGATGAAGGTGAAGCCGATGAGCCGGTCCGGAAACTCTTTGATAACCTCCGCCACCCGGTCGTTGCACCAGGTCTCATCCCCGAAGGCCGCGCCGATGCTGAAGACGAGGCATTTTTGCACCCCGAACTTATCCATCTCCTCGACCATGTCAGCCGGCGTATCGTGGATGACGTGATGAGGCGTGCACCAGCCGATGTGGCCGTGGCAGTCGAAAAACTCCTCGTCTTCGAAAGACGCGCGGCTGCGAGCCTTTTCGTGAAGCTCGTCCAGCGGCTCGGAAAATTCGATCTCATCCGCGTCCGCGAACTCGATATTGTCGTTCCATGACAGCATTGCCCGCAGGTTACCCCCGGCGATCGCGGCCAGTTCGTCGTCGGAGATATCCGAATAGTTGAGCTGCATCAGGATGGAGGCCGGCGTGCGGTCGGGAAGATGCGATCCCCAGATGAGGTGATCGGCTCCGAACTCCCTGCAGCAAAACTCCGCCGCACCGTGCAGCCACAAACTCGCCAGGTCCACCTTCAGGTTCGGGCACTCCTCCAGCGCCGCCCATACCGCCCGCTGGGACTTGTAGATCCGCCGCTCTGTCACCACCACTGGAAGTTCCGGAAACTCCCTGCAGATCCGCACGACGTTTGTCCAGTCAGTCACATCGATCTTTCCGGGTTCGCGGCGGTTGTCGGGGGACAGAAACACCGGCACGCGTTTTTCGGCCAGCGCCTCCAGCAGCGGATCAATCCCCCAGTCCTCCAGCCGGATGTCAAACTGCCGGTAGAACAGATACAGCGCCCCGACACCCTGTTCGTGCATCTGCGTAACAAACTCATCTGGTGGCGGGAATTCGCGGCTCTGGGGCATCAGGCCGGTCCACGCCGGATGCAGCCTTGGGTGATCGGCGGTGCGCTCGATGATCCGCTCATTGCCACCCATCGGGTTGGTCTCCCGTCCCAGCGGATCCACACACAGCGCCTCGTGGATGCCGAAATGGTCCATCGCCTCCAGCACCTGCTCCGGCGTCTCCGGCTGTCCCTCGGTCATCTGCACACTCCGCCCGAGGTTGCAAAATCCGTCAAAATGAATGATATCGGCCACGGGACATGCCCCTTTCCGTCCATCGGCTCGCAAATACGATTCACTTTTAGTATCTTCCGCCTGCGGCCTTCTTGTGTCAATCGCTCCGGGTTTCCTCCCTGCCGTGCGAAAATATCCACTCTGAACGGCTGGTTTCAGCCTTCTTTATCGGGGAAATATTCTCTTGACTGTCGAACATGTGTTTGATAGAGTCAAGACCCGCTTCAGTTATCGAACATATGTTCTATTTCATCAAAGCCCATAAAAACCAGGAGGCGGACACTATAACCGATTTGTACGGACGCACATAAATGGCGGTGGGAGGCTGTTTATGGATACCACAACGTACTGCACCGACCTGGCGGATGTCTGCAACCACTACGGGCTCAGCAGCCGGTTTATATGGCACGACCGGGAGCATGAAATCTGCGAGATCGGCGGCCAGTGGTGCCGCAGGGGGCGCTGGTGGGCGGGGGAGCCGAATCGCCGGTTTTTCCGCGCCATCACCCGCACCGGCCTGGTCCTCGATCTGTGTGTCAACGAGACGACGGGTGAATGGAGGGTCGCCCGTGCCCATGACTGAGCGGACGGACCAATGAACTTCACACATCTGCACGTCCATTCGAACTTCTCGCTGCTGGATGGGGCGGCCTCGGTTTACGACCTCGTCGAGGCGGCGGCCGATATGGGCATGGAGGCACTGGCCCTGACCGACCACAACGGCCTGTACGGTGCCGTGCGGTTCTGCCAGGCGGCTATCGAAGCCGGCATCAAGCCGATCATCGGCGCCGAGCTGACAGTAGAGCCGTTGATAGGCCGATCCAAACCGCAGAAATCTGACAATCCGGAGGCCCTTCCATCCCCGCTTCGGCACCAGCCGCATCTGCTGCTTTTAGCCGAGGACAATGAGGGCTACAGCAACCTCTGCCGGCTGGTCACTGCCGCCCGGCTGGGCGTCGCGCAGTATGCCGGGCCTTTTTCGGAGGATTTCAGCCACGTCGATCGCGACAATCCCGTGCTCCCGCAGGCGGATCTGCGCAAGTACAGCTCGCATTTGATCGCACTGTCGGGGTGCCCTCGCGGGGAGATTCCACAGCTCATCATGGCCGGAGACCGCCGGAGAGCTGCGAGGGTTGCGCAGTATTATAAAGGGCTGTTCGGCCCCGAAAACTTTTACACGGAGCTGCAGAACAACCTCCTGCCCCCACCCTATCACATCCTCAGGCACCGGCTGGGAGAGCTGGCCGAACACGTGGATGTCAAAACCGTGGCCACCAATAACGTCCATTACGTGGACAGGGATCACGCGCGGCTGCAGGATGTGCTGGTGTGCATTAACAACAACCAGGCGGTGGATGAGCCGCACCCGGACCGGAAGGTCAACTGCGAATATGACCTGAAATCCCCCGCACAAATGGCCGGGCTTTTTCCCGACCAGCCCGAGGCGGTGCGCAATACGCAGCGGATAGCCGAACGCTGCCACCCGGAGCTGGACCTGGAGCATTTCCACTTCCCGGCATTCGATCTGCAAATGCTGCAGGAGGAGGATTGCGGCCATTACCCGCCCCCGCGGGATGGTGAGAACGAGCGCGAGTACCTCCGGCGGCTGTGTTATGCCGGGGCGAAATGGCGGTACGGCGACATCACCCCCGAGGTGGGGCAGAGGCTCGAGCATGAGCTGCAGATTATCCAGG
>JAWODS010000427.1:0-17818 GCA_046483205.1 Armatimonadota bacterium | reverse complement strand
GTCGGAGACGGCGTCAATGACGCTCCGGCCCTGGTGCAGGCGGATGTGGGAGTTGCCATTGGCGCGGGAACCGATGTTGCCATCGAATCTGCTGGCATTATCCTGGTCAACAATGACCCCCGCAACGTCATTGACATGCTGCGTCTGACTCATGCGACATGGCGCAAAATGATCCAGAACCTGATCTGGGCCACCGGATACAACGTCATCGCGATCCCGCTGGCCGCAGGTGTCCTGTATAATATTGGTATTGTGCTCAGTCCGGCCGCCGGAGCGCTCATCATGTCGGCAAGCACCGTTATCGTCGCAATCAACGCACGGCTGCTGTCTCTGCCCGATACCGACACGAACCCCGGGGAGTGAGCAAGCCATGGAACTATTCCAATACATCGCCGAAGGTATCGGCGCCATCGGGATAATCGTCATCGTCTATGGCGTGATCGTCGGATTCGTGGAGCTTGTTCGTCTCGAGCTTCGGCGGTTGCATGGGATGGACATCTGGCAGCAGCGCAACGTCGTCCGCCAGGATGTGGGGTACTACATACTGCTGGGGCTTGAGTTCCTCATCGCCGCCGACATCGTCCATACTGTTCCCAGGCCCACGCTGCAGGAGCTCGCGGTGCTCGGCGCCATCGTCGTCATCCGCACCGTTATCAGCTACTTCCTGGAACGAGAGATGGACCGTTTCCAGCAGTATCGAAGCCAGAGAAATGAGGCGGACGATTGACGGCTATCCAGGATGAGCGGTGCTGGATATGCAGGCGTGTTTATTCGAGCTGAGTTGAGATTTTGGAGTATGTGTCGCGAGCCCAGTCGCGTATGACCTCCATGTCGCGGAAGTCGTGCACCCCGCTGGTCGGCCCGCCCGAGAATTTGGAGATAGCCATCATCATCAGGCGTGTCGGAATGTTGTATTTGGGAAAGTTCAGGACGCCTGCGAAATTGCCGATGGCGACGGGTTCGACGGGTGACAGCTCGGACAGTATCCCCGGCAGCCAGCGGTCTACAACCATTTTCCGGCCATCGTCATCAATGGCGACGCCGCTGGCCATGAAGATGGCGGTTGGACGGTCGGCCAGGCTTTCCTTGTTCTTCTTGATAAATGCACGAGCGGGTCGCAGCCACTTGCCGGCCCATATCGGGCTCCCCAGCACGTAGGCATCGTAACCGTCCACATCCTCGATTTTTCTGCAACGCTCCACCTCAACCTCCGCCCCCGCCTGGCGCATAACTTCACCGATCTCCTCAGCGGTGTCCTCCGTCGAACCGTGCCCCGTTTCGTAGGCGACAAGCACTCTCATCGCATTCACCCACCACTCAAAGTGTTCACTACCCATCTAGTTCGTGGTGCAGGGGCCTCCTCCTGCCGTGTTCCGACGTTTGGGGCGAGTTTCATTGTTCCCCACGGAGGTCAAACAGGGGGACCCGGTCGAAACGTACGGTCAACAACCACAGCAACGAGGAGGAAGCAATCGTGGAATTCGGCTTTGGGAAAAGTGACATCACACCACGCATCGGTGTACAGCTCTACGGCTATGGGGCATTCTTGAATCGCCATTCCACCGCGATCAGACAGCGGTTGCAGGCCCGGGCGATGGCGGTGAATGACGGGGATCGCTGCATCCTTCTGGTAAGCTGTGATCTGGTTGGCCTTGCGGGTGAGATTGTCCAGAATGTGCGACAGACGGTTGCGGCAGAAACCGGCCTGGCGGAGAGTGCTATCTGTGTCCACTGCACGCACACTCACTCGGGCCCCGGGACAAAGCATGGCATAGGGCAGGGGGAGATGGACCGCCCGTACCTGGAACTACTGCCACGCCGCATTGCCCGGGCGTGTGAAGATGCCGTGGCGGATCTGGCGCCCGGAGAGCTGCGCTATTCAGTCGTCCCATGTGAGGGGCTGGGCTATAACCGCGAGCGCGACAGTCGCCCGGCTCTTGACGAGGCTCTCCGGGAGGACTGGCGGCCGCAGCTTCCCGACATCACCGATACGCAGGCACACGTGCTGTCGGTGTACAGCGGCGATGATTTGCGCGGGTTCGCATCGTATTTCTCCTGTCATCCCGTCGTCGGCGGATCAGATAACACGTATATCCACGGCGACTTCGTCGGAGTGGCCACGGACCTGCTGGAGCGACAGACGCCCGGCAGCACCGGCCTCTTTCTGCAGGGATGTTCCGGCAATATCAACTCCTGCGTGGTGCATCATCCCGAGCAGCCTTCACTCGAGGCCCTGGATGTTCTCGCCTCCCGGTACGCGCGGCAGATCCGCCCCGGCCTGCACAATGGCACAGCGACAGCGGAAGGGGTGGACTTTGCCGTGCAGGATTGCTCGCTGAGCCACAATCCGCTGCCCGCTGAAGATGTTCAAATCATGCTCGATGAACACGAGCGGATTCTGGCAGATCCCGATATGGCTGATGATGCACCGGAACTCCGGCGGGCAACGGTGAGGGCCATCGCGCTGCGCCGTGAGCTGAAGCGGCAGCAGGCCGGCGTTGAATATGAGCACACGGTGCAGATACAGGCGCTGCGAATCGGCGAGATAGTCATGGTCGGAGCGCCGTTTGAGATTACTCACCGCTACAAGCGCACCGTGCAGGCGAAATGTGACGGCCCTGTGTTCGTCATGGGCCTGTGCAACGGCGCGCAGGGCTATCTTCCCGAGCGCGAGGTATTCGAAGAGGAGGACAACTACGCCGCAAAAACCGTCCCATACCTGCTGGGCTATCCGCCGTTTGCGCCCTCGGTGGAGGATGAAGTCACCTCGGCGATGGTGGATATTGTGGGTCGTGTGAGGACGTCCTGACAATCTTAGTCGGTTCCGGTTTTGAGAAGCTCCGTCTCCGAGGCGTCCGTGACATATTCGGACGGAGACGCCGTGGCGCCGACATTCGAGCGTACCAGCAGTTGAATCGCCGGGTTCACGTATTGGCGGAGATTCTCCTGTATCTGCGCGACCTGCTGAGGCGTAATCGGTGCCGGCGTGCGGGCGACGGCGAAGATGACGAAGCGACCGTCCTCTTTTGTATAGCGTATCTCCTGCAGCTGTGCTCCGGGCACACTGCCCGCAAGCTGGTTGCGTAGCGCCTTTTCCAGCCGCGTCCGCACTGCTATTTCTTCCTCCGACGGCGGGAGGGGTTCGGCCTTCTTCGGCTCATAGACAAACTGCTCGGCATTGGCGTCGCGGGTGATGATGGAGCGTATCACGAGCCGAACATCCCGGCCCGTTTGCTGTCGAATTGTATCTTCGGCGATCGCCACCTTCTCGGGCTGGATTGCGGTGGGCGTGCGTACGTTCGCCAGCACATGGTCGGTGCCGTTTTCGGTATCATGACGGATTTCATCGAACGAAGCACCGGGGACATCATTCAGTTCACTCTTAATGGTGCGTGTGACCACATCGCGGAAGTTTGCCTCTTCAATATGTTCCCGCCGCCGCTTGATCTCATCCTCGTCCATAAAGACCGGCCCGTTGCGGTCATAGTTCTTTGATATCAACGAGCTCAGGGTGAGATTGACCTTTCGCAGAAGCTGCGCCTCCAGCGCCTTTTCGATCTCCCTGACCTCCGATGGTCCGAGCTCTTTGGGCGTCATCGCCGCCGCGAGGATGTCCAGCGTTCCATCATCTTCGTGCCAGTCCAGGGTGTCCAGGCGCGCGCCGGCGGTTTCGCGGATCTCCCGGGTCAGCACAGTTTCAATCTGGTCTGAAAGCTCGTTTTCTTGGATGATGCCGGTGAGGGTGTTTGTCATGAAATAGGCGATGGCGGCGAGTGCGATGAGGCTGACACTGAACCGCTTGAAGAAGTCGCCGAAGGTCAGGGCGAGATCGGTCTCCAGGGAGACAAGGCCGTAGGAGGTAAGAAGGAATGCTGCAGCCACTTCAATCGCCAGGAAGTTTGCGGTGAACAGAAGCATCGCCCCGCCCGCCAGCTCCAGTCGCCCGGCTGCAAGACACAATCCGGCCACAGCAAGCGGCGGAACCACCGCAACGGCGATAGCCACACCCGGCAGTGCCACACTGATGCGCTCACTCATGATGGCATAGGCCCCGGCCAACCCTGCGGCAAGACCGACGATCATGTCATACAGCGTCGGCTGGGTGCGCATGAGGATGACCGGGCCGAATTCCGGCCTCAGGGGGGCCAGACCAATGAGAAAGGCCAGACCGACGACGATGACAATACCGAGGGCTTCGGAGAGCACCGCCCGGGCCAAAAGCTTCCGGTCGCCGATGGCCAGTCCCAGGGCGATCCCGAAGATCGGACTCATCAGCGGCGCCACCAGCATCGCGCCGATGACCACTGCAGTATTGCCCGCCAGAAGACCATAGGCGGCGATGATACCCGACAGCCCCACCATGCCGTAATAGCCCCACGTCGGCTGCGACATCTCCTCGATGTCCTCGTGCAGCTCGCGGGCCCTCTCCTGGCTCAATCTCAGCTTCAGGCCGAAAATCCGCATGTTACGCAGAATCACCTGTCATGGCTGCGGCGGAAGTTACGCGGTACATTTGGAGTCAAACAAACTTCGCCAATACGTCGATAGACGCCTGTGGGCGACTACGAGAGAATATACCAGCTTTCAGACGCTGGCTGCAGATCCCGGTTCATTCCTCCTCAAGAAACCACTTCTGCCCGGGTGTGGTCAGATGGCGGAAGGGTGCGGATCGGTCACTGTTGCGAAACTCTCGCATCGCCTCCGTATGATCGGGGCACGAGGGATAGCGGTCGTCCTTCATCGGGTCCCCGCTTTCTTCCATCCACTCGTCCACGCGCTTCCGCAGGTCTGCCGCGACATCTGAGTACTCTTCGTCGTCGATGAGGTTGTTCTTTTCCAGCGGATCCTCCTGGAGGTCGTAGAGCTCTTCGACCGGCCGGTATTCGCTGCAGTAATCATCAATCATCTCCGCTCCGCCCGGCCATTCGAGAACGTCCACGGGCATGTGCACCAGCGGCAGCTCGTCATCGAAGTTATGGATATACTTGTAGCGTTTCGTACGGATCGCCCGCATCGGGTTATACAGGCCGTGATAGGTCATCTCGGTGAATATGTGATCGCGCGGCTCGTAGCGCGTCCCGTCCAGCAGTCCCAGAAAGCTGCGGCCGTCAATGGCTTCGGGCTTCGGCCCACCCACGATCTCCATGATGGTCGGCAGCATGTCGCAGTTGGTCAAAAGCTCGTCATGAACGGTTCCGTCATCCCACCGTCCGGGCATCCGCATGACCAGCGTTGTCTTCGTGCCGGGGTCGTAGCAGGTACATTTCGCCCGCGGCATGGCGGTTCCGTGATCGGTGGTGAAGACGAAAAGTGTATCTTGGGCGAGGCCTGAATCTTCCAGCGCCTCCCGCACCACACCGACCGCGTCATCGAGAACGCTGACGATGCCGTTCAGATCGGCGGTGTCCTTGCGGATACCGGGCCGGTCGGGCAGCCACGGCTGGATGGTCACGCTGTCGGGGTCATCGCTGGGATAGCCCGGCCGCTCGAAGGGACGGTGAGGCTCGATGGTGCCGATGCTGAGAAAGAACGGTTCATCGTTATTGCCTTTCGCGCGCTCGTGCAGCCACTCCGCAGCATCGCGGGCACCCTCCGCAGCCCTGTTATGTTCGGACACAACCTCTTGGTAGCCGATTTCGTACGGATCGCGGGCCTCGTGCTGGATGCCGACCAGGTGCGTGGAATATCCCGCCTCCTCAAGCAGCATCTGCATGGTGGTCTGTCCGGGGCCGTACTGCCAGCCCAGATTCACCAGCCCCACGAGACCGTTATTGTGCGGATATTTGCCGGTGAAAATGCTCCCCCGGCTCGGCGAGCACTGGGCGGCGGTGCAGTGATAATCCGTGAACAGCACCCCGTCTTCAGCGAGTCGGTCAATGTTGGGTGTTGAGTTGCCTGCACCGTAACAGCCGCAGTGCTGCCCCAGGTCGTGGCAGATCATAAAGACGATATTTGGTCTGTCAGCCATGATACTCCCTCAATCCTTCAGATATTTGTCGAGCCACGCCAGCACCCGTCGCCGAAGATCGGCTTCATGCAGCGGCTCCGTGAAGCGGTGGCCCTCGCGTGGGTATTTCACAAGCTCTGTTTGCACCCCGAAATGTTTCAGCGCGGAATGCATCTGGATGCTCTGCCCGATGTCAACGACCGAGTCATCCTCGCCATGCAAAAGCAGAATCGGTGTATTGACATTTTCGACGAAATGCAGCGGCGAGCGGCTGCGGTAGGCCTCCGGATCGCCGTAGGGGGTGGTGCCGAAATAGACCTTCACCAGCGGCCCCTCGTCAGACTGCGCGTACAGTGAATACAGGTCCATGATGCCGCAGCGGGAGACGGCCGCCCTGAACCGGTCGGTTTGAGTGATTGCCCATGTGGCGGCATAGCCACCATAACTGGCGCCGTAGATACCCAGCCGCTCCGGGTCGGCGATACCCTCCTTGATTAGCATATCCAGCCCCGCCAGGTGATCCTCAAAATCCATCCCCATCCAGTCCCCGACATTCGCCATCATGAAGTCAAGGCCGTAGCCACTGGAGCCGCGGTAATTGACCTCCAGCACCACGTAGCCCTCGTTGGCGAAAAGCTGGCGCTTGCCGAGACGGATCTCTTTGTGATGTCGGCCCCACGGCCCGCCATGGATCACGGCAATGGTGGGATAGCTTTTGCCCTCTTCATAACCCACCGGCAGGGTCACCAGACCCTCAATCTCCAGGCCGTCGGCCGATCTCCACGTGCGAGCGGTGCAGTCTCCCAGGCGGAGTTCGTCACCGGGAATATTGATCTCGGTTAGCTTCTGCGCTTCGCCTGATTCCACGTCCGCACACCACACCTCCGGCGATTCATCAACATCCTGTGCGATTGCGGCCAGGGTCACACCATCGTCGGCCACCGCAAGCTCATCAATGGTGGCCGGGAGGTCCTCACACACCCGCTCCATTTCTGCACTTTCGATGTCGATGATGTAGAGCCCCGTTTCAACCCCTTCATCGACAGCAGCGAGCACCGCAGTACCCTCCTGCGTCCACTCGATGGCACTGACGTTTCCGCGGAGGTCCGGTGTCAGGTTGCGGGCCCTGCCGGTTTCAATGTCAATGACCCACGCCTCTGCGCCGAATGGCACGCGCCGGTCATTGCCGATGAGGGCAAGGTGTGTGCCGTCAGGGGAAACAGTCAACTTATCGGGGAAGGTAAGCTCAACACCGAAATCCCTGACCTCGCCATCGTCAACACAGAGCACACCGATGGCCGGCTCCAGATAGGCCTTGCCCATGCGCGGCGCGGAGGTGTGCACCACGGCCACGTTCTTATGGTCAATCCAGCTATATGACCAGATGGTCATGTCGTCGGGCGATTCTGACCTCACGTTGCCTGTGCGGGGACAGGCGCTGTAAATGCGGTGTGGCTTTCCGGGCTCGGAGGCGACTTTTGCATCATCGCCCTTCTCTTTGCGGTCGCGCGTGCGCCTGTCATCCGGCTGCTCGGCGATGAAGCTCATGCGCCGGGTGTTGGGCATCACCGTCATATTCTCGGGCTTCATGAGCATGTCGGTAAGCACTTCGCCCTCGCCATCGGGCGCCATCAGGGCGATCTGCGGGCCGTCGTCGGTGCTGGTGATGTAAGCGATATGCTCGCCGTCGGGTGACCAGGCGGGGCTTCGGTCATTTGGCCCCTCGGTGAGTTCGGTCACAGTTGCGTCATCAAGTCGCACACTGGCGATAACCCGCTCTCTGGATGTCTCGTCAGCATCCAGCCGGGTGATGACAAAGACGGCTGTGGTTCCATCCGGTGATATGTCAAGATCGCCAATATGTTTAAGGCCGACGCAGCGTTCAACAGTCACTTTCTTGCGGCGTGGCATCTATTGTGAATCTCCTTTCAAAAAATAGTCCATCCACGGGTAAATAATGTCTTCAGCCTCGGGGGGGACAAAATGTCCCTTATTGTGCAGAAACAGTCCCAGGTTTTCAGGCCGGTCGTACAGCTCGTAAACGGGTCGGGCGGCCTCCATGTAGTTCCAGTCCTCGATCGGATCCGCGCCGGGTGAGCTGTCTTCGCTCTTTTGAGTTGGCTGCAATCCTCCGCCGATGACCAGAAGCGCACGCGGAGCGCACATCGCCACAAGCTGATGGTGCTGGAGGTCATCGCGGTCGGTGATGGCCTCACCGAGGTACCAGCGGTCGCTCCAGTTGCTGAAGGGAATGCCGAGACCGCCCTCGCTGCTGACACCGGCCTCCACCCGGTCGTCAAACGCCGTGAGATACAGCGCCTCCTTGGCGCCCAGGGAGTGTCCGATACAGCCGATGCGATCTGCATCAACCTCCGGCCGATCCTGCAGATAATCCACCGCCCGCATGCCGTCCCACAACATCTTCCCCATCCCGGTCCACTGCGGCCACAGCTTGAGCAGATAATCGACGATCTGCACGTACTGGGAGCGAGACTTGGCCATCATATCGCGGTAATCGAACAGGTAATTGCGCGGGCACAGGGCCACGTATCCGCGCTTTGCGAGATGTTTGGCAAAATGCTTGGTCGGATAATCCGAAATCCCCGCCGGCCCCATGATGGTGCGGTGATGGGTGGGGTGAAAAACCACCACACCGGGCGCATTCTCTACGTCCGCAGGTTTCAACAGGAATGCTTCGGCGCGGCAGTTTTCCTCCACATTATAGCTGATCAACAGCCTCGTAATGTCCCCGAGATGCTCTTCGCCGTGAACCTCCGGGTTAAGCGGCACCTGCTGTGGCCCGAAGCCCAGAAAATCGAGCCATCGCTCCCTCAGCTCCTCGCGCCGCGTTTCCCAGTCCGACAGGGTCTCACCGATTTCCAGATCCGCCAGCGCAAGCGCCTGAGGATCATACTCCGGCGGCGGTGTACAAAGCTCGTTCAGATTCAGCATGGATACCCCTCCATCACTGTCGTTTGACACATTATTCCCTGTCGGGATCGCGGTACTCCATGATGACGTCATTGACCGTCGGGATGATACTGTACAGATTCGGCCTGCGCGCGGCAAAGACCATCTCCCGCCAGCCCTGTTTTTTCGCGGGAAGATCCCCCGTTCGATACGCGGCATAGCTGCGGTCTCCGGGCTGCTCTTGTGTGTCTCGCTTCCCGGCGTAGTACACGCGCTTTTGGCTGAGGTCTATGTCGGTATAGACAATTCCCTCGTGCTGATATTTCGAGGCGGCCATGACCTGCCCGTATGGGTCGATGATGACACTGCGCAGCGTCGGGTCGGAGCTGTTCCAGTGCGCGCAGGCCGTCCAGACCGCGTTATCAAGCGCCCTCGCCCGCAGCATTTTTTCATTATACCGGCCCGTGGCCCCGTGCATCATGGAGGGGTCAATGATAATCTCCGCGCCCTTCAGGGCCAGCACCCGGTCCAGCAGCGGAATGTACAGATCCCCGCAGCTATGAGCGCCGACACACCCGAAGTCGGTGTAAAAAACATTCGCCTCGGGCATCCCCGCCGGCCAGCAAATCGGCTCGGTATAGATGAGCTCACCCTCGCGGTTCCACACGTGGCACACACTGTTGTACTCCCCCCGGCCGATGCCGCCGACCGCAAGGTAGCAGTCCAGCTCATCCGCCTTCTGTGCCAGCATCGCCATAGACTCGGCGTTCGCCTCATCGTCCAGATGGGAAGCATTCTCCGAAAAAAGCAGCAGATCGGGTTCAATTGCTTTGGCCTGTTCGATCAGCTTCAGGATATGCTCGGGCTCTTCACCCTTTCGCCACATGTGCTGCGGGTCAAGGTAGGCGATGGCCAGACGGCAGGTGCGCTTTTCGTACTCGGGCGTTTCCGGCTTTTCGTACGGTTCAGCAACGGGCGCCAGGTATCCGCGGTCGCCGTAGTGGTTGACGTAGAAGATGTCTTCCTTCTTGTGGTCCGGCCCCCACACGTTCTTCTTGCGTCGGTCGAGGTCAACGGTGGCGGTCGCCACTCCCTGCGCGTGACCGGTATCTGCCAGCGGCAGGCCGACGCGGTTCAGCACCATGCTGCGGCCCAGCACCGCACCCGCCGCGTGCAGTCTCCACCGGTGAGCGATGTAGGTGTTCTCGTCAGCGTACATGGAAGCGACGAGTTGAGCGTGGCTGTCCAGGCATCGCGCCATCAGCAGGCAATCCCACCCGGTGTGATCCCGCAGGCGCTGCGGATAATGGTGCCATGTGAGGACTTCGGCGCCCTTCATCCGCATGACCTCATAAATCTCCGGAATGAAAAAGTCGGTCCCTATGGTCATGCCGACGGTCCCGAAATCGGTCTCAAAAACCGGCAGTGCGTCCCCGAGCGATATGTCATCATCAGCGAGTGCGTGGGCCTTGCGGTATTTGCCCGAAAGGTGGCCGTCCCGGTCAATGAGGACAGCCGTGGCGTAGGTATCATCGCCGTCGTGTTCGGTCAGCGCGAGCGTCAGGTTGGTGCCGCGGCTTTCGGCAAAATCGGTGAACGCCTGAAGCTGCGTCCGTGCATCCCCGGTCTCAAAGCTCAGAAACGGCATATACGGCAGGGCGACAAGGTCGGCTTCTTCGGGCACTGTATGCAGTTGCGCGGTGATGTACTCCATCGTCTGATACTGTTCGCCATACAGCGGACAGACACTGGATATCGTAATGGTGCGTTCGGCATTCGCTGCCCCCGTCATGAGTAGTACTCCAATCAGCGCTGTAATGAGCCGGTATATGTGGTGATCCGTCATAATCATGCTCCTGGCGTTGCGGTAAGGCATCACTGCAGTCCCTATTCATTTCCACATCCCCCCGCCTTTGACCTATCTGTAATAACAAAGGAAACACCGCCCCGGCGGGTGAATATCACACCAGAATCCAGTCGCACCCCGTCGGAGGCATTTGTATGCTGGAAGTGTGCCGGTATATCCCGAAGCAGTCGGAGCCTGAAACCGAAGAGTCCGGGTTCGGTGTCACCGACCTGTGGCTTTTGAGTGTGGTGCTGGTCTGGGGTTTCAATGCGGTGGCCTCGAAGTTCACACTTGAGCTGCTGGCGCCGCTGGCGGTCCTGGGAGTCCGGATGGCGGGTGTGGGGCTTCTGCTGGCGTTTGTGGTTGTGGTGATGCGGCGGGAACGCGTTTTTGCAGAGCGAAAAACACTGTGGCTGTTCCTGATCGGCGGAGGCCTGATGGCCGTGCAGAATGGCACCTTCTTCTGGGCGTTCAAGCTCACCACCGCCAGCGAGGCGTCGCTTCTGATCAGCACCTCGCCTCTGTGGGTGGCCATCCTGGTGAACCTGTGCGGCTTTGAGGCATTCTGCCGCAGAAACTGGTTCGGCCTGCTCATGGCGCTTGGTGGTGTCTCCATGGTGATCCTGGGTGGGGGCGGTGGAGGAGAATACGCGCCGGCCAGGGTCCAGGGCGATTTGATCATGGTCTTTTCGGCCATCATTTTTGGAGTATATATGGTGATCATGCGGGGCGTCATCCAAAAACACGGCGCCGTCCGGGTGCTGGCTGCCTCCTATCTGATCGGAGCAGTACTGCTGGCGCCGTTTACGGTTACCCCCCTGGTAGATGCGCCCTGGGGCGAGATGGATGTATTGCGAACGCTGGCGCTTTCGTACATCGTGGTGATGGCCGGTGGGTACGCCTTCATGATCTGGTATCGGACGATCAGGCAGACCTCTGCGAGCCGGACAGCCATCTACGCATATCTCGTGCCCGTAATTGCGGCCATATCGGCGTGGATTTTTCTGGACGAACATCTCGCAGTCGTCCAGATCATCGGTCTTGCTGTCACCATTGTCGGGGTGTATCTTGCCAAGCCGGATCCAGATTCCATCTGCCGGGTGGGATGACGCCGGAAACCGGTGTGCCGCAGGACCGATGCGAATTTGAGCGGAATTTGACGGAACAGCGGCAGGACAAAGACGTCTCTGTGCATACAAACCGCCTTTTGACAGCGTTTCAACGGGTGAAACGGCATGGTGTCGAAGACAATTCGGGTTCTTGCAGTTGTGCTGGTAACCAGCCTGGTTGTTGTCTCACAGGGCGACAGAGGGCAGGTCGCAGCAAAATCAGCCGTGCTGACCTTCATGTACGGCGATGTCCAGGTCCGTCACGGCGCCTCCGGATGGCAGACGGCGCAGACCAATGAGACGCTGCAGCCCCTGGATGCGGTGAAAACCGGCGATGACGCCCGGGCGGAGCTCACCCTCGCAGGCGGCGGCTATGTGCGGATGGACGAAAACTCACACCTGCTCATCAGCCATCTGCAGGACGACGGTGTCACCAGCTTCAAGGCGCTGCTGGGCGGCGTGTGGGTCACCCTGGAACAGGCACTCGGCCGCAAGAGCAAGTTTGAGGTGGAGATGCCGAGTGCGGTGGCCTCCGTACAGGGCACCGTGTTCCGCTGCGAGGTGGACGAGGAGGGCAACTCCTCGACCTACGTGTATGACGGTGAAGTGGATATCAGGGCAGGGGACGCCGTGGAGAAGGTGCAGCCGGATCACCAGGCCACCGTCCGCCGCGGAACGCGCATCGCCCTGGCGAAAATGAGCCTGGATGCCGAAGACCGGCTGGCATGGGTTCAGCACAACCGCCAGCGGGATGTGCTGCAACATCTTGGCAACCCGAAAATCCTCGTGGCTCTGAGCAACGGCCATGGCAAAGAAGCGAGGGCTGCCTTCGAGGCCTCCAAAAGCCTCACGCAGGCGCTGCGCCGGGCGGGTTTCAAAGGCACCTCAGTCACGCACGCAGACAAATCGAAGTACACCTTTAACGAGGACGGCTGGATTCGGTGGAAAGAGCAGCATGACGCCGATTATTTGATCCTGGGGCGGGTTGATGTCAAAGAAACCCGGGCAATCAACACAGACCGTCATTCCGCGCGTGCCATGGGTGGCGCGTATGTCGTGCCTGCAGGCTCTCAGAAGCATATCGCCAGGGCGACGGCACAGGTGCGTGGAGAGGGCGACAGCCAGGATGAGGCCGCAGGCAGCGCGGTCAAAATACTCGGCCTTCGCCTCGGCAAAGAGCTCGTCCCCTTGCTGATTAACGAGTTGATGCAGAGCCGCGGGAAAATGGTGCGGATCGAGCTGCTGGGAGATCCGGGCAGGGCACAGGTCGGGCTGCTGAAAATGGCTTTGAAAGCGTCGCAAAAAGTGACACGTGTCACAATCGTCCCCACGCCTTCAAACAACCCGGCTCTCGCAGTGGCGGGAGACCTGGATCCCTACGCGGTTGCGGCCGTCCTGCGGAAAGCCTGTAATGTTGAACAGGTGCTCGTTATCGGACGGACGGTGAAGATACGGCTCAAGCCGATGGAAAATCAACCACAGGTCCCCTCCGCTCAAAAGATCAGGCAGTTGAAGCAGAAACATCCAGCGGGACAAAGGGGAGAGCCGAACCGCCCTTTTGGGCGAAGGCCCCGGCAATGAACGTGATGGCGGGGTGATGATATCGGGGATTCTTCAGGCAGCCTGAGCGCAAAAGCCGCGGCAGGAGTCACCGCCATCGTCGCGGTGGCCTGTGTGATCCTTGCCGGCCACCTGCCACTGCTGCAGACAGTCGAGCAGTTCCTCGTGGACCAGCGCCAGCAGCTTACCGTCCCGGGTACCATCGCAGACCGAATCCTCATTGTCTCCATCGAGGATTCAACCTTTGACGAACTTCCGATGTGGGGCCCCGCCTCACTCGAACGGAGTGTGTACGCGCCGGTTCTCGACCGTATCGCCTCGGGCGGGGCGGATGCCATCGCCATGGACATCTTCTTTGCCGGGCAAACCCCGACACCCCCTGGAACAGATGAGCTCGCGGCAGCCATCGAGCGTGCCGGCAATGTCATCGTTGTCTCTGATGCGACCGTCACCGTGCGGAATGCACAGGAACGGACGATTGAAATGAGCTTTCCGGCGGAGGCGATTAAAAATGCGGCCGCCGGCGTCGCATCACCCCTGCTCTTTCGCCCGGACGGCACCGTGCGAGGAGTGCGCGTGATGCAGTCGGCGGACGGAGGCGACCAGACCTTCGTCGCCCTGTCATACCTCCTCGCCCAGCGAGCGGGTGAGGGGTCACTGCACTATGACACCACGAAGCGCCCCATTTTGCCGATACGATGGGCGGGTCCCAGTGGCACGGTCCCCCGCATCCCGTTTGAAAATGTGCATGCCGGCGATATCGAGCCGGATGCCTTCCGTAATAAAATCGTCTTCATCGGCCGCTGGGACGAGATGGAAGACACCCTCAAGACGCCGGTGGGGCCGATGAGTGGGGTGGAGGTGCACGCCCAGGCGACGGCCACTATCCTGGCGGGCACCTATCCGCATTCCGGCGGGAGGGTCGCAGGGCTGGTGACTGCAGTGGCCCTGTGCGTACTGCTGGCCCTCTTTGCTGTGGGGCGGCCCGCATGGATGGTATGGGCGGGGTCCGCTGTTCTGCTTATTCTCTGGGCGGTTTTTGCGACGCTTCTTTTCGTCGCCGCTGATCTTCTGCTGCCGATGACGGGTACGGCGCTGGCGCTGGTGGTAAGCGGCCCGGTGCTGTCGGCGCTGCAGTCGGAGCGTGCCCTGAAGTCGCTGGCCGCATTCAAGCCTGACTGGGTCCGCGTGCACGGGGAGCAGATTGAGGCAACAGTGCTGGTGTGCGATCTGGCCGGCTTCACCGCCCGGTCCGAGCGCGACACACCTGCCGAAGTCCTGGATATGCTGCAGGCATTCTTCCACACCGTGGACAATGCCGTTGCGGAGTTCGGCGGGATTTCGGCACGCAGGCCGGGTGATGCTGCCATCGTTTTCTTCCGGCCCGATGAGGAGTCCGCCCACCACGGGCTCCGAGCGGTGCAGGCGGCCCTCAGCCTGCAAGAAAAGCTCCCTGACGTCCTGGACGAAGATCTCGGCTTCGGAATCACCCTCACAACCGGGCAAATCACCCTCGGCTTTGTGGGCACAAATACGCCAGAGCCGCAGATATTGGGAGACGCCGTGAACGTGGCCTTCCGCCTGCAGGGAGAAACCAGAGAACGCGACGAACCCGTCATCGCCGACTGGGCCACCGCCACGGCCACCGATGAAATCGCACAGATGATGCGCCCGTTGGGCCAGGTGCAGGTGCGCAACCGGACCACGCCGGTGCAGATTTTCGCCCCCGCCGCAAACTCGGCATCCGATGGGCATGAGGGCGACGACCCATCATCCTGAAAAAGGGGAACTCCGCATGAAGCCACTGGCACTGTCCACGGTCATTGCGTGTTTCGCCGTGAGCGTTCTCGTCCATGCCGGTCAGATCGAATGGCTCCGGCGCGGAACCGCATACATCGATGTCAAAAGCCCTGACACCCTTACAGTCAGCATACAGAAACGCTTCTGCCCCGCCCCATACCTGTATCTTTACGGCCCGGACGGAGACTGCATCACACGCCGCCCGGTGACAGCCAATGACACAGAGCTACGGTTGCCGCTGGACGCCGGCCCGGGGATATACCGCCTCGTGCTGAGCGCCGAACCGGTGTGGAGCGCCGGCACGGACCATTCACCCGTGATTCTCCGCCCTGAGCGCGAGTGGACGGGACTGCATCAAACCGACGACACTCCCCGGACGTATTACTTCTCGGTCCCGGAAGGGACCGACAGCTTCACCCTTCATGCCACCAACCACAACGGCAGCGGCGGCGCCCCCGGAGTTGTGAAGTTGTACGGCCCTGAGGGAGAAATGGTGGAAGAGGCCCGTCTCGATGCCATCAGCACCGCCACGTTGATGAAGCGGATTGGTGCCAACAACAAACAGGACGCGGAAGTGAAATACCGGATCCTCACCGAGCACATCGACATCACCGACCCCACCCCGGGGACCTGGTCGGTCGAGGCATACTGTACGAAGAGGGTTGATGATATCGGCTTCTGGCTCGATGGTGTGCCGAATTTCTTGGCGATGACCGCCGGGGACCTGTTTGAGCCGACTTTCCCGCCCGCAGAAACGACGGTCACCGTCCGGGCCGATAGCACTGTCGGGCCGACGGGAGATCCATCGGTCATTTGTGGCTTTAACCGTGGCGATCAAACACTGTCAATTGTGCAGGACCTGGGCATGAAAGCTGTGACGGATTACTGCAGCCAGTACTGGCGCGAGCGCGAAAACGATGACGGCAACCCCGATCATATCAACTGGGACGGCTTCGATTTTGAGGCACAGGACCGGCGCACCGATTACCTGGACAGGGGCGGCTTCACCGGCCTGACACACATACAATTCAGCCCCTCCGGCTGGATCGGTAAAGAGGGCAGTGATGCATGGATGAACAATCTCGACGAGGTCGGCGAATTTGTGGCGGCGTACATTACCCATTACCGCTCCAGGCGTCCCTCCGGCCTGCAGTACTTCACCTTCATCAATGAGCCGAACCTCGGATTCGGCCCCGATATGAAAGCGCGTGACAGGTATATCGAATCGTATCTCGCAGCAGGCAGGCGCCTGAGGCAGGTGGACGATCCTGCGGTTCAGACGGCCAAACTCGGGGGGCCGGATGTCGCCATCAGCATCTACCACCAGCCCTGGGACTGGATCAGCGCCCTTCTGGACGCCGCCGACGAGTACGTTGACTTCGTAAGTTATGACGTCTATGCATACCGCCTGCTTGATGAGACCTGGCGCTACGCCGATGACATCCACCGCGTCCGACAGATCATCCGCGATCACGACACCGATGGACAGGATGAGGAAATACTCATCTTCGAAACCAACCTGAAGGGCGGGCTCTACCTGCAGGCATCGCGGCAGGACACGCATTATTCGGCGGTGTGGTGGGCGTCGGTGCTCAATCACGCCCTCGGCACCGGAGACATCCGTGCCATCACATACTTCACACTGGTCGAACGGGGAGCGCGGCGGAAGGGATTACTCCGGGAGGATGGGACGCCGAAGCCGGTGTACTACGCGATGCAACTGTATAATGAAAACTTGCTGCCGGAGGTCGTTGAAGCTGAGACATCCCACGCACAAATCGATTGCCTGGCAACACAAGATCCCGCAACTGCCAGGGTGAATATCTTCCTCGTCAACCGCAGCCGCCGCAGTGTTGACCTCAGCGACCTGTCCGTTTATGTCATGGGCTTTGATGGAGCGGTGAAGCTGGCTGCGGAGCGCTTCACGGCCCGGATGAGCCAGCCGCAGACAACCGAAGAGAAGGAAATGCGCTTTTCGGACGGCGTGCTAAAACACGCTGACACACTCGCACCCCGATCAATCACCGTCTATAAGCTTTCGCGTCTCTGACGGTCACTCCAGGGGTGCCAGCAGCCGGATAAACTCCCCGTCTTCTGCAACGCGGTGGATCCCGTTGCCATGTTCGCGAAGCGCCGCCCGAAGGGAATAGTGCCCCGGGGGAAGATCTCCGAAGACCATTCTTGCGACGACAATGCCCGCGTGAATGCTGTCCACTGCCTCTGTAAAAACAGGTGTGCCTGAGGGCTCTGAACACAGGGCAATGAGCAGATCGCGCCCCGGGAATTTGCGACTGACATCAATCGCGACCCTGACATGGACCTGGTCCTCCTCCGGCATGAACAGATGCTGCCCGAGCGCGACCTCGAAGCCGCCGCTGACAGGCTGCTGGCGCTCGCAGCAAAATATTGTCTGCCCCGAGTCGTCAACCGCCGACAGCCGCAGTGTGACCGGCTCTCCCGCCCGGGCGAGGGTGTATGACAGCGAGACACTGTGCTTTGCGCCCGGGGCGAAAGTGAGCTTTTCGCTTTGTACCCTTGTCCATGGGTCGTCGCCCTGCCGCCACTGCAGCAATACGCGGGCATGGAGCGTGTCTTCAGTGGGATTTTGCATCATGACCGTGGCAGTGTTTTTGCCTATGAGCCCCC
>JAWODS010000432.1:0-9863 GCA_046483205.1 Armatimonadota bacterium | reverse complement strand
GAATTCAACATCTCCTGCCTGTTCGGGTCTTAAACCACGCAGCGTGTAGTTCGCCGGGGTGATGGGTATTTCGCCGCCTGCACTGAAGGCGCGCCAGCCGGGATAGACGGTGCTCGCCAGCACATACCAGCGGTCGGGCTGCGGCAAATCGACCATGAGCCGGTTCGGTGACCATTCGCGAACGCTTCCGGCCAGGTACTCCCACTGATCACTCTCGGGCTGACCGACCATGATGAGCTCAGCCTTCGGCCGGAAATCCGCCGAGGTGACCGCGGCCTTTGCCTCCTCCGCTGATTCGACGGATTTCACCGAAGCGGGGCTGTAGAAGCGCGGCAGGACTTTGGTGTTCTCATACACGTTCGTCTCGTACGCTGTAATCTTCTCCCACCGCCCGCCGATCTCGCGGGGGGTCAGCAGATACTCTGTGTTCAGCGCATTCCACAGCGGCAACTCCGGCTTCGGATAGCCCTCCTCGTCGCGGGCACACTTCAGCATCTGTTCATACCACGGCACAAGCAGCGAATCCGAGCTTTCCACACATTCCAGCCCGCAGGCCATCGGGAGATTCGGGGGCATCCGGGTGATCCAGTTGCCCTCACCGGGCAGCGACATCATCCGGAAGGTGCCCGGAGCACCCTCCATCGCCGCCAGTGCCTCTGTTTCGATATGAAGATACTCCCGCGGCACCATCGGGATGAAACGGACGGCACATCGCCCGAGATCCAGCGCAATGACGGCGATAAGCAGGGCCACGGCAAGGGTCCGGTATCGTCCGAGTGATCCGATCGCACCGGCGACCAGCACCGCCAGGACCGCGAAGATCGCGATCTGTATG
Organism: Armatimonadota bacterium; assembly: GCA_046483205.1. Lineage (GTDB taxonomy): Bacteria > Armatimonadota > Zipacnadia > Zipacnadales > UBA11051 > JBKHJK01. Next base: position 9,028 of record JAWODS010000432.1, on the reverse strand, counting down.
AGACTGTAGCCGCCGATCCCGGGCAGCGCCTGTTCGAGGGCACCCGTGTAAAACCAGACCACCAGACCACCGATGACGCCGATGGCGAGGATAATTGTCCCGGCGTTTCTGGCGAATTTCTCGACCGCGAGGCTGCCTGACTGCTCGATCTGCCGGACGATCGCCTCCATGCCCAGCCCGACCATGACAGCAAGTGCCACATCCACGATAATAATCGCGCGGTTAATTCCCGGCAGCCCTCGCAGGGGCGGAATAAGCTCATAAAAGACCCGGTATATTCCCGTCCCCCACGCGATCCCGACTCCCACAACCAGCGCACCCAGCCAGAACCACCGCTGCCGGCCTCTGCTGAAAAGCAGGGCGGCAGGGGCCAAAAAGATCGGAGCGACACCGACATACCAGTTGTTCTCCAGGTACGCCCGCCCGACGGTGATCACATGTTCGCCCCAGTAATTATAGTCCACCGGGTTGCCGAAGATATCGGGCATCAGGCCGGTGAGGAAGGATGCGGGGGCCAGGGCAAAGCCGAGGTGATGGGTGAATGAATGGGTGCTGCGACCGGCGAGGCTGACAAGCTCGGCCACCGGCAGGATTTGCACGGCGCCGATGAGCGTCCCCACGGCGAGTGCTGCGCCTCCGGGAAGCAGTGTCCGCCAGTTTCTTTTCCCGTCGGCTCCCGACGCGGCCCGAAAGATGACGTAGCCCACGAACACCAGCAGCACGAAAAACGAAATATGCAGATGGCCCGCCAGAAACTGCATCCCCACCGCCAGGGCTCCCAGCAGCCACCACGACCCCCGGGCTCCCCGCACCGTCTTTTCGTGTGCCAGAAGCATCAGCGGCAGCCACGCCGGGACGGACCGCAGGGTCGGATACGCCATCCACCCGATCGCAAAGCCTGAAAGCATGAAGGGAAGCGCACCCACAAGCGCAGCCTCCGGGCGGCAGCCGATGGTGCGGAGAAACCAGTACATGAAGCCACCGGACAGCAGCATATACACAAAGGCCGCCCAGCCGAAGGCGGCACCGACCGGGAGGAGGTAAAACAGCCATGTTTCGGGGTAAAAGGGCGCCGACTGGTTGTTGGCGAGAAACGGGGCGCCGCAGGACATGTACGGATTCCACAGCGGCACCTGGTCCTCACGGGCCTGCTCGGCGGCGAACTTCCGCCACGGGTAATGCTGCTGGATTGGGTCGAGGATGGGGTTTTGGACGCGCTCGAAGCCGTACTCTTCAGCATGTGCGCGCCACGGCTCCATGCGCAAAAGCAGGTCGGCCGGGAGAAGCACGCGATCACCGAAGGTTACGGGCCAGAGGATGACGAGCGCGACAGCGACGATAACGCCGAGTGCCGCCAGGTCTTTTCTGTTGACCGCCTCCAGCCACCGCACAGGTCACTTCACCTCATACACGGAAACGCTGCCATACTCATGCACGGCCTGCGCAGCACCGCCGGTCGCCTGCTGCAGGTCTTTCGGGGGCGGCCCGGCGGTTTCACCGACCGCCTGCCCGACGAGGCGCTCGTAGGGGCCGTACACAATGTAGCTGATACCTTCGGATCGAAGCATGGACGCACGCTGCTGTGGGCTGGTCCGGCCGCTGAAAAACCGGTGAACTTTCCCGAGCTTCCTGCCGAAATACAGCGTCTCCGCCCAGTGACCCGCAAAGACACGGCACGGCGCATGTGCCGGAATATGACTGCCTATCAGAGATGAGCTCAGAGCGACATCCTCGAACTCGCTTTTCACCGAAAGCCACCGAAAGCACTCTTTGTAGTCGGTGTCCACATACATCGGGGGCGCCAGCACGTGAAGCAGCGCCTCGTTATTCGTCCGGACGTTCTCCAGGCATTCGCTGACGAACAGGACGTTGCTGGGCAGAGTAAAGACGACGGCCGCAATAATCGCCAGCGCCATCCGCTCATTGACCTTCTGGACCTCTCCGGCCTTCAGGGCACTGCGGGTGATTAAGGCCCCCAGGTATGCGATGCCGATTCCGGCGAGGATGGCCACCGGCATGTGCAGCCCCTCGACCATCTTCCGCTGAAAAGATACGGGTATCAAAAGCACCAGGGCATTTCCGGCGGCCCAGAAGACCGCAAACCGCAGCATCTGCCCGCGCATTTTTGCGTGCCGTTCCTGCCGCCCCTCCCGGGCCATGATAACCACCGCCCCGACCAGCCCCAGCAGCGCCAGCAGACCGTAGCCGACCAGGTAATCTGCCAGCCCCGCCGCCGGAGTGGGTGTCATCGCCTTGGCCATATACGAGGGATCCTGGCTGGCGGCGTAATACGACCACAGGGGTGCAGGTGCGCCGATAGCGAAGATAGTCAGATATCGCCATAGCGCCGGTTTCATCTCATATCTGCGCGTGAACAGGCCGTACAGTATCCACAGGCCCAGTGTCAGGTGAATGGCGAAGATGTCGTAGGAGTGGATATTGCCGAGTATCAGCAGGCACACCCCTGCGATGATCGCCGAGCGAGTGTCCCGGCGCTCCAGGGCGATGAGCGAAAAGCCCAGCGTGAGACAGATGAGGCCCATGGAGGTGATGAACAGGGGATTGAGAAGGGCCGAAACGAAGGTGACCGCCTCGGGCTGCACCTGCCAGTTGACCCCCACGTCCACCGGACGCAGCCCCCACGAGCCGGAGGGATTGAAGATGACCACCACCCAGCCGAGGCCGGAGCCAAGGGCGGCCAGTCCCAGCGACGCCGAGCGGATCCGGCGGTCCTGGGTCAAAAGCGATACCAGCCAGTACAGCGCCGTCAGGGCAAATACACCCCCGGCGAATCGCAGGGCGTGAAAGACGTAGATGGGCGCCAGGGCCGTCAGGCGAGAAAACAGTCCGGCGATGAGCAAAAAGAGGTTGAAGAAATGGGGATTTTGCGCCTCGGTGGTGTACTGGTCTGCAAGGAAGATGCGCCCTTCGGAGGCCTGGCGGATCCAGGAGAGATAGACGTTGCCGTCGTCAACTCCCCAGATGAACCCGCAAAACTCCGAAGCCGGTGGTGTCATGCGCACGGCCGCAATATAGGGCATGAGAGTTACGACCATGATCCCCGCCGCGACCAGCACGACGGCTCTGATTTCATCGCGCTTGATAATACCCATGATCTCTCGCCCGGTGAGCGCAGGTTCAGAAACGCTGGATTTTCAGAAGCATCTTCTTAATACCGCTAATCCCCAGTACTGACTTTATCGTCCGCCACAGGCGTCGTGGCCCGAGATAAAACTTGATGTACGCCCATTTCTTAATCCAGTCCAGCTTCCGCCTGTTGATAATTGCGCCTTCTTTATAAACCGCGCGCTTGTAGTAATCAAATTCCGAAAAGTCGCTGTCGATCAGGTGCTTCGTCTCCTCGTACAGGTGCGTGTGCGGCAGCGGTGTGGTGATGCTGAAGCTGACATCGTCCAGCGGCAGCCTGTTAGCCAGCTGTACCGTCTTCCACAGCTCTTCTTCGGTCTCCGTGGGCGCCCCGAGCATAAAGTAGCCGCGCACGTTCAGCCCCAGGTCGTGGGCGGTTGTGACGGTATGTTTTACCTGCTCGATGGTTATGCCCTTGTGATAGATGTCATCCAGCACCCGCTGGCTGGCAGATTCAATGCCGACATGGACGATTCGCAGACCCGCCCGCTGCATGTACGCCAGGATCTCCCGGTCGGCGCGGTCGGCCCGGATGTTGCACCCCCAGATCATGTCCAGGTCCGCCTCGATTATCCTGTCACACAGCTCACGCATCCATTCCCGGTTGATGAGAAAGGTGTCATCGAGCCACATGACGCCGTCGGGATTATAGTTGCTTTTGAGCTGCTGCAGCTCTGTGACAATGTTTTCAGGTGAGCGGAAGCGGACCTGCCTGCCGAAAATTTTCCGCAGTGTTGGCTGGCAGTACGCGCAGTTATACGGACAGCCGCGAGATCCCAGTATCGAGGTACCCCGCAGGCCATATTTCACCGCATCAAGCTGATACCAGATCTCCATATACCGCTCCATGTCCAGAAGATCGCGGGCAGGAAACGGTATGGCATTGATGTCACAGATCGGAGGCGGCGGGTCGTTATGGACGATCCCGCCGTTTTCATGGTACCAGAAGCCGGGGACCTGTGTGTAATCTCCCCCGCGGTCTGCCATCTCCACGAACGTCTCTTCGCCCTCACCCGCCAGCACTGCATCCACGCCCTGCAGACCGAGCGTCTGCTGTGGCATCACCGTTGCATGCGGGCCGCCGGCAATCACCGGGCTGTCGCTGTATTCGGCACACGTGCGGAAGACCTCGGCCGCTGAATCCAGCATCGAGGTCAACACCGTGCAGCCGACCAGGTCAAAGTCGCGGCTTTTCAGCAGGCTCCTGAGGTCATCAACGGGCCTGCGCGAGAAGGTGCCATCGAAAATGTACGGCTCATGTCCGGCTTCACGGAGCGATGCGGCCAGATAGGCGACACCCAGCGGCGGGTCGCCGGAGGGGTATCGGAATCTCGGGAATATCAATAAGACGCGCAATCAATCCACCAGGTACTTTCTATGTGTGTCTGATCATCATATGTCGGGCAGTGAAGAGTGCTGCGGCTGCCGCGATAGCCAGCAGTGTGAGAAACCCGCCGAAAGCGACACTGGCCGGATAGTACAGCAGACAGAGGTGCAAAATGTTCTTCTGGTTAAATCCACTGATTGACATATAGACGCCGTCAGCAGGCCGCACCGGCTGCACCTGTCCCTGCGCCATACCGATCCAGCCCGGATAGTATCCTTCTGCGATCCGGGCGGGGCCACGGGGATAGTCCAGAAGGTAGATGCGGTTCATCCCCGAGCGACGCGCCGGTATAACACGTTCATCGTCAGCTTCAGTCACCCCAGCCCCGGTCTCCCTGGCGTATGCAGCGGCAGCGCGATCCCTGTAAATATAGCCGCCGGGACCGTCGTAGATCAGCTCGATCCGCCCGGGTTCAACCTCCAGTGTCTCGGTGGCGATCGGCGCCTGCGTGACGTAATACTCACAGGCCGCATCGGGGGCCGCAAACGGCTTCGAAATCAGCACCATGTTCCCGTTCGCAGCCGGTGAGGCGACACCGCCCTGCACCCGGTTGGTATACTCCCGATATGCTTTCGTGAAAAGCGAATCGTAGCCGTTGATGCTTCCGTAGCCGTACACAGTTGCCGAATTCGGCGGCAGCAGCGCATCCGGAAGCTCCTGCAGCGTCCACTCCTCCGGCTCGGTCACCGCCAGTATCCGCCCGCCAAGCTCCTCGATGGTCCTAGTGAGCTCCGTCTCACGATACAGGTTTTCCACCGGCGTACGGGGATTAAACTCGTACGCCCACGGGACGGCACGGAAAAGAGCGTATGCAACCAGTATCCACAAAAGCCCTGAGGCCCACCGGCGCTCTTTTTCGCCGAATTGTTTGATAAGTGCTGTGTATCCCAGTCCAGCGACGACGGCGCCTGCACAGGTAAAAACGGATAAAAGCCGGGAGAATCCTCCCGCCAGCCCCACTTTGGGCAGCCAGAAATAGTACGCGTATGATGGCAATCCGCCCAGGGCGGTCCACAGTGCGAGCACGGCGATGCCGCCATAGAGCATGATATGCCTGTTGCGGCGGCCCCAGATGAGGGCCAGGATGATGCCGATGAAGGCGATGGTCCCCAGATACGCGCAGTGCTCGCTGTAGCTGATGCCCGGATAGTCGCCGTCAACCGGAGAGCCCAGAAAGTCCGGATCCACGATCGTCATCAGCTCGACCGGCGCCATGCTGCGCTGCAGGTGAAAGCGGTATCCCTCCGCAGAAAGCTCTCCGGCCCCGCGCGGGGAGTTGGCTCCCAGCTCCATGGTTGGCAAAAGCTGTATTGCGCCCAAACCGGCCCCGAGGGTGACAGCCACCACGAGGCCGATCGCGGCGGCACGGTACGGGACCATTCGCTGCTGTTTTCGCCGCCTGCTGGCCCAGTACACGCAATGGACGAGGGCGCTGGCGATGGTCACGAGCCACACGTATGCGGCGATCTGAAAATGCCCGGCCAGTATCGCGCAGCCCAGCGCGAGGGTCGTTAGTGCGGCACCCTGCCACACCCGCCGCCGGAAAAGCCATTCGACTCCCAGCAGCCCCGCAGGCAGCCACGCCGCTGTCTCGATGAGACTGGGCAACTCCGTCCAGGTGACCATGAAGCCGCCGAAGGCGTACGCCAGGCCGGCCAGTGCCGACGCCGCCAGCTCACCCCCGAGGGTGCGAACCAGCAGGAAGACAAAGAGCGCCGCCAGGAAGTAATGCAGCGCATTGATAATCCCCATCGCCGTCCCTGTATCTGTCAGGGCAAGGACCCAGTGAGGGGGGTAAAAAAGCGCACTCTGCCCGTTGCCGACAAACGGAGTGCCACAAAGCTGGTGCGGATTCCACAGGGGAAACTCACCAAATTCGGTGAAGCTGCGGTGGGCGAGCATCCGCCACGGATAGAACTGCGCCACACTGTCCCACAACAGCGAGTCCCACTGCCGGGTCAATTCGGGCGCAGCGCCGTCTGCATAGGGCGCGAAATGCTGCTGGTAGATTCCGGCCACGGGCACATCGTGTCCGAAAACGCAGCTGCCCCAGAAGGCTACCATCAGGGCCGCAAGGCCGATGATAACGAGAATATCTGCAGTTATGCTCCTGCCTGGTGAGCTCAACATGGCTCAATCATTGGATGCAGGGGTGAGCGGTTCTGTCGCTCTGTGTGATGGGGTTTTCGGGGTCTTATGGCCGCGCAACCGCGAATCCCGAAAATAATGATACAAAAAAGGACCGGCTGGTGCCAGTCCGAGGGGGTTACAGTGTTCGATGCTTCGCTATGTAGCGCCCGGGTCCTGGAGGCTCTGTTCGACCGCCGGTGGTTCCTGTGGGGTATCAGTGCTTGCTCGGTCGTCGGGGCTCAAAGCGACCATCGTCACTCCGGCTATGATCACGACGATGCCCACGATCCGTAAAAACGGCAGGCCCTCTCCGAGATACTTATACGACAGGATCGCCACAATGACGTAGCTGAGAGCGATCATGGGGTAGGCGTAGCTGAGATCGAGCTTTGAGAGGGAAACGAGGTAAAACAGCGAGCTGATCCCATAGCAGACAAATCCGCCGAGGATCATCGGTTTTGTGATGAATGATTTCAAAACATAGATCGGTGTTGGATCTTCGCCGAGGGTATTGACACCAGCTTTCAAAAGCAGCTGGCCGGCCGCGCCCAATGCTATGGCAACCAGCAGGATGGCAAGACCGATAAGCATCTCTCTGAATCCCTTCTCACCAGACACGGCAGTCCTGGGCCCCACTTTCAAAAGGGCGAAACGACGGCCACATATCGCGCGATGTCACTGCAGGGCGGTCACCGGCACCCGGGCCTTTGCAGGTTCACGGCCCGGTTCGAGGTTCAGTCATGCGTATATGGTGCATATACGCTCACAGCGCGTTAACGGCTTCACCACAGCCGTTCACCTGTGAAAAAGCAGGTCGCCCGTGTATTGACGTGGCGGGCGACCCGACTGTTACTGGCTATTGAATCAGCATCGCTCTCAGCCAAGCAGCGAGTTGACCAGATCCACCGCAGATGCGGCGTCGGGCGCATAGCCGTCCGCCCCGATTTCATCGGCGTAGTTCTGCGTAACCGGGGCGCCGCCGATGATGACTGCAACGTCGTCGGCGAGACCGGCCTCCCTGATAGCGTCAATAGTCGTCTGCATGGATGGCATCGTCGTTGTCAGAAGAGCCGACAGCGCCACGACGTCGGCATTATATTCACTGATTGCTTCAACGTACCTCTCCGGGGCCACGTCAACCTCGAGGTCGTAAACATCGAAGCCGCCGCCCTCCAGCATCATAGCCACGAGATTCTTGCCGATGTCGTGCAGGTCGCCCTTGACGGTGCCAATGATAATGTTGCCCTTGGATGATACATCCGACTCAGCCAGAAGCGGCTTCACCAGATCCATCCCTGCATGCATGGCCCGGGCAGCAATTAACACCTCCGGCACATAAAACTCGTTGTTCTTGAACTTCTCGCCCACAACGTTCATGCCGGCGATAAGTCCCTCGTTGATGATGGTCTCGGGTTTTACGTCTTCGTCAAGAGCCGCCTGTGCCAGGTCCGCCACCGTATCGCGGTCTCCAGCTATAACGGCATCAGCGATTGCCTGCAGCTCTGCCATGTCAGATCCTCCTGTACTCTTTTGCCCTGTGTATCATGCGGGCCGGGATATTGCGCCATGTCAGTCCTCATCGGCACACATTATAACCGACATCGCGAACTATGCAAATAGCATTGTCTCCATGAACTTTGTCTGAAAATTCGGTGAGCGCGACAGCTCGACGTGCTCCGCCCGGCACGCCAGCTCGCAAGCACGCTCTCGTTCTTTCGTTGATAACAGCGCCATCACGCAGCCTGCGCCCGCAGCGTTGCCCACGGCCGTAATTTTCTCAAGCGGTATTTTCGGCAGGATTCCCATCGCCACGGCACTCGCAGGCCGGATGTGATTGCCAAATGCCCCGGCCAGGAGAATCTCATCAATATCGCCGATCTCCATACCGGCCTCCTCAAGAAGCAGCTCGGCACCGGCACGTACAGCGCCCTTGGCAAGCTGAATCTCACGGATATCCTTCTGGGTCAAAGAGACCGCCCGGCCGTTGTGGGCGACCTCTGCGGACGCCAGCGTCACCGACCGTTCGTTGTTTTCACCGACCAGGCGTGCGGCAATGGCGTCGGGTATCTCGCTGACATCATCGGCCAGCCGCCCGTTCTCTTCGAGCGCCCCCGATTCCAGCAGGCATGCGGTGACATCAAACAGTGCGCTGCCACAAATACCCCGCGCCGGCTCATTATCGATGGTTCGTATCTCCAGGTCACCATTGACCAGATAGACCTCGGATATCGCCCCGGGGGCTGCGTACATTCCCTGGCTGATTTGCGCGCCCTCAAAGGCCGGGCCTGCAGCCGTTGATGCGCACAGCAGCCGCTCACCGGACCACAACACGATTTCACCGTTGGTGCCGATGTCAACGGCCAG
>JAWODS010000317.1:0-3273 GCA_046483205.1 Armatimonadota bacterium | reverse complement strand
GGTACATTCGCCCACCTGGTCCTCCCCGCATTGACGCTGGGCACCGCCCTGGCGGCCCTCACCGCCCGGATTACCCGCTCCAGTATGCTCGACGTAATGGACGCCGAATATATCCGCACAGCCCGGGCGAAGGGGCTGGATGAAGGGACAGTCATTTTCAAGCACGCCCTGCGCAATGCCCTGATCCCGGTGGTGACGGTGAGCGGCCTGCAATTCGGGAGGCTGCTGGAAGGGGCGATCGTCGTGGAGAGCGTGTTCGGCTGGCCCGGTCTCGGGCGCCTGCTGGTGGACTCGATTTTCGCCCGGGATTACATGGTGCTGCAGGGCTGCATTCTCGTCGTCGCCCTGCTCATCGTCGCCGTCAACTTTATCGTGGATCTGTCGTACGCGTGGCTTGATCCCCGGATTCGATATGGAGAGAAGACGTAACCGTGCATGATCTCATCACCCGCATCATGGCCGAAAGCGCTCCCGGTGCACGAATACTGCACCGGCTGAGCCACGACCGCCTGGCACAAATCGGCGCAATCGTCATTATTGCAGTGATTCTGGCGGCGCTGATGTCCCCGTGGATCGCTCCACATGATCCAATCAAGCAGTTCGCCGGAGAGCGGCTGGGAGGCCCGCAGGCGTCTTTCCCACTGGGGACCGACCAGCTCGGACGGTGTCTGTTGAGCAGGCTTCTGTGGGGAGCGCGGGCCTCCATGGGTGTGGCGCTCGTGGTTGTGGCCGCCGCAGTTATCCTGGGAGTGCCCATGGGGCTTATTTCCGGATACTTCGGCGGGGCCGTCGATGAAATCATCATGCGGGTGGTGGATATACTGCTTTCATTCCCCGGGATCATCTTCGCCATCGTCGTCGTCGGGGTCCTGGGGCCGAGCCTGATGAGTGTGATGATGGGGCTTGCCCTTGTGCACTGGACCAGCTATGCGCGAGTGGTACGGGGGACGGTGTTGGAAATTAAGAACCGTCTTTTCGTGGAGGCAGCCGAAGCCATTGGTGCCCGGCGTCTTCGGATTATGTTTTATCATATTCTGCCAAACTGTCTTGGCCCGGTGCTGGTGATGGCGACTCTGGGGATGGGGCATGTCATCCTCGCCGCGGCGGCCATGAGCTTTCTGGGACTGGGCGCCCAGCCTCCGACACCTGAATGGGGGGCCATGCTCAATGGCGCGCGCGATTTCATCCGGGTGGCTCCCGCGTTGATGGTGCCGCCCGGAATCGCCATTATGATCACCGTCCTCAGCTTCAATCTCCTTGGGGACGCGCTGCAGGACGCCATCGAGCCGAACGGAGCGTAAGGACATGCCTGAAGCCGCACCGCTGCTTTCAATCGAGAATCTGACGACCGCCTACAGCGCCCACAACGGGCGCAGTGTGGCGGTGGATGGGATCACTCTGAGCGTGGATGCGGGCGAAACGCTGGGCCTTGTGGGCGAATCCGGATGCGGGAAGACCACCACGGTCCTGAGCATCCTGCGGCTCCTGGACCCCGGGGGCCGGATCACGTCCGGCCGCGTGGAGTTTCAGGGGCAGAATCTGCTCGATCTGGACGACCGTGACATGCGCAGGATCCGCGGGAACGGCATCGCCGCGATCTTCCAGGACGCTGCAAATGCGCTCAATCCCGTGTTCACCATCGGCGAGCAGATCGCCGAAAGCCTCCGCGCTCATCTGCATCTTGACCGCCGCGCCGCCATGAAGCGAGCCGAGGAGCTGCTGGGTGAGGTGGGTATTCCGCGACCGGCCGAACGTGTCGGCGACTACCCGCACCAGCTCAGTGGCGGGATGCGCCGGCGTGTGCTCATCGCCACCGCCATCGCCTGCGAACCCACGCTGCTGATCGCCGATGAACCCACGGCCGCGCTGGATGCTCCCACCCAGGTCCAGATCCTCGACCTGATCAACACGCTCTCTCAGCGGTTCGGGATGAGCATGCTGCTGGTGACCCATGATCTCGGTGTTGCCGCCGAGGCGTGCGACCGTATAGCGGTGATGTACGCGGGAACAGTTGTCGAAAGCGCCCCGACGAATGTCATTTTGCGGGACGCCTGTCACCCCTACAGCAGGGAGCTGCTGAAGGCCGCCCGGGGGCTACGCGAGCAGGGCGGCGATCTCTCAGAGCATTCCGCCCATCCGAACCGCGCCTTCCCCGGCTGCCCGTATGCCCATATTTGCCCGGAGGCCTCGGATATATGCCACACAGCCAGCCCCCCAATGATCAAGGTGTCTGCTCATCACCGGGTGCGCTGCTGGCTGGAGGAGGGACCACGTGACTGAGGAGCCGCTGATCTCCGCAGAAGGACTCACCCGCGAGTTCGAATCAGGCCGCTGGTTTGGGGCATCCGGAGGCCGCGTCGGTGCAGTGCGTAATGTCACACTGGATATCTTCCCCGGGGAGACCCTCGCGCTTGTCGGCCACAGCGGCTGCGGCAAGAGCACGCTCGGGCGCCTGCTGGTGAGGCTCATCAAGCCGACGTCGGGGCGGGTTCTTTTCCGGGGCATCGACCTGGTTGACTTCAGCCGCCGGGAACTGCAGAAGCTGCGCCAGAGCATGCAGATTATCTTTCAGGACCCTTCCGGGGCGCTGAACCCCCGCATGACGGTGCGGCAGATCGTCACCGAGCCGCTGGTCATCACCGGTGTCGGCAGAGAAAAACGCCAGCGGCGCATGGAGGAGCTTCTCGACCGGGTGGCACTGGGGAGCCAATTCTCCGACCGGTATCCATCACAGCTCAGTGGCGGGCAGAAGCAGCGTGTGGCCATCGCCAGGGCCCTTGCCTGTGAGCCGGCCTTTATCGTCGCCGACGAGCCGCTGTCGGCCCTTGATTCCATCACCCAGGCACGTATTCTCGATCTGCTTGTGTCACTGCAAAAAGACGATAACATCGCGTACCTGTTCATCGCTCACGACCTGAGCACCGTCCGCTACATCAGCGACCGGGTGGCGGTGATGTACCGGGGCCAGATCCTGGAGATTGGGCCGACCCCGGAGGTGCTCGGCCGGCCGCTTCATCCCTACACCCGGGTGCTGCTGGATTGCGTGCTGGCACTGCGGCGCGATGATGAGACAAAACCCCGCCACATCGGGCCAACTGTGTCTGATGAAGAGGTGACCGGATGCCTGTTTTTTCCGCTGTGTGAGCGGGCGGAAGAGCAATGCCGTGACATCATGCCCGACCTCCGCGAGGCCTCTGAGGGCCATTTCGTCCGCTGCATGAAAGCGGAGTCATAACCGACAGCGGGCGCGGCTTCCTCCTCACTGCGAGTCGC
>JAWODS010000196.1:0-6489 GCA_046483205.1 Armatimonadota bacterium | reverse complement strand
CCCTGGATGATGAGATCCTCGGCCTCATCCTCCGAAAGCCCCCGTGAAAGGAGCGTCTGAAGCTGCTTGCTGTCCACGCTCCCGATGGCCGCTTCATGGGTCACATGGGCCTGCGGATGCCTTACCTCCACGATTGGCACGGCCCTGGCAACACCGTTATCCTGGATGATCTCTCTGCAATCGACATGCCCGCGGGCCCGGGGAGCGGTAGCTGTGAGCTTGTTGTAGATATCCGCCTCTGCGCTGTCCCGGACTGCGATGCGAGTGTTGAGAACCCCGACAGCCCCTTCGCCGATGAGATGCCCGGTTTCGCTGATCTTTATCCGGTCATCGCCACTGCCGTTAACTTTGGCCGTCATTTCCATCACGCTGTCGGCTTCACACGTCGTTTCATAGTCGATGTCCAGCAATCCCACCCGGCCCTGGACGAGCTCGAAATCCGTCTGCAGCCGCGCACCCTCGTCCAGATGAACCTCGGCGTTCGGCACGACTTTGAGACCGCCCTCGGGGCTGTGAATATGCCTCTCCTGGTAGATATATTCGGCTCCGGCGCCGACGTGAATCTCTGCATCCATCAGGTGCTGGATATCCACGGCGTTGGGGAACACGCAGTGGGCGAGGACCGGGAGCCGCGCCTGCGGCTGGACCTCAACGTCCAGCACGATCCGCTGGACGCCCGTGTCCGGTGTCATGCCGAAGCACATGTGAACCGGCTTCGTAATGACGACACCCTCATCCATGACGATTTTTACATCAACACCATCGTCAATCTGTTTTGTCTCCACATTCAGGCCCGGGATGAGGTTGGAATTCACCACTTCGTCGTGGTTGATGACTAGGTGAGCCACATCCGGGTCCTTTATCTGTGAATGCAGGTCTGCAGCATCGAGTATCGCGTTGATATCCATGCTAGCCTCCGTTGACATCGGGTTCGTTTTTGTGGTCGCAGGGGATGCACTTGTCCTTGAAATATTCGCCGATCCTGTCGGTTGATCCCTTATCAATCAACTTCCCACAGCAGATGAGAAACGCGTGTTCGGCCTGCTCAAGCACGGCCAGGCTGTGGGTGATCAACATCACGGTCACACCTTCCTGCCGGAGCATCTTAATGGCCTCGAAGATATTCTCCAGGGAGGCGACATCAATGCCTGAATCGGGCTCATCAAGAATGACCAGCTTCGGCTGCATGGCGAGGATAGAGGCCAGCTCCACCTTCTTGCGCTCTCCGCCACTGAGGGTGGTGTCAACTGCACGCTGCCTGTACTCATCCGGGTCAAGCCCCACCATCTGAAGATACCTGTCAATATCTCCGTTTCCCGGACCCGCCGACGCCTGCAGGAATGTATCGACGGTAAGACCCTCGTAGCGGGCGGGCTCCTGCCAGCCCAGCGTCATGCCCAGCTTTGCCCGCTCGGTCACGGACATGTCATTAATACGCTGGCCGTCGAAGAAGATATCGCCGGTGATGTCGCGGTACCCCTCCAGTCCGACAATGGTGTAGGCAAGGGTCGATTTCCCCGCGCCGTTAGGCCCGATGACGGCATGGACGTGTCCGGCCCATAAATCCAGCGTCAGATTATCCAGAATTGGGGTATCGTCCAGTTTCAGCGTAACATTGTGTATCTCAAGTAATCCCATGGTGTCCTCCACAGTTTGTGATTGTGCTGACAGTATTTACCGGATGTGTAAGACATTATCGGCACAAAAAAAGGTCAGTACGCGGTTTTCTAAGAAGAAATTGAACACCATCCTGACCGCCACGTCTGCTGTAGAGTGTAGCATAGCCCCGAGCGTGCCGGCAGGTTTTTGTGCAGGTTCTGGCAAATCAGGCGGCAGTCGGATAAAGAGATAATAAACGATATGCAGGTCAATTCGTCAATAGATATAGGAATTGACATAGCGGGCACTTATATGTAAATTGTAGTGCAGGAGATGACACGATGTCGCAGGCAGATATTCTACCGCAAGAGCCGCAGCTTCTTCCGGGCGACCATTGTTGCTGGCTGTATGAGACGCCCGAACAGCACAAGAACTTCCTGACCCGTTATATCAAAGAGGGTCTGGCGTTGGGCCAGAAAATTATCTGTACGGTGCCCTGTGATGGCCCGTGTATTGTTGACGAGTATCTCGCAGAGGCGGGTGTGGAGGCTCAGCCCTACAAAGACAGCCAGCAGCTTGAGTTGCCCACACCGGAGATGCTGTATCTTTCTGACGGCGTTTTTGACCCCGATCATGTGATCGAGACCATTCTGCGTCTCACTGAAGAGGCTCTCGACGAAGGCTTTACAGGCCTGCGGGGCACGGGGGACATGAGCTGGGCCATGAATGATGTCCCCGGCAAAGAACGGCTCATGGAATACGAGTGCATGCTCAATTCGGTCGTCGCCGACGCGCCGGTTACGGCCCTGTGCCAGTATAACCAGAACCGGTTTTCGGCCGGGGACCTGCTGGAAGTCGTCGGGGCTCATGCCAAGGTTATTTACGGGGAAAATATACACGACAATTTTTACTTCGGCAAGGTCAGCAATATCCTTGCGGCCGATCCCGTCGAAGCCGCCCTCATGCAGCGGATGAACTCACTTTTGCAGCACACGCAGCACGCCCAGCGCACAAACCAGAACAGCGACCTCATCGCAGCCGTCATCAACGCCGTTACCGTTCCGCTCATGGTGGCAGATCGCGAGGGCCGGGTTTTTGAGTTCAACTATGCTTTCCGGCAGTCCCTGGGCGTCATGGCAAACGGTGATGATATTCGCCTCTCTGATCTCCCGGAAAACGCGAAGGATGCTGCGAAGCTCGAGAGGGCGATTACGCACATGACGCCGACCGATCTGCCCGATACTTTCGTGGCCGGGTTCGAGTCAATCTGCGGCAAAGACGTGCGCTATGAATGCAGTCCCCGGGCGATTTTGGACGAAGCCGAAGAGCTTGCCTACATCGTGATTACGGCCAGGCGCGTCACAGACGAATAATAAGCTCGGTATCCCAAAATACACAGGTGCAACCTTCTGCAGGTTGCACCTTTTTGTTGGCTGTATTGTGCTCCTGATACTCTCGACGAAGCGTGCCGGTGGGGCGTCAGTGTGAGGGAGTATTCAATTTCGTGCCCAGCTTGCCTTTGAGCTGCTTGCGGGCGTTAAAGAGGCGGCTTTTGACGGTTCCCAGCGGAATTTCCATGACCGCGGCGGCCGTCTCATAATCCAGCCCCTGAACGTCACAGAGAATGTATGTCCGCCGGAGTTTCGGGGTAAGCTGCGAGACCGCCTCCCAGATCATCCCCTGCTCGGCCGTGGCCTCCATCTCCTCTTCGGGGCTACGGACGTCCTCGTTGGCCAGGTTATCCTTCAATTCCGTTGCATCGTCATCGTAAATGTTTTCGTTGAGGGAAACGGTGTACCACCGGTGGCGCTTCCGCTTTCGTGATGCATCGATTGCGAGGTTCGAGGCAATACGATACAGCCACGTCTGGAAGCGGGAATTATCCCGGAGGTCGGAGATTGCTTCGTATGCGCGCACAAACGTCTGCTGAGCAACATCTTCGGCTTCAGAGGGATCATTCAGCATTTTTGCGGCGTAATCACGTATTTTCCTTCGATACGCATCAACGATCCTCTCGAAAGCGTCCCGGTCGCCCTGCTTGGCCTGTGCCACAAGCTGATTAAGTTGCTGCTCTGTTCGAGAGCCGCTCTCTGCCATTGAAACCATTTATTGAGGACCTCCCGCCTGGTGCGACCCGGAAAGTCCCGGAGTAGAGGAGCTGCATGTGGGCTGGTAGCGCTGCAGCACCCTGGTGAGTGTTATGTGTGACCCGTAGCGTCATGACATAAACCAGTTTGTCCAGCTTTCCATATATTTTACAATACCCGGACTTCAGAGTCCACATCGGTTTGCGTTACTCAAAAACGGCTGCTGTATCAGCCGGGGAGCCTCAGTTAATGGCAGGGAGTCAAAACCCACGGCAGGCTCGACAGGTATCAAAAAAGGGGCCCCGTAAAGAGGCCCCTGTGTGAAGGGATGGTACATGCATCAGCAGCCCGGTGGCTACTGATTCTCGAAGCCGTAGTCGGGGATGGAGTTGGTCTTGCGGCCGATTTCGTCGATTTTGCCGCCACCGTACAGCGCCACAAACGACTGCCGGAAGGAATGTGGGCGCTTTCCGGTGGGCGTGTCGGGCTCAACACCGGCACACATGATCTCCTCTTTGCCCGCCTCGGCGTTATAGTAATACAGCGCACTGGTTTTCGTGCACCGCAGCATCGTGTCGTCGGTGACATATCCCCTGTCGTACAGCGCCTCCAGGGTCTCCGGGCGCGAGCCGTGATCCTCAACCCACATCTGGATGGCGAGGTAGATGGCGGTGAGGTTGGACTTGCATTCCGCCACATTCGCCCGGTCGTTGGTCGTCGAATATGACGGCATCAGCGTCGCGGCGAGAATCGCAATAATCGCGATCACCACCAGCAATTCTATCAACGTAAAGCCCCGGTTTCTCATGATTGTCGTCTCCCTTACACATACGACCCTCTACCAATGTTCGATGTGCACAAACAGGTGCATCCTGCGTCAGTTTGATACCGTACTTCAGTCACTCGTCGATAAACAGCCGCGGCGGAAACTCCGGTACCCCCGCAGGCTTGCCCGGCCATGCCGAGGCCGGGGCGTTTTTGGTCGCACCGTCGATTCGCACATAGTTGAATGACCCGCCCGCGTGCCGGTCGGCGACGTCGTCATAGAACAGAGTGGTCTGGGGCATGTCGTCGTTTGTGTGGCCGGGTGAGTAGAAATAGTTGACCTCAAAGTCACTTTCACAGCCCTCTTTTTCCGGCTCCATCGAGCGGAACAGCTCCCCGGCCGGAGTGGGCTCGTCTTTATCGCGTACCTCCGGACAGCGGAATATCTGCTGGTTTTTTACATACGCCATCATCGTCCTGTAATCCAGCGGCGGGTAGTGTCCGTCATAGTCCATTGCGTACATGGCTGCGGCGGTGGAGAACTGCTTGAGATTGCTCATACAGCTTGATTTCCGGGCGCTGTCGGCGGCCCTGCCGTTGAGGCCGATCACAACCATGGTCATCGCGCTGATGACCGCCAGCACCATGGCCAGTTCCAGTGCGCTGAAGCCGCGGCGTCGCATCACCATTCATCCTCCTCCAGCCAGGCGTATTTCTCCAGCCCGGCCTGGCGATACTGTCCGGCAGACCACGAGTGGATGGAGCCGTCGGTCATCAGAACATTGCCACGGTCGTTATGCCGAGCCGCCCTGTTATCACCACACAGCGGCCGGGCGACGGTGATCCGCCCGTAGCGGTGCCCGCTGACGTAGAAATACGCTGTGCCCTTATAGCGCCTGTCGCTGAGCATCTCCTCTGCAGTGATGTAGCCGGGCGTCTCCGGCAGCGGCTCCTCCTCTGCCTGTGGCTCCCCGGGCGTCTCCCGCAGGGGCTCCTCTTCTACCTGTGGCTCCACAGGCGGTGGCACTTCTGCCTCCGGTGGAGGTGGTGGGCCTGGTGGTGCCTGCTCGGGCGGTGGTCCACCGGGTTCTCCCGGCGGCGGAGGACCTTCCATGCCCGGAGGAGGTGTCGAATGCGCCATCCCCGGCTCCATGGGCTCCTCCGGCGGCTCGTCGGTGGGAAGGGCCCCGAACGGCTTGCCGTCGGATGACGACGGACAGGCGAAGGGCTGGGACGTATCTAGATAAACCGGGAGCAGGGGCCGCAGGTCATTATCATCCGGCGGATAGCGCCCGTCATTCTCCAGGGCGTAGGTGCGCAGGGCCATGGCGATATTGGCCAGATTCGCCCGGCAGCTTGCATCCCGCGCCTTCTCACGCGCCCGTGCGAAGACAGGGAAGAGGATGGCCGCGAGGATGGCGATTATGGCCACGACACCGAGGACCTCTGCTATGGTAAAACCGCGAATGCTCTTCATTGTGGCGGCGGTGTCCCGCACTCCTCCTTCGCACACTCAAGCTCGGATGTCCAGTCCAGCTTCGGCATGCTGGCAAGCTCCGGCGTTTTGTGAATGTATTTGTCTGTCAGCCACTTCGCGTGCCCGTCGTTAAACAGCGTGTTATTGCCCGAATTATGGATGCCGCCCTTGCGGTCTATCGCAAGAACGCGGTTGGTTGGATCGTCGGTGCAATAGCCCCCGCGGTAACAGTAATCGCCAGAAATGGAGCTGTAACCCTCATCGGTGGAGGGACAGTCCAGCCCCCCGCGGTCGGGCAGGTACTGGTAAAACAGCGGCTCCAGGTTGTTGTCATCCGGCGGATAGCAGTGGTTGTAATCGGCGGCGTACTGGTGGAGGCTGTGGCCGATATTGAGCAGATTGTGCACACACGACGCCTGCCGGGCCTTCTCCCTCGCCCGGGCGAACACCGGGAAGAGAATCGCCGGGAGGATGGTGATGATCATGACAGACGTCAGAAATTCGACGAACGTAAAGCCCCGCCGCATCAGTACACCCCCCCGTATTTGATATTGATGTCAT
>JAWODS010000145.1:0-11249 GCA_046483205.1 Armatimonadota bacterium | reverse complement strand
AACCGGCGGTCGGGCGAGTACGAGCAGTGTCCGTCACAGTTGAACACATCATCACCGACGATCTCCACCCGGTCACTCTGATCGTCGAACAGAAAGTACCGGTCACCGATATCGAACTGCCGCGCCCATGCGAGTAACTGGTCATCGCTTTTCCAGTCGAAATGTGAGGTCATGTCATCCGGGTTGAGAAGATACACGTCCGACCCATCCGGATTGGCCGTGAACATGCGAGTGGCCCGGAACCCGTCATTGTCCAGGCGGCGCCAGCGATGCAGGAAGATGAAGCGGGAGTCTTCGGTCGAAAACTGCAGGTGGTTGAACCAGTGCTGGGCGCCCTCCATGCTGTCAACAGGCTCAATGCCCGCGATATCGGCCAGCGAGATGATGAACTCCGTCTCCCCGGTCTCCATGTCCATCCACCAGATGCCGTCCTGTTCGGGCGCGGGATCATCAGCCCACGGATCCGGTACGCCGTTGTATCCATAGCCGGGTCTGCAGCGGTGGATACGTGAGAAGTTGACACTCAACGCCTGAGTGCCGTCGCGGCTGAGACAATATATCGGCATCGGCAGCGTCCGGCGCTCGTCGGTATGGATATCGTGCACCACGCAGCCGTAGTGATCACCCTCGCGGATGTTATAGACGATGCAGCGGTCGGCCGCGGTCGGGAGCCACTGCAGGTGTGTGCCCTGCTGCCAGTTCCAGGCATAGGTCTCTGCGACAGGCTCAAATTCTCCATCGCGCTGCAGGTCAATGACACCTATAACCACAGCATCGTCGGGCTTGGGCGGACGGTCAATGAACTGTGTCTCCATGGCCAGCAGGTATTGTCCCGTCTCATCCCACGGGAACTTGTCATAGTAGCCGAAAAAATGGTGCTTGGGTCCGCCGGTGAGCGGGCGGACGGGCAGGTGTCTCTCAATATGGGGCATACACATTCGCCTCCCAGAGTATAAACCGAACCAGGCTGCACGGCATTTCGTGACCGACCGGGGTATTTCCTACATCAGGGGAGGATTGTTCCGGGGTTTTTGGGAATTGAACTGACATGGGAAACGGCTACGAAATTATCGATCATACCGCCGACAGCGCCATACGGGTGTGGGGGAGAGATTACGAAGAGCTCGTGCGGCAGGCTGCACGTGGAATGATCGCGGTCATGGTCGATACAGAGGGCCTGCAGGCGTCGAAAACCGCAAGAGTGCACGCCGAAGCTCCGGATCGCGAGATACTGCTGCACCATCTGCTGGCAGAACTCCTGCACCTCGTGGAAGACGACGGGCTTGTGCCTGTGGGAGTGTCAGAAGTGGATGTGGAAGGCACGTCAGGGGCGGTCGAGGTGGACGTGTTGGATCTCGAACAGGCCCGGGATCACCTGCTGGGTGTCCTGAAGGCCGTTACATACCACGGGCTGGACATACGCGAGACCGGCAGCGGCGTGGAGACAGTCATCACTTTTGACATGTAATGTTCCGCAAAATAGATGGCGCGATATTTGACAAAAGTCCATGACCGGAGTATAATTCTTTCCACCCGCCGAGGTGGTGGAATTGGCAGACACGCTAGCTTGAGGGGCTAGTGACCATTTTAGGTTGTGCGGGTTCGAATCCCGCCCTCGGCACCAACCTTGAAATCGAAGCAAAAGGATAATGGGCGGTTAGCTCAGCTGGGAGAGCGCTTCCCTCACGCGGAAGAAGTCACAGGTTCGAGCCCTGTACCGCCCACCATACGCGGGAATAGCTCAGTGGTAGAGCATCAGCTTCCCAAGCTGAGGGTCGCGGGTTCGAGTCCCGTTTCCCGCTCCATTTCGCCCCCGAGGTCTTTGCTGCCTTTTGCATAGAGTATGAGAGCGGGAGTAGCTCAGTGGTAGAGCACCACCTTGCCAAGGTGAAGGTCGCGAGTTCAAATCTCGTCTCCCGCTCCATTTTCATTGGCGGCATAGCCAAGTGGTAAGGCAGGGGTCTGCAAAACCCCTATTCACCGGTTCGAATCCGGTTGCCGCCTCCAGAAGATATGAAGCCGCAGCGGAAATTTCCGCTGCGGCTTTTTTGCGTTAAGGAGCCAGCCCTTGCGGTCAATGGGAAGAGTCACGGGCCCGGTCGAGCGGCAGGCGGTCGGCCTCTCGTTCATCACGGGCCTCCAGCGGGTTGTCACCGGCACCGAGAATCGCCTCGGCCAGCTCCTCCCGTACGCTGTAGAACTCCTCGGAATCGCGGGTATAGTCGGTCAGAGAGCGGATGATCTTTCCTGCAATTTGCTCTCCTCTCTCGCGGCTGCCGAGCTTCTGCTGAAGTAGCCAGAGGTATTCGTACTCCTCCAGCCCGTCGCGGACTGTCTCGAATCTCATGCCCGTCAGTGGCCCGTCGGGACCGGCATAAAACAGGCAGCCGTCACCATTGGCCGACTTATAGCTGGCCGGATCCCAGTCCGTTTTCGGTGCCCCTTCAAGCGGCTTCTCGTTGACAGGCCAGCGGTTCAGCGCATAATACAGAAAGCCGTCCACGTCGTACTGGTGCGTCATCCACCACAAAAGCCTCGCCTCGATGAGCGGATATTCGATAAACCAGTTGGCGTACGGATGGTGTGGCCCGATGCAGATGTACCACCAGATTTCGCAGCCCTCCTCGCGGCGTGCATCCGCGAGCTCGCGGTCATAGGCCGGTGTCAGGGGCACCCAGGCATCAACGTTGTCAATGCCGGTTTCAACACCGTACGTGGCGTCGCGGGAGGTCGTCGAAAAGCGGATATCGGGATAGCGTTCCTCAATCCAGTCGGCCCAATCTTTCAGGTTCTCCCACGAGCGGGTTTCATCGAACCCGTACAGATAGGCAACATCGGTCCAGCCCTTTTCACGGAGGAATCGCACCACGGGATCGAGCTTCGCAGCCATTTCATCTGCGGCCTGTTGCGTGAACTCGCGGTCGGAAATGTAGCTCAGATTCACCGCATTCATCCCGCGGGGAATGAACTCACTGAGAAACTCCTCATCGGGAACGTCGCGGTTGTAGATACGGCCGGGATTGATACGGTGCTGCAGAACAAAGTTCTGGTACTGGCGCCGAACCTCGTGGGTGTCGCGGTCCGGGTAGAGCTTTGAGGTGCCCCGGAGGTCAAACAGCGTGCGGCAGTGGGAGATATCCGGCAGCGTGAAGTCCCAGACCGTCACGCTGAACGGAATGTCGGTCTGCGGTGCGTCTTTGGACGTGATGATGACACTACCCTTGTACTGTCCCGGTTCGATATCGGCCGGGGTCTTGAGCTGCACCCACACCGCCTGCGTGTCACCATCCGCAATGTCAAACGTATTCCGCTCAATGAGGGGGTCCGGGTGCCATCCGAGGAAATCGTAATCATAGGGCGGAGGCGGTTCATGTGTCTTCACATGTCCCACCTGGTATATGTTCACATCTTCGGCGGGAAAGGGCGATCCCGAGCGTTCGTGGACGAGACCTTCGACGCGTATCTGAACATCCTGCAGCGACCGCCCCGGACGCGGTCGGATGGCAATCTGTGACGCCTCATATTCATTTCTCGCCAGCTTCAGCGACAGAGTTCGCCGCTCCATCCTGCCCTGCTGCGGCAGTGTCCACAGGTACACCTCCTCAGTGGAGCGCAGGGGCCACCAGACGTATTCGGGCACGTTTTCCTGCTGGCGCCGCGTTGTTCCAAGCAGCCTGTCCACCGCCCATCCAGGCGGGCTGAAGCGGCTGCGGGCTTTGAGGCAGATTTTATAGCTTCCATCGGGCGCCATCTCGCCGGCGTCGGTTTCCCCGTCCCAGTTCCAGTCGATACTGACCGCCCGGCCGTTGTCCGCGCGCACCAGTTCATCTTCGGCATTTCTTATCTCGATGCGGTAGGACGCCTGGAGGGAAAAGCGCGCCCGGACGCCGTCATTGCCGAGGTGGAAGGGGTCGGGCTGAAGCTGCAGCTTTTCGACCTCCAGCGGATTGGCGACGAGGCGGATGTTATCCAGATAAATAGTCCATGAATGCGCCGGCTGGCTCATGAACAGGTCAACGTGGGCGAGACCCCTGTCGCCAAAACCGACGCTCGGACGGAAGGGAATTTCGACGGTGTGCGGCTCCCCGACAGGCACACGCAGGGAGGTGGTCCATCGGGTTCCGGCGACATCATCAACCCGGAGCTTGTAGTTGACGCTGTCGGTCCCTTCAGGCACGTCGGGTCCGGGTTCAACGTACAGATCGTACTGGAGCTTCGAATACAGCTTCCAGCGTTTGAGCTCGGGAATGCCGCCGGACTGGTCCCGGATGAAGGCAGGCCATCTTTCGGCCCCCTCCTGCCATGCCGGATACTTCAGCTTCACGGCATGCGACCCCTCGGTGGCGTGCGCGGTGGTCAATTCCGCGCTGACGGATCTGGGCGACCATCGCGCGAGGGCTTCTGCACTCTCAAATGATTCCAGGACGAGGGGATTGGATGGTGCGGCGTGTCCCACCACACACACCGCAAAGACGGTTATGGCGAGCACGCAGGTTGACCGCAACATAATCATGCCTCCGGAAGCATTATACGAGCGCTTGATGTGCGACATCCCCCGGTGTTTTCATGCTGCTGGCCGTCAGAGCTTCACATCGAGGGGTTTCCAGTCGCGCGGGTAGTCGTAAATCAGATACATCAGCTCGATGATATTCTCGGCCTCGATTTCGCGGGTATGGGCGTCAATGACGGTGAAATCTCCGGGTTGTTCCTCATCGAAGGTCGGTTCCTTGCGCTCGTCACGAAAATGCACGGGGCTGCCAAGGTCGAAGGGGTCCACGTCATCGACGGCGTCAAAGGCTCGCCGGGCGCGCTCTCGGATGCGATCTCGGGCCTCCTGCGGGGGCAGGGTCAATGCCGACAGCGTGCTGGTGCCCCATTTCACCGGCACCGTCACGCATCCGGGGATAAGCTCCTCCATCTCCCTGCACGCGTGTGCGTCGCCGCTGCAGAAGGTGAAGGGGACACCGAAATGCCCCGCAATCGCCGCCTGCAGGCCCATCTCGCCCAGAGAGATGCCGTTGAACTGCCAGTCCCGGATGCCCGAACTCATGGTGTGGCACAGATTCGCGTTCGGCGTCCCCGCCTTCGCATGGCCGCCTACGATACCCGTAGCGTCGCAGGTTTCGTCCAAAAAGGGCAGCCAGAAGGGCCGGTTCTGGCCATGGATGATCTGCGGGCGCAGGTCAATGACATCCAGGTCTATGCTGTATCCGGCGCCGTGGCCGTCATTGACAATCACCTCATCAGCGCCCCCTGCGTGGAAGCCGTCAACCGCCGCATTGACCTCTTCAGCCAGCCACACGCGCTGGCGGCATCGCCGCTCGTGATTCTCCCGGCTCGTGTCATCGCGGTTTTCCCACTGATACACACCGGCAACGCCTTCGAGATCGGTCATGAGATAGAATTTCACTGTTGTGCCTCCTGGCCGTCAACGGGCTTCCATGTTTTCCATATTGGTGTAAAATCGGGGTCATAGCCGTATTTCTTGTTCATCAAATCAAGCATATCCCTGGCTTCGATGATGGCAGTGTGGCTGTCGAGGACGGTATGGTTCGGCGGGGGATTCTCCGGGTCGAAATGCGGGTCATGCCACTCCTCGCGAAAGGTCACCGGGCCCTCGATGGTCAATGGCTCGATCTCGTCAATACGCTTCATGGCCTCCGCCGCGCCCTCGCAGATGATCTCCCGCGAACGCTCGGGCGTGACCGTGCGGGCTGACAGGCGGCTGAGGCCCTCCTTTACCGCCACGGTGACACAGCCCGGCACAAGCTCCTCCATCTCCCTACAGGCATGGGCGTCTCCGGCGCAGAAGATGAAGGGCACGCCAAAATGCCCGGCGAGGAAGGCCTGATAGCCCGTTTCGCCGACGGAGATGTCGTTGATCCAGTATCCGCGAATGGCGGTGCCCATGGTGTGATGGAGGTTGGCGTGGGGCGTCCCGGCTTTCGCATGTGTGCCGACACTTGCCAGCGCGTCGCACTCCTCGTCCAGGCCCGTGCAGTAACTGGGGCGCTGCTGGCCGTGGAAGACGCGAATACCCGGGTTCACCAGCGACATATCGATGGTGTATCCGGCGCCATGGCCGTCATTGACCCATACCTCCGTCGCGCCGCCGTCAGCAAAACCTGCTGCTGCGGCGTTGACCTCTTCGGCGAGCCATCTGCGCTGCCGGATCCGGCGCTCGTGGTTTTCGAGGCTCTGGTCGTCCCGGTTTTCCCACTGGTACACACCCGCAACACCCTCAAGGTCCGTCACTGTATAGATGCGCATGTCAGTTCTCCTCAGCTTCCGGTGGAGATTGCTCAAGCAATTCGTTGAAGTTATATTTTGTATATGGCTGTTCGCTGGCCGGCTGGCCGTCGGCGGTTGCATTGGCCACCCAGAAATCACCGGTGTCGGGAGCAAACAGCGCGTCGTGAAGGTTGCTGCTCATTGCCACAGGCCGCCGCATCAGTTCGATGGCGGCCTCTGCGTCGATGGCGCCATGGATCTCCTGCACCCGTTGGGCCAGCAAATCATAGCGGTCTCCCGCCGAAAGCAGCACGGCGTCGGGGATGGGTGTGTCGATCTCTTTGTAAGTCTCATTGGGGCCGAGGACATCGAAGACCTCCGGCGTGGTTGCAAGGGCCCGCGCATCGGGGATTTTGGCGTCGGAGATGACGTAGTAATACTCACAGGTACGCGGGGAATCTTCGAACACCGAAAGAGCCTCCTGCATTGTGGTGGCCGTTTCGAGTGCTTCACGCATGAGAAAGGTCATGGGGGTTCCATCCCACTGTCCGGCGCCGCCGCCACCCATTTCTCCGATTGTGATCTTCTCAGCATTCATGCCCGTGACCGACCCGATCATCCCTGCGTAGCCGACGTCAACCCAGGGGATGCGCCCCTGTGGCTCAATGAGACGGATGAGCGCGTAATCCTGCAGCCCGGCGGTGACGTTATAATCGAGCACCCGGCCATGGAGCATACTCCCGTCTGCAGTGGCCTCTCCGAACAGCGCGAAGCCGCTGCAGTGAAACAGCTCCGGCAAAAAGTTCATCCGCTGCACCTGCTCGAGCGAAAGGGGAGAGGCGGCGGCGAGGGCGGCCATCTCTTCTTTATAGGCATCAGACACGTAAGCCTGCTGGCGCTGGACGATGGCGTCAAGCTGCGTTTCCAAAAGCACCATGGGCACGCCCTCGCCCTCGGCAAAATCGGTGATCTTTTCGTACATTTTCTCCAGCATTTGCCCCAGAAGTACGCCCTGCTGGTGGCCCATTTCTTCCGGCGTGCCACTGACGTGCAAAACGAGATGCCCGTTGATGGACTCAAGGTAGCCATTATCACATTTCTCGATGAGAATGCGCTCTGCACAGGCCGGGAGACAAAGTAGTGTGACAGCCAGAAAGACGATTAGCCAACGGTGGCGATGTCGCATAGGCAGTTCAATGCCCTTCCACGAAGTATTTGCGGCTCTGAATCTGCTGAATGGATTGTACCTCGTTGCAGTTGAATGTATTCCAGTGAGACAGGTATAATTCCTGCAGAGTTGTCCGGGTTGACGGTGCTGACCCGGATAGACGAGGCAGCGGCTTATTCGACATCCGGCAAAATGGCCGGTTTTTGTGCATCATATCCGGCCTGCACAAAATGTGAGTGTGGGCACGTGTCATGAACTGGAAAGCGATCATCGGCGTTGGAGTCATCGTTCTGGCAGTGGCAGGAGTGTGGGTAAAGAGCGCCTACTTCAGCGGCGTGGAAGTAACCGTGACAGCCGCGCAGTACCGTCCCCTCAGCGCCCGTCTTTCAACCGACGGCGTTGTTGAATCCATCGAGGTACAGCTTTCCCCGGAACGTGCAGGACGCCTGGTTTCACTATTTGTTGATGAAGGTGCGGCGGTTGAGACCGGCCAGACGCTGATGACGATCACCGATGAACAGGCGGTGGCGGCGCTTGAAGAAGCAGAGGCCGCGTATGAGGCGGCGAAAACGCAGGTCCAGGTCGCTTCAGCGCGGCTGGACCAGGCCGCAGCTCAGTCCGGTGCCTCAATTGATTCTGCCTCGGCCTCCGAAAAGTTGCAGCAAGCTCAGCTACAGAAGGCGCAGAAGGGTCCCCGAAGTCAGGAGATCGCGCAGGCGGAGGCGAGTGTCCAGAGCTCCGAAGCGCAGGTGGAGGCGGCACAGGCGGCTGTCGAGGCCGTCCTGGCAGCGTACAATGAGGCGAAGCAGCAGCATCAGGCCCGTCTTTCAGGGGCGCGTGCCAGCGTTGACTCCGCTGAAGCGCAGCTTCAAAAGGCCCGCCAGGGCCCGCGAAAGCAGGAGATCGCCCGCGCAGAAGCTACGCTGCAGGCCGCAAATGCCCGTAAAGAAAACGCCGACGTCCACTTTCGCCGCGTGACCGAGCTGTATGAGCAGGGTGCAGCGGCCGAATCGCAGCTCGATGACGCTCGCTCGGCGAAGCAGTCGGCTGAAGCGGCGGAGAAGGAAGCGGCGGAGACCCTCGGGCTCCTGAAGGCCGGGACTCGGGAAGAGGACATCCAGGCCGCCGAAGCCCGGCTTCGACAGGCAGAAAGCACCGTGCAGCAGGCGCAGGCGTTCCAGAAAACGGTGGAGGTCCAGGAAAAGAAGCTTCAGGCCGCCCGGGCGCGCCTCAAGCAGGCTGAAGCTGTCCTCGAACAAAACAGGCAGTACGCACAGATGCTGCGAGAAGGCACCCGCATAGAAGACATCGAGTCACACGAAGAACAGGTTGCCATGGCTGCGGCGCAAAAGCGTGCGGCGATGGCGAGCCGGTCTGATGTCGAGGCTGTCGCCCATCAACTCCAGCAGGCGGCTGCGGAGAAAAAACGCGCTGCAGCGGGCGTCCAGGCGGCCCGCGCCAACCTCTCAGACACGGTTATTCAAAGTCCCATCACCGGCGTGGTGGCCCGAAAATACGCTGACGAGGGCGATATCGTGGGGCCGACCGCGCCGGTGCTGACGCTGGTGAACAACCGCGATGTATGGGTGATCGCGCGGGTGGATGACGAGGACATCAGCCGCGTGAGTGTCGGACAGGCCGTGCGGGTGCTCGTCGAGGCCTACCCGGACAGGAACCTGGAGGGCGAAGTCGTCCGAATCGGCAAAGCGGCCGAACCGAAGGGGGAAGGGCGGGTTCGTGCGAAGATCGTGCGGGTGAAAATCCACGTTCCGCAGGCCGCCGAAATCCTCAGGCCTGGCATGGAAGTGGACATTGAAACCGAGGCACAAATCAAGCAGAGAGCTCTCCTGGTCCCCGCCGACGCCGTGATCGAGGAACCTGAGGGGACATTTGTGTACGTGGTAGAAAGCGGCCGGGCTCACAAACGAGAGATCGAGACGGGATTTTCCAGCTATACGGAAACGGAGGTCACGAAAGGCCTGCAGCAGGGCGATGAGGTTGTGGTCTCGGGGAAGGACGACCTGGAGGACGGCATCCGGGTGAGCGTCAAAGAATCAGCCACTGCCCAGAAGCTGGAGGCGCAGCAGTAACATGGATTCCCCGGCCGCTGCTGTTGTGCTGGAGGACGTGACCAAGGTCTATGAAATGGGCCAGGTGAGCGTGACGGCCCTCGAAGAGATCGATCTGGAGATTGAAGAGGGCCGCTTTGTGGTGTTTCTGGGCCCCAGCGGATCCGGTAAAACCACGCTCATGAACCTCATCGGCGGCCTTGACAAACCCACCTCCGGGAGGCTGCAGGTGTACGGACGCGAGCTGACGGAGCTCGATGATCACCAGCTCACGGCCTACCGTCGCGAAGAGGTGGGCTTCGTTTTCCAGTTTTTTAACCTGGTGCCCACGCTCACAGCGCTGGAGAATGTCCAGCTTATTGCCGATTTGGTTGACAGCAGCCGCGACGCCGAAGAGCTTCTGACCGCGGTTGGACTGGGGGACCTTTTGGACCGCTTCCCCAGCCAGCTTTCGGGCGGACAGCAGCAGCGTGTGGCCATAGCGCGGGCGCTGGTCAAGCAGCCGAAGATGCTGCTGGGGGATGAGCCGACCGGAAACCTGGACCAGGAAACTTCCGAAGGCGTTTTGCGGGTCATCCATGAGATGGCCGAGAAGGTGGGCACGACCGTCATCCTCGTCACCCATGATGAGACGATCAGCTCGGACGCCGAAGTCGTGGTGCGCCTGAGGAGCGGGCGGATTGATGACGTCTCACAGCGGACCTGAATGTCTCAACGATGCGCGAAGTGAGCCATCATGCATCTGCTCAACGTAAAACTTCTGCGGGATAT
The DNA here is from genome assembly GCA_046483205.1 of Armatimonadota bacterium. Classification (GTDB taxonomy): domain Bacteria; phylum Armatimonadota; class Zipacnadia; order Zipacnadales; family UBA11051; genus JBKHJK01. The sequence continues at coordinate 1,010 of JAWODS010000145.1, read as the reverse complement.
CTGGCGGTCCCGGTGGCAGTTCATCGCCGTCGTCGCGATAGTCATGCTTGGTATCGCCTTCTACCAGGCTGCGTGGACCTCGTATCTGAATATCGGCTCCTCGTATGAGACGTACTATCGCATGACGAACTTTCACGATTTCGAGATCCCCTGCAAATCCGCGCCGGACAGCGTTGCGGAAAAGATCGAGCGGCTTCCGGGGATATCTGCGGCCCACGCACGGATCGTCCAGGAGTCTCAGGTGGACCTGCGGGAGGATGGCGACGAGCGCGTCGTTGGCCGGTTCATCTCGGTGCCCAATTCCGGTCGCGCTGCCGTTGATGACATCATCGTGCAAAAAGGAATCTATCCCGGCGCCCCTCACAAAAAGCAGATCCTTGTCGAAAAGACCTTTGCCGAACACCATGAGCTTGATGTCGGTGATTATATCCACCCCGTCGTCTATGGCGAGCAATTCGATTACCGGATCGTCGGCATCGCGGTCAGCCCGGAATACATTTATGCCATTGAGTCAAAACAGTACCTTATGCCCACGCCGCAGACCTTCGGTGTGTTCTGGGTGCGGCGCGGGCAGGCTGAAGACCTGTTCGGACTGGCGAGCCGGGCGAGCTCGGTGGTGGCCCGGGCGAGCGATGACCTCCGGCAAAGAGCGATGCAAATTGTGCATGGGATGCTCGCGGGCTATGGGGCCGAAGAGCCCGTTCCCAGAGAGGACCAGCCCAGCAATTATCTGCTGCAGATGGACCTGGAAGGGTACAAATCAATGGCCGTGTTCTTCCCGCTGCTGTTTCTCTTTTGTGCGGCGTTGACCATTTATACGCTGATGGTGCGGATCGTCAACAGCCAGCGGAACCAGATCGGCTTTTTGCGCGCCAGCGGTGTTCCCGTCCATGTTCTGACCCGACACTACCTGTTGTATTCCCTCATCTGTGGCGGGCTGGGGAGTGTCCTGGGGGTCAGTCTGGGGCTGTACCTGTCCTGGCTTCTTACACGGTTTTACCTGCAGTTTT
>JAWODS010000460.1:0-5985 GCA_046483205.1 Armatimonadota bacterium | reverse complement strand
CGACGACCTCACGCGGAACATACATGGGTTTTGTCCCGATGCCGATGAGCGCCGCCGCAGTCTGGGAAATCATCCACCCGGATGAGGTCCTGTCCGGGCCGGGTAAATGAAAGGAGAAAATGCATGATAAGCGCAGGAGCGGCCAGAGCTGATATTACGCCACCGGTCGGAACATGGCAGGCGGGCTTTGGTGGGCGCGACCGTCCCTCGGAGGGCATACACACCCACCTGTTCACCCGTGCCTTCGCCTTTTCCGACGGCACTCAGACGGCCTGCCTGGTGACCAATGACCTTATCGGCCTCTCGCGGCCGGAGATACTGAAGATTCGGCACCGGGCGGTCCGGCAGTGTCCCGAACTGGCTCCCTCCGACATCATGATCTCCTGTACCCACACCCACTCCGGACCGGCGGTTTCAACATATCTGCGCGGGCAGCCGAAGGATTATGACTACATAGACAGGGTCTGTGACACCATCGCCGACACCATCGCCCGGGCCTGCGACCGTCTTGAACCTGCGGAGCTGGTCTGTGGCGAAACGCAGGTGGAGGGATACAACCACAACCGGCGGGATGAAAACGGCTATTGCGAAAAGCGACTGGCGTGGCTGGAAGCAAGGACGCCGTCGGGCGATCCAGTTGCCGGCATCGTCAACTTCACGGCACATCCGACCATGCACACAGGCTACGTGATATCCGGTGATTATGCGGGGGTCCTGGCGGAAAACCTCGAAGATGCGCTGGAGGCGCCGGTGGGGATGATTAACGGCTGTCACGGAAATATCAATGCATACCCCCGGGCGAAGGAGGACACATCACTGGTCGATGATCACGGCCGGCGGCTTGCGGGAGAGGTCCTGAAGGTTCGTGACGGCGGTCTTCAGATAGTGGCGGCCGACAGCGTCGATACGGCTTCCGAGATGGTTTTGCTCACCTTCGGCCCGCCGCGTCCCCGGGAGACGTACAGGCAAATCGCGGCCGGCGACGAGGGCCCCGAATATGTGCGAGAGTGGGCGCAGGACGTGCTGGACAAATATCCCGGGGACCCTGTTGATGCCGTCGAAGAGGGCGAGGTGATGGCGATATACCTGGGAGATATGGCCATCGTGGGCCTCCCGGGACATGCTTTTGCGGAAATCTGTCGTGATATTATCAGCGAAGTCCCGGACCGGTGGCTGATGTTCGCCAATCACGCCAATGATTACCTGGGCTATTTCGCCACCCGCGAGGGACACCAGGAGGGTGGATACGAGGTGGAGTTTGCGTACCGCTTCAACAGCAGCTTTCGCTGGGCGATGGATGCGGAGACCTCTTATCGCATCCAGGAGGCGGCAATGAGACTGGCCGGCGAATGAGGCGGCTAATGAGCCGGCCTCACGGGTAATTCGGAGAGAAAGTCACTGTTGCGGGCGAGCTGTGAGGCGTGATAGAGGCTTTGGGGGGTGCCGGCATCGGTCCATTCGAAGGGCAGAATGTCGTATTCCAATTCTCCGGACTGCAGATAGGCGTTGTTGACGTCGGTAATTTCGTACTGGCCGCGATCTGACAGCGCCAGCGTCGGCAGGATCTCCCAGAAGCGCTGATCGTACATGTACACCCCGATGACGGCGTACGAGGAGGGGGGATCAGTGGGCTTTTCGATGAGCTGGACGATATTGCCCTCGTCATCAAACCGGGGAACGCCGAACCGCTCCGGGTCTTCGACCTCGCGCAACAGCACCCTCGCGCCGCTTTGCATTTCCCGGAAGTTGTCCACATAGGGGCGGATGCTGCCGTCAATGATATTGTCACCGAGGATCACCACGAAGCGCTCATCACCCACAAAATGCGAAACCAGCCGCAGTGCGTCAGCGATGCCCCGGGGATCGTTCTGGTAGGTGTAGTAGATGTGGTCGAGGCCGAACTCGCTGCCGTCGTGCAGCAGCTCGAGGAACTCGCCCGGGTGGTTGCCGCCGGTGACGATCATAACATCTTTGATACCGGCGTCCACCAGCGCGTGCAGCGGGTAATACACCATCGGGTACCGCCACACGGGAAGAAGATGCTTGTTTGTTATGCGGGTCATCGGGGCGAGGCGCGTTCCCAATCCGCCGACAAGGATGACACCTTTCATCAAACCGTCTCCCGTGGATGTATTCGCCGTCCGAGTTGATTATACCCAACGTGCGGATACGAAAAAAAGGCAAATACCGGATTTGCCCTTTTTTCTGTCGTCTTGGGTGGCGTGAGTGCCCGTGTGTCGCGCTTTTTCAGCCCTCGTCATCTTTTGCCGCTGTGAAATGCGATCAGTGCGTGGCCTCTTTGACCATTTCCACGAAATACTGCTGCACGCGGCGGTCGGTGGTCAACTCGGGATGGAAGGCGGTGCCCAGCAGATGGCCCTGGCGCACCATGACGATCTTCTCGTTGTATGTGCTGAGTATGTCAACGCCGTCACCGGCCTTCGTGACGTAGGGGGCCCGGATAAACACACCGCGGGCGGTGCCGCCGCTGGCTCCGGCGATTTCAAGATCGGCCTCAAAGCTGTCAACCTGGCGCCCGAAGGCATTGCGCTTGACCTCGATGTTCATGTAGCCGAGGCGCCACTGTCGCGAGTCCACGATATCCTTCGCCAGCAGGATGAGTCCGGCGCACGTACCCCAGATCGGTTTGCCCGCCTCATGCAGCGCGCCGATTGCCTCATCGAGTCCAAAGCGGTCGCACAGCTTTCCGATGGTGGTGCTTTCACCGCCGGGTATGACCAGCCCGTCACAGCTTCCGATTTTTTCAGCGGTTTTCACGGGTGCCGCCTGGACCTGCTCGACCTCATTGAGTGCGTCGATATGTTCGGCAAAATCGCCCTGAACAGCTAAAACACCGATGTGATATGTGCTCTCAGGCATTTGTTATGTGTTTCCTCTCATATCGAAGGGAACCCCGGTGGAGGGTTCCCTTCAGATGACGGTTCGTATATTTCGGTTGAACTTACCAGCCCCGGTTGGCCAGCCGCTCGTGATCTTCAAGTTCGCTGACATCAATTCCGGCCATGGCAGCACCCTTGAGCCCACTGCAGGCTTTGGCAACTTCGACGGGGTCGTCGTAGTAGGTCGTGGCATGCACGATGGCTTCAGCGCGTTGTGGCGGGTCCTCCGACTTGAATATACCGCTGCCGACAAACACCGACTCTGCGCCAAGCTGCATCATCAGGCTGGCGTCTGCGGGGGTGGCGATACCGCCTGCGGAGAAGTTCGGAACGGGCAGCTTCCCGGTGTGAGCCACTTCCTGGACCAGATGGAACGGTGCGCCCATGTTCTTGGCCTCGGTCATCAGCTGATCGTCGCGCAGCCCCGTCAGCTGCTTGATATGGGTTGTGACGGTGCGCATGTGGCGGGTGGCTTCGACGATATTACCGGAGCCCGCCTCGCCCTTGGTGCGAATGAGAGCAGCACCTTCACCGATGCGGCGCAGCGCCTCGGCGAGATTGGTGCAGCCACAGACGAAAGGCACCTTGAAGGCGTTTTTGTCAACGTGAAATGACTCATCTGCCGGGGTGAGGACCTCGCTTTCGTCAATGAAATCGACGCCCATGGATTCGAGTATCTGGGCTTCTGCGAAATGTCCGATCCGGCACTTGGCCATAACGGGGATGGTGACGGTGTCCATGATCTCCCGTATGATCCGAAGATCGGCCATCCGGGCAACGCCACCCTCGGCACGAATGTCCGCAGGTACGCGTTCGAGAGCCATCACCGCCACGGCGCCGGCATCTTCAGCGATTTTGGCCTGTTCGGGACTGGTAACGTCCATGATGACGCCACCGCGAAGCATCTCGGCGAGTCCCACCTTGTTTCTCCATGTGGAGACATCTGTTTCGGCCATTTTTATCATCTCCTAAGACTGTGACAAAGCGGTAAATCCAGTTGGCCACCTGAATCCCGCGAAAATACGTATCATCTATATTCTATGACAAATGTCAGCGTTTCGCAAGCCTGTCGGACACGCTTTATTTCGGAAGAAGATGACACAGGCGGGGTGTGATTGCGGGATAAGAGCGCCTGCCTGTCCTCACATGAATATTCAATGCACTCCGGGCGTTTCCTGCAGCGGAGAATGCTCACGAAGCGGTGAGGCGGACTGGATCATTCAGCGCCGCGCAGCCTGCCCATATAGATGCCCACTTCGTAGGGCCGCAGAGGCACGATAAATCCCTGCTCATCTGCATCCAGCCGCTGGGGCGAATTGACCGAATGAAGCGTTGGCTGGCTGAGGCCCTGGACATTGAAGCGCAGTGCCTGGGCGTTTGATGTCGTATTGACGATCACAACTATCGCCCGGCCTTCGTAATACCACACCTGGTAGGTCACAGGGTCGCTGTTGGCGACGATGTTGCGCTGTGGCGTGCCGCTGAGAAGCTGCGGGCCGACCGTCTGCAGCTCCCGGTTGACCTCCCCGACTGTCTCCCAGACGTCGGGCGCATCCTCGGGTGCCAGAAACCCCCGCCTGGAGGCGTCGTCGGGAATGCGGTAGGCATAGGAGACGAGGCCGGTAGCGCCGTGAATCAGTGACAGATACACCATTGCTCGATATTCTGCTGCAGTCGGCGCCCGTCCCAGGCCCTCCGGGTCGATACTTTTGTTGTAAACGTGAGTGGTGCCGGCGATGGGGATCAGTGCCCATACGGGCTTTTGCTTTTTCGCTTCATTCACTGCGGCCTGCACGATCCGGGCAACCGGCGACAGATTTTCGGGAGGTGAGGGATGGGTCCATGCGATCATTACATCACTGGCGGCCGAGTAGTCGCCGAGTGCGGCTTCAGAGTCCATGCAGCACAGGATCGGATGGTGAGGATCCATTTCGGCGATATCGGCATACACCGATTGGAGCACATCTTTGGCCACCGCCGGTATGCGGGAGCCCGGCCGCTCCAGGATATACCAGCCCCACAGCGTATTGCGGTGGGTGTATTTGTCGATCATGTTCTGCCAGAAGTCTTTTTCGAAATTTGCCGATGAGATGAAAACGCCGAGGCCCGTTTCACTGGCTTTATCCATAAAGGCCTTCGAAGCCATTTTCGCCGGTGATATAACACAGTTGAAGCCGGCCTCCCTCGCAGCAGTCATATCTGAGGCCTTGTAAAAGTACCCGAGACACAGGGGGAAAACAGGGCGGCCGTTTGCGTACAGCAGGCCGTCCTCGGTGTACCCCGTCTGTGAAACACCGGGGGGCGCCTTGCGAAGCGGCAGCTTCACCTCCATGTCTCGCCCGTCATACTCCGCATTCAGCCGCACCATGTACTCTCCGCTCACCATGGTGGGCGTCTCCAGGGAGGCCGCGAAGCGTCCCTCACGGTCGCAAAACATTGCCGCCGACTGTTCGTGAAAGTCTTCCATCGCCCCGACCAGGCGGCCATGGATGACGGTGTTGCGCTGAACGTCGGGCACGGCATGCAGGTGTCCGCGAACGGTGATCTCCGGGACAGGGACGTCGCTTAGTATCGTCTCGCGGAAGGCTGGTTCGGCAATATAGGCATAGACGAGGCCGGGGACGTCAAAGGTTTTTTCATACAGTACGACATCATCACTGTGTCCCAGCAGCGTCAGTCGCAAATCGTGAGGCCGCCGGAAGTCAAAGCTGTAATCGATCGAGATGTCGCGAGATTCACCGGGTGACAGGCTCAGGCGTTTGTCGTTGGAACTTTTGCGTTCGCCGCCGCGCCAGGCTTCCACGCGGAGTTTGACGTCCATCTCGCCGCGCATGTAGTTGGTCGCCACGACCGACGTCTCGCGCCTGCCGTGCGAGCGCACCAGGCCGGCTGAAGAGACCTCGACACCGACTTCCGCAGGCAGCGCCCGGAGCGATACGCCATCCACCCACAGCTTCCCTGCGCCGGTGATCCGCACCAGTACGATGGCGTGATGGGCGTTGGGGAGCAGGTCAACGGTTGTCGAAAAACGCTGCCACCGGTCGCAGTTTTCGATCCGGCGGTCGGCGTGGGCCAGAGCCGGGGT
>JAWODS010000297.1:0-19932 GCA_046483205.1 Armatimonadota bacterium | reverse complement strand
GGATCGGCGGCCCGGTTCACCAGGCTCACCGCCAGCATGCCGTCTTTCTCGCGCAGCGTGCATTCCAGATTCGGAGGGCCTTCAATACGCACGCGCCGCGGGACGTTCATATCGTCAAGTAGCTTTTCCAAAAACCGCCGTAGCCGCGGGTGATGTGTCTTAAAGAAGCTGCTCATCACCGGTCCGTGGATGGCGATGACTGCCCCCTCGCCCACAGTTCGTACGGTCACGGCGGGCCACGACGTCTCGTCTTTGCCCACCTCCTGCTGGTCCATGATGGAGCAATAGACCTCAGCGTCGGTGGTTTGTACCGGCTGCCACTGCTCGGAGACCGTGGCCGCCTCGTCATCAACGGGCAGGTGCCATCGTCCCTCGGTGACATCTCCTGCAGGCTTCACTCCCACGAGATCACCGTGGCGTGCTGCCAGGTGCAGGCCGGTCATGAGCACAATGCCACCGCCGCGGGCGTATTCTTCAAGCGCACCGGGCATTGCGTCACTGATGGGATCCTGCTCGGGCACCACGACCAGGCCGTAATCGTCAATATGCTTCCGCAGCGTCTGCTCGTCATTGATGTCAACGTGGAAATGATTCTCCAGCAGCGCATGGACGGCGCCCTGCATCGGCATAAGGGTGTCATTGCCCAGGGGATTGAAAGGTGCCTCGACATGAGTAAAGACATGTTCTTCGCTGTGCAGCACCACTGCATCGGGGACGGAGGTGCTGTGCTCGCAGAAGGGCTTTCGGGCCCGGCAAAACTCCGCCACCTCCGCAAAGAGATCCTGGTGCCAGCCCGTCAGCCACCCCGTGCGCTGGGGCTGGTCATACAGCATCACTGCTCCGCCACACGACATGATCTCCCCCGCCTCCTGGCACAGTTGTGCGGCCGTCTTGGTCTGGTACGGGACATCCAGACCGGGGCGGCAGAAGCTCCATGCCATGAGGTTCCACGGCAGCCCGCGCGAATCCAGGCATCGCCCCTCCATCACGCCACGTTCGGCTCCCCACGACGGGCTGAGATCGCCGGAGAGATAATCGACATCAACGGTCACCTCACCCGGATGGCGGGCGGAATACATCCAGTTGCTGCAGACAGCACACTCCGGCTTGCGCTCGTGGACGGCATCGGTATATTTGCGCACGTATTCGACAAACATATCGCGCTGAAACTCCCGCCACAGGTCCCAGTTGGGGTCTTCTGGATCGGTCGGTGGTTCCGTGATACCGGTTCTCTCTTCGAAGACCTCCCGGCAGCGGTCACAGTAGCAGTTTCGCACCGCCCAGCAGTCCCCATCAACCCAGAAGCCGTCCACATCGTATCGGTCAATGACATCCAGCATCTGGGGGATGACCAGTTCATCAACGTACGCGCTGAGCCGGCAGGTCACATCGGATCGGCCCTCCGCGCGCCCGATAATTTCTCCCTCCGGGTCGCGGGCGGCCCATTCCGGATGCAGCTCGATGGCCCGCGTATCCAACACCCCTGAGTAATGCACCGACAGCGGAATCCCCAGCTCATCAGCGACCTGGCGGTGAATCTGCAGCGCATCCCGGACGATTCCCGGCGACGGTGAGCCGATGGTCGTCGGATAGCTGGTGTATCCCGGATGGCCCTTGCAGTCACACTGCACCCAGTCCGGCTTCACCCGCTCCAGGCGCTCCTTCAGATGCTCGGCGGTCAGCTCTGCGCCGAGTTCGGTGTCACTGTCCCGGGCGTGAAGATCATAATGCAGCCCGAACCATACGTCGTCCACCCATTCGGCTGAATGACTCTTATCTGATGACATCTGTATCACTCCGTTGGTGTTTTTTCCTTCCAGCCTGACGCATTCCTCATCATTCCGCGGACAGCCGCAAACCCCGATCTCCATCTTCCCTGTGCCCTTCTGTCTCTCCTGCCCGTCACGGGGCCTGTCACCACCCGGCACACATCTGCACGCGCAGACGTCACCGAAAGGGGGGCGCATGAATATCGGAATTCTTCTGTGAAACATCCGTGGATCCGCTTTCGCGGGGCTGGCTCATCCGATATGCCAATGAATCGCAGATGGCAGAAGGGATATTTGAAGCAGAAGCGAAGGTATCTGTGTTGGCCTGAAAGGGCATTGTGGCAACGACCGGGCGCTTTTTGCCTGGTTTGTACAATACTTCGGCGGCATACAACGTTTGCAGCAAGATATCTGCTGCAGCAGTACAGGAGGGTATTATGAGCAAGAAGACGACATTTGCACTGTTTTTCGGCAACCGCGGTTTCTTCCCACCGGAGGTCATTGCCGACGCCCAGCAGGAGATTAAGGGACGTCTGGATGAGCTCGGCTATGACTACATCTCGATGGACGAAAGCCTCACGCAGTACGGCGCAGTTCAAACCCGGGAGGAGGGCCAGATGTACGCTGACTTCCTCCAAGAGCATGCGGGGGAGTATGGTGGCGTCATCCTGAGCCTCCCCAACTTCGGTGACGAAAACGGGGCCCTGGCGGCCTTCAAAGATTGCGACGTGCCCATCTATATCCAGGCCTATCCGGATGAGATGGACAAGATGGCCCCTGCGCTGCGGCGTGACGCCTTCTGTGGGAAGTTCTCCGTCATGGACGTGTTCTACCAGGCGGGCATCACCTTCACCGCCCTGCAACCACACACCGTTTCGCCGTCCAGCGACCGCTTCGCCGCCAACATCGACCATTTCGACCGCGTGTGCAGGGTTTACAATGGCATGAATGATATAACGGTCGGTGCCATCGGTGCCCGGACGACGGACTTTAAGACCGTGCGGATCGACGAGCTGGCCCTGCAGCGCAACGGGATCCTCATGGAGACGCTGGATCTGTCGATGATCTTCGCGCGGATGAATGAGCTCGATGACGAGGCACAGGAGGTCCAGGACAAACAGCAGCGGCTGGCCGAATACACCAACTGGGACCAGGTGCCGACCGAGGCATTTGACACGCTCGTGAAGCTCGGTGTGGCCATCGACCAATTTGTGGAGGAGTACCAGATGGATGCCGTGGCCATTCGCTGCTGGATCGAAATGCAGCAGCAGCTCGGTGTCTCGCCCTGTGTGCTCATCAGCGAGATGAACGACCGCGGTATCATCACCGCCTGCGAGGTTGACATCGGCAACGCGCTGGCGATGCTCGGGCTGAGCCTGGCCTCCGGCAATGTGGCGACCGTGCTGGACTGGAACAACAACTACAAAGACGTTGATGACAAGTGTATCCTGTTTCACTGCGGGCCCGTTCCCAAAAGCATGATGCAGTCACCCGGACAGGTCACCGACCACAGTATCCTGAAAAACTCCGTTGGTGAGGGCAATGCCTACGGACCCGTCCAGGGCCGCATCCAGCCGCTGCCCTTCACCTTCAGCAGCATCATGACCGAGGAGGGCCGGATCAGGGCGTACGTCGGGGAAGGGCGCTTCACCGAAGATACCATTCCCGAAGATTTCTTCGGCTGCGCCGGAGTCGCCGAGATCGAGAATCTCCAGGGCGTCCTGCAGACCGTGGGATACCAGGGACACCGCCACCACGTCAGCGTTACGCCCGACCATGTGATGGCCCCGGTCTTTGAGGCATTTGTACGCTACCTGGATTATGATGTAACGCCGGTGTAGGGCCCGGCGAGGATGTCTTACAGATCGAACATGTGCCGGGCCGTCAGGGATGTAGCGCTGGCGGCCCGGTTTCTGCATCCGGTTCAACGGGAGTGGATCCGTTGTGAGAAAAAGTGTAGCCCTGTGCATCCTGTGCCTGTCTGTCTTCGTAGCTTCCGCAGGCGCTCAAATCACCGACTGGACCTATTATGACAGCCGTGGCGGCGACTGGGAAGTTGCTGATGTGCAGATCCCGGTCGAGGATGACGGCATCGTGACATTCACCCGGCAGGTGTATTTTCACGACCGGATCGAGGCGCAGGTTGATTGCGACCTGGACGCAACGCCGTGTCTTCAGATTGACGCCCGTTCGGTCTCAGCTCCCTGGCGTCTGAACGCCCGGGCTGCAGACGGGCCGGAAACCGTCGTCGCTGATACCCAGGTGAATGGCCTGTGTGTCCGCAACCTCGCAGAGCGACTCGGCGTGAGCGGACAAAACACTCTCACACTGCGCATATACCTGTGGGGATGGTCCGGCGCACCGTGGCAGTTTGTGCGTTTCCGGGCGCAAATGGTGCCACAGCAGGCCGAAGCCGATGCAGACCGCCTGCAGGGAGATATGCTGCACCAGGACCGCCGGATGCAGGGAGATGGTGAGAAATACCGCCTGCGCACCGAAGGCCATCCGCGGCTGCGCTACAATAAGGACAATCGGGCGACGTGGCAGGAGCGGGCGCAGACGACCCATACGGAGTACCTCGGCGCAGTCGCCACCGTCCTGGAGGAGCTCGATGATCGGAAGGCCGACGAGCCGTGGACGCTCACGCCGGAGACGTACAAGTCCAACCGTCCTGCCTGGGGTGATGGGCTGATATCCGTCCGGCCACCGGAGCCCCCGGAGATGCCCCCGGGCACCGGGCAGGACCCCTTCCCCGGCTACTGGCGCGACCTGTACTGGCACGATTACTCCCACTGGCTGCTCGGGGCGGCGGTGTCCGATGATCCGGTTTTTGTCGAGCAGTGCCACCGCTGGGCGACCGTACCGGTGCAATGGCGCTTCTGGCAGAATCCCACCTACCGCTACTTCGATTTCGAGGCCAGCTATCCCCTGCAATGCCTTTCATCCGCCTACGATGTCGCCTATGACGAAATGACGGAGCAGGAACGTGAGGACGTGCGCGAGGCCATTGCCACCATCGCCCACGGGCTGTACCTCAGCACTCTCAGCGGACATGGCTCAATTTACAACGACCTGCGGGGCAACCATACCGCTGTGACGATGTGTGGTCTGGGCGCGGCCGGGCTGGTGCTGATGGACGAACACCCCATGGCGCGCAGATGGGTGGCGCTGGCCGAAAAGTTCATGGTGGACGCGTTCAACGAACACGAAAGCGGGGCATGGCTTGAATCGCCCAGCTACGGGGCGTATGGGGTGAACGAGTGGCTGAGGCTGGCGGAGCTTTTGCGCAAGGTCACCGGCGAAAATCATTTCGATCATCCCTTCCTGAAGAAATTCGCCGAATACCAGCTTCATATCGCCGACTGGGAGGGCCGTGACCTGGGATACAACGGGGGAGGCGCCGGGCAATACTGGAACCAGTGGATCTTCTTCCGCATCGCCCGTACCTATCAGGATCCGCGCTTCCAGTGGCTCGGGCAGCGGCTTCTGGACGTGTCAGAGCGCCACGCCGGATACGGCGACCTGTTCTGGTGGATTGACCCGTCCATTGAGCCGCAACGCCCTACCGAAACCGTGGAGGGGCGCACATTTTCCGACATCGGCCTGAACGTCTGGCGCAGCGGATGGAGCGATGACGCGACGATCCTTTTGCACCACTGCGGACTGAAGGGCCAGCACAAAGAGGAAAACATGAACCACGTGACGCTGTACGCCCGGGGCGAGCGCGTGCTGCCGGATGCTGTCGGCGGGAAAACCGAAGACCACAACATCCCGGTGGTGAACGGGCGGATACAGAACAGGTGGATGGATGGAGAGACGCTCAGTTACCACAGCGACCCGGTGTGCGGCTACTCGGTGGGCAGATTCGGCTATTACGGCTTCGTCAGACAGGTGCTTTTCCTTCGCCCGGACCTCGTGGTGCTGGTGGATGATTTGAATATCGGCGACCGCGAAGACCGGCAGGTGCGATTTCTGCTGCACCCAAACGGCAATACCACCGTTTCAGATGACATCGCCGCGGTAACTTCCGGCGAGGTTTCAGTGTCAATGTGTACCGCTCTGCCCGACGGGTCGCTGCTGCCGGTCGAGCTTTCGGAACTGACAGACAGCAGCCGGGCAACACACACGTACTCAGCGCTGCATGAAGGCCGCGGTGCCGTGCGTGCTGTGACCTTCCTGCACATCGGAGCAAACGACGTCCCGACCCCCAGCGTGAATAGCACCGAGACGGGGCTGGAACTGGTTACCGGGGAGGGCCTCAGCTACCGGCTCGGTCTGCAGGGCGGGCAGATTTCAGACGGTTTTTCCACGACGGCGCCGCTCTGGCTGGCACGCATCGGGCGGAATGGACCGGAGCGGATCATGGCCTGCACCGACCCCGTCATGGGCCACACCGACGCCCTCCTGCAGACGCCTTCAGGCAGTGTCAGCGGAGCGCCCTGTGTGAGCTGGACGGAGTAAGACCCGCCCTCGACATGTACAAAAATATCCCTCCAGCACGAAGGAAATGGATGACGCTGCGGGAAAAGTAATAGTACGCTTTTGTGATAATCAGATTGCTGTAACAGTCTCTGGCGGCATGCCACTGCAGCCCGAGGAATCCAGGAGGGTTTGACCGTGACACAGCGACTGCCCGTCTTCCGCATTCTTCTCGTGTGTGTTGTTCTCGGCACGATGACCGTGTTTTTCACGTCCTGTGCCTGTGCGCAGGAGAACATATTCCGCAACTCCAGCTTCGAAGAGCTTGACGATGACGGCAACCCCGTGCACTGGCGTTCGATCGACTTCAACACGGGTGGTGAGGCGCTTTTGCGAACGGGCGGTGCGCAGGACGGCAACAATTACGTGGCCCTCAGCGCTGAAAGTGATGACCAGCGAGCCTGCTGGCGCCAGAGATTCCTGTGGGACAAAAGCGACGAGCGCATCACCGTTGGGGGCTGGTACCGGACGAAGGATGTGAAGGCGGCTTCCGGCAAGGGAGCGTCTATCCGGGTGCTGTTCAATGACGACCCGGACGTATGGCATCATCTGGATATCATGACCGGCTGGTATGATCCGGTCGAGGAATGGACGTTTGCCAAGAGCACATTCCCCGTCCCCGAGGGCACGCAGGAGATCATCGTGGAGTTTTTCCACTGGTGGACACCGGGCGAGACTCACTGGGACAACGTTTTCATCAGACCGGCTACGGAGGAAGAGAAATTGGCGAATATCTTACCGCCAAACGAAGCAGTGGACCGCGAGCCCGTACACGGAAGAAACCTGCCCTATTCACCCGCCGATGGCAGCGAGACAACGCTGAACCCGCCACCGTTTTTGTGGCTGCCGTCGGGCAATGAGGCCACCTACGAGCTTCAGATAGACACCACTCCGGATTTCGACAGCAACAATCTGATTGCTTTCGAGGAGATGGAATGGTGCTTCCAGATGCTCACTCAGACGCTGGAGCCGGGGATCTGGTACTGGCGCTACGGCGTGAACAAAGAGGACTATCCGACTATCTGGAGCAAGACCCGCGAGTTTGTGGTGACGTCCGGGGCCGACGAGTGGGTCTATCCCGGCATCGATTCGATCAATGTGCCGCAGGAGCGCCCGCGCCTTTTCGTTACCGCCGACGAGCTGCCGGAAATTCGCAGGCGTGCGGCTGAAGGTGACCTGAAGGATATGGCCGACCGGATTGTCAAGGGCGCGAAGAATCACATCGGCGAGGAGCTGGTGGATGAGCCGGATTTCCTGCCGAAGGATCCCAAGAAGCGCGGCCCGGCTTATACACTGACATTCCGCGAAACCCGCCCACCGATGAACGTCATGGAGCAGGCCGCGCTGGCCTATCTGCTGACAGGTGACGAAGAATGCGGCAATGAGGCCAAACGCCGCCTGCTGCACTTCTTCTCCTGGGACCCGCAGGGCTCAACTGGCTATTTCCACAACGACGAGCCGGCGATGTGGGTGATGATGCGGGGCACCCGCGCCTATGACTGGACGTACGACCTGTTCACCGAAGAGGAGCGTAAAATCGTCGAAGAATCGATGCGCATCCGTGCCGCTGATATGTACAAAATGCTGCGGCGAATGCCTTTCGAGAACAATCCCTACTCCAGCCACCCGGGCCGCACCATCGGCTTTCTGGGAGAATCGGCCATCGAGTTCTTCGGCGAATGGCCGGAAGCGGAGAAATACCTGGAGTACATTTCCAAGATCTACTGGGGCGTCTATCCGGCCTGGGGCAAGGAAGACGGCGGCTGGAACGAAGGGCCGGGCTACTGGGGCGCATACATGAGCTTCGGGATGCATTTCGTGGTGGCCTTCTCCGAGGCGACCGGTGTGCCCATCTACGAGCGGCCGTTCTGGCAGAATACCCCCTATTACCGGCTGTACATCACCCCGCCGCATACAAGCATGGCACCATTTGGTGACGGGACGCAGTGGACGCCGAGTAAGCCGGGGACACTCATGTACTGGTTCAGCTCCCTCAATCAGGACCCCGTCATCCGCTGGTACGCCGAGCAGGTGAATGCAGGGCCCGGATCCAGCATTTTGAGTGTTGTTCTCAAAGACGATGACCTCCCTGCCGAGCCGCCTGCCGACCTGCCTGAAGCCCGCCTGTTCGACGGCGTGGGGCTTGTCTCCATTCACACCGATCTCGCCAGTGGCGCCAACGACGTCCACTTCGCGATGCGGGCCAGCCCGTACGGAGCGGTCTCACACGGCCACAACGACCAGAATTGCTTCGTCCTGGAGGGCTATGGCGAGGCGCTGGCGATAGCAACGGGCTACTACAACCGCTACGGCTCGCCCCATCACGCCGGCTGGACCCGACAGACGAAGGCGAAATGCGGCATCACCATTGACGGTGGAATCGGCCAGGACCGCGGCTGGCACGCCACCGGTGAAATCACTGACTTCGTGCACGACGACGCATTCGATCTATTTGTCGGCGACGCCACCGACGCCTATGGCGGAAGGCTGAGCAGCGCGATTCGGCAGGTCTTCCATGTTCGCCCGGGCATCTTCGTCATCCGCGATGTGCTGGCCAGTGATGAACCGCGAACGTGGGAATACTGGCTGCACGCAATTGATGAAATGGACGTGGAAGCAGACGAAAAGACGGTGATCATCGACCGCGACAACGCCACCTGCACGGTCAGCTTCCTGGCGCCCGATGATCTGGAGTTTACACAGACCAACGAATACGACCCGCATCCCGCGTGGCCGCCGGACCGTGAGTGGACAAAGACGTGGCATTTCACTGCAGCCACCGCCGAAAAATCGACAGAAAACGAGTTCGTGACTGTGCTTCTGCCTGCGCGTGCCGGAGAGGAAGACCAAAATCCACAGACCCGGCTTTTGACATCGGATACCGCGAGGGGCGCCGAACTCACCTTCGCCGATGGGTCAAAAACGGTTGTGGGCTTCGGCGTGACAGGCGCCGATGAGGTGACGCTGGAGAATATATCCACCGACGCCCGGTTCTTCGCCGTCACCTACGCTCCAGACGATTCGGTGAGAAACCATCTCCTGCATGACGGCACAAGGCTGCAGGCAGACGGAGAAGTGCTGAAGTAAAACAGCAGGGGTGGACGGGAAAGATCGGAGCGGGAAAGTAGAAATCAGCGCACGTACATAAACCGCCCATTCGCATTTCTGTGGATGGGCGGTTTTGTGTCGTACACGCCAGAGGTGTCAGGTATCAAAGCCGACCTGTATTCACGCGATTTTGTACCCTGAACTGGATGTGACTATGCAACTTACCAGAGATCTGGTTCCTCGGCGCCTTCGGCCTGGCCGGTTACGACAACGTTTTCCGCCCGCGGACCTTTCTCGTCTTCTTCGACATCGAATTCGACGGTGTCGCCCTCATTGAGCGTCCGGTAGCCTTCGCCGGATATTGCGCTGTAATGCACAAAAACGTCCTCGCCGTCGTCACGCTCGATAAATCCGTACCCCTTGGAATCATTGAACCACTTGATTGTACCTGTTGGCATGCAGCTTCATTCCTCACACATTCGATATTTCCAGCGCCTGGACGCGTAAGTCATGAGGTCATCTCCGTTGTCTGCGAAAGAAGCCTTTCACGACCACTGCGTCACCGGCGGCGCCGGTGGTAACAAGTATTCATTACATGACATTTAATGATGTACTGAATACACAATATCATACATCGAATTTCGTATTATCGCAAGACGCTCATATCGAAATGTCTGCCGGATACATGAATCGCAAAAGGGTTGGATGGAGACCCTCACGAACACTACTTCGAAGACGACTCATCAACCCGGCAGGAACGAACGGCGAGGGAAATGATATGAACGAAAGAATCGAACGATACAGACAGGTGGCTCTGGACGCTTTGCAGCCATCGGAGGCCGACCTGGAACACGGGCTGGAGTTGCACGAGCATTCGCTGGTGTGTGATTCGTACGGTTTCGCGCCGAGGGCGGCCATTGACGGTGATGAAATGGCGCGAGCGATTGAGGAGGGGGCGTCAGAGGCGGAGCTGAAGGACATGCGCGAGGATATGACAATGACACGGTGGGCCACCGATGAGCGCGAGAAGGCCGAGTTCATGGAGGCCTGGGAGGCCGCCGGTGTCACCTGCATCATGCAAAACGCCGGCGAAGAGGGACAGTCGGTCAAGCGGATGGTCAAGCGCCTGGCCCGCTTTACCTGGGCAACGGATCTCATGAGCGACTTCATCACCCGGGCCATCACCCCGGATGATATCGTTGAGGCCCATGAAAACGGCAAGCGGTGCCTGTATTTCTCCACAAACGGCGTGCCGCTGGACGAACAGTGGGTGTCGGTGGAGGAGGAGCTGAGGTATGTCAGGATCTTCTTCCAGCTCGGCGCCCGCATGATGCATCTGACCTACAACCGCCGGAATATGATCGGTGACGGCTGTGCGGAACCGGCCAACGGTGGACTGAGCGACTTTGGACGCGAGGCCGTGCGGAAGCTGAATGAGGTCGGCATTATCGTCGATTGCGCTCATTCGAGCTGGCAGACGAGCCTCGATGCCGCCCACACCTCCGAACTGCCCATGGTTGCCAGCCATTCCGGCGCCGCTGCCGTCAACGCCCACCACCGCTGCAAGCCCGATGAGGTTATTAAAGCGATCGTTGACACCGGTGGCTACGTCGGCGTGTGCTGCATTCCGGCATTTCTCGGCGGCACCGGCGACATTAACGCCCTGCTGGACCATGTGGATTACATCGCACAGAACTTCGGCCCCGACCACGTCACCATCGGGACCGATGTGGCTTATACACCACCAACGTATGATGAAGAGGTGGCGAAGCTGCCCGACCGCCCGAGTACCAGGGAAGAATTCCGGACTCTGTGGGAGCCTGATGACCCGCTGCATGACCCGGAATGGAGGAAGCCGGAGATGAAAGACAGCCTGGCGTGGACGAACTGGCCGTTATTTACGGTTGGTCTCGTGCAGCGCGGGTACAGTGATGAGGACATCCAGAAGATTATCGGCGGCAACTGTCTTCGTGTCGCCAGCGCTGTGTTGCCGGACTGTATGGGATAAGTGGGCTGTAACCATCGCGAATCCGCGGTATTACAGGAGGCGAGGTCAATGAGCAAATTTGAACGGGGCTACACCATCTACACAAACCCGCTGGCGAGTCGGGAAGATATTGAAAGCTTCAAGCTTGAAGGAGACGCCTCGATCACCTTTCCGCAGGGCCGAATGAGGCTGGAGAATAACCGGGACCCCTCCGAGGGCCAGGAGGCGAACTACGTGCTGTGGTGTGATGAGGTCTTTCCGGATGATATTGCCATCTCGTGGGAATTCTGGCCCATTCGCGAGCCGGGCCTGGCGATGATGTTTTTCGCCGCCCGGGGGCTGCGGGGCGAGCACGTGTTGAGCCCCAACCTGGTCCCAAGACAGGGGATTTACAGCCAGTACTATGACGGGGACATCAACGCCCTGCACATCTCGTATTTCCGGCGAAAGGCCCCCGGGGAGCGCGCATTCCAAACCTGCAACATGCGCAAGAGCAAGGGGTTTAATCTCGTCGCCCAGGGTGGAGACCCCATCGCCTCAATCCCGGACGTCGCTGCCTCTTACACCATCCAGATTATCAAGTACGGGCGTGAAGTGGTCTTCTCCATCAACGATCTGACAATCTTCCACTTCACCGACGACGGCCAGAAATATGGGCCGGTACTCAAGGACGGCAGCATCGGGTTCCGGCAGATGGCGCCACTGATGGCAGAATACTCGGACCTGCACGTCACTGCAGTGGAAAAGCGCGGATAATACCCCGCACGGCGCCATCTTCTGAGAAACTGCGACCGGACGGGGGCGAGGCCTCAGCGCGAAAAGTCCTGCTTTGCGTCAAATTCATGCAGAAGCGTCCCGTCCATTTCCAGGCGGCTTCCCCACACTATTGACAGGTCGGTGACCTCGCCGTCCTGTGTCCGGACCCACACCAGCCGGGCGTCGGTGGTGAGCTTCGGGCTGCCCGGCATCTGTGCAGTTTGCATCTGCCCGGTCAGGTTCAGCACCAGGTGGTCAACCCATGCTCCCTCCCCCACGCTCAGGTAAAGCACGTCTCCGTTGGCGACACTCACAGCTCGCTGCTGTGGATCTGCCGCATTGGGCCATAGGAGCATCGACTTCAGCCCGCCGCGATCGTAGTGGTTGATGATCTTTGCGTGTCCCCGATATTCTTCCGTCGTGATGTTTCCGGGGCGTGGCAGCCAGATGCTGCAGCCCTGTTCGGCTGCGGATGGGTCATCGGAATCGGGGATCAGCCGGATGGTGCCGGCCTCGTCGATTTGCGCTTTCTTCACACCGGTCATAAGCTGGGAGCTGATGGAGGTGGGTTCCTCCTGCAGCTCCACCTGATCGCAAACTACCACATACTCCCCCGCCACCATGATGATATGGCGCCGAAAAATATCTAACTCGCTGTAGCATACCGATGCGTCACCGACGGCATACACGATATCGCCGACATTTCCGAAGGCCTCCACGTGGGCGTCGGCGGGGACCTGGTCGTGCCCGTCCACCAGCAGCGTACTGTGAAGGGAGGTGGCATCCCGCCCATATCCCGGATCCTGCAGCAGCCAGCGCCCGTTGATATTGAGCATGAAGGAGTTCTGATCGCGCTGGCAGTGGCTGCCGTACGGGCCGGAGCGCATGGCGAGAAGCATCTGCGGTTTCCCGGGTGTCACAGTATCGGAAAAGCCGGAGCGCGCGATGGTCCAGCCGATGTCGCGGTAATGTGCGCCGGCGGCCCAGCCTTCGGGCAGTGCCGGAGAGCCATCAAGGGGCAGCCACAACAGCCCTATCGGAGGCACCCACCGGAAGCTGTGGGTGAGACCCTCGTCATGGGCCAGGTACCAGTGCGCCAGCCCGTCGCCGTTCCGCGCCATCCATGCCGCCATAGAGCGGTACGCCCGGGCACTGTAGCTGGAATCGCAGAAGTTGACACTGGTGGCGCTCATCGGGTCCAGGCAGTAGGTGATGAACCGGAGCGTCTTCGGCAGATACGGATTTGACATCAGCGTATCGTCACCGTGTACTGCTAACGTCCCGGCGAAGGGCATGATGTGGCTCATGGCGTAGCCACCGTAGGTGTGGCCCTCGATGTATCCACCGTCGCGGTCGCGGGTGTCGAAGAATTCGTCAATCCGCCGGCGGGCATAATTGACGTATTTTTCCGCGCGTGGGTCGTCACCGTACGTCGCAACCCCGGCAATCCCCATGCCCCCCATCACCACCGCAAAGCCGTTGGGCCAGTTGATCTTCTGCGCCCAGCCCTCGGTAGCATCCTTTATCACCGCCGCCGCACCCTTTTCCAGCAGCGCGTTGCGGAGGGTCTCACGCTCCGACGGGGTGAGCACGTCATAGAGAAAATCGTAGGCGAAGGCGACGGCGTGACAGAAATGCCCGGTATCCAAACAGCAGTTGCGATTCCCGTAATCCGGATCGGTCCACTGCGGCCATTCACACAGGGCGAGGGTCCATTCTTTGCACAGGTCTGCGTATTTCTGCTCCCGTGTGAGCAGATAGGCGGTGGCAAGCTTTTCGACCCGCCATTCTATCTCGCGCGAAAGCCCCGTCCAGTACGGGAAGTTGTCCTCATGACGCGGTGGCACCGCAGGTGGCATCGTGGTGCTGTAACGGCCGCTGTAAACGGTGATCTTTTCCTCGTCAAAGCACGCGTCGGCGTCGCGCAGCATGATCTTCAGGTGGTGGGCGAAGTGCGGGTGCTCGGTCTCCAGCGTCTCGCGGTCCATGGCCACCAGCTCGCGCAGCCGCTGCAGATGGGCGGGAGAGATAAACAGACGGGGATGACCGCTCATTTCGATGTCAGCAGGCTCCAGCGGTGGTTCCGGCTGCAGGGGCGTCAGCTCTGGAGGTGTCACCTGGGCCGCGTCCCACTCCTCCCGAGAGGCAGCGTACACGACCGAACGCACGACGTCGGCAGTTGACAGCGCCCGGAGCTTCAGTGTGACCTCAGTGGGCCGCTGCCAGGCCTTTCGTGCGACTTCATGGACGCCGAGCTGCTCGCCCTGCTGGTACCACACGGCCCCCACGTGGATGGTCGGCGGGAGGGCGGAACTGCCGCTGATATTTGTCTCAGCCACCATTTCCCCGGAGGGTTCCCGTGCCGTTCCGAGCATGCCGACAGCACCGTCACCAGGCTCGAACAGCTCATTCGTGGGGGCGCTTAAATCCGCGCCCGGCAGCTTCGGAAGCGGCGTCATGTGGGTATCGCAATCGTCGAAGCGAGCGGTTCCGATGCCATTGAACTCCACCGACATTCGCCACATGTCGGCTTCCGGTGGCGGTGTGCCCGTAAGAGTCAGCTCCACCCACTCGCCACCTGTGTCACCGACCGGGCGGCTGTTGAGGAGCTTCACATACTCCTCGTTTTTCTCAAACATCAGCCGCAGGAAGGCCCCCTGGTGCTTGCCATGTTCCTGTTCGGGGACATGAAGATTGACCCACGCCGAAACTGTGACCTTTTCGCACGGTGGCAGCGGCTGCGGCTCGGAGTAGTAGTAGCCCGAAATGGCAGTGCCGTCGCCCTCTGTGAAGTCTATTTGTGCAGCGTACTTTTCCGACCGCGCCTCTTCGGTCAATCGATGGGCCTCGTGGGTTGAGCCTCGCGCGCGCCATTGAGCGGGGAGAATACCCCCGGCACGATCCGCCGTCTCTTCGTCAACCTGTTCAAAGCCCGGGTTGGGCATCGGCAAGTCCTCCTGACCTACACAGGGGAGGGCTAACACAATCAGGAGACCGACGATAAGACCAATCCGCGGGCGCATGAGCACAACCTCCATGAGGCGTGGTATCCGCAGCAGCTATCTGTGAAAACTTCGCGCCCTCGTCGCAGCAATCCTTCTCGCCGCAGGTTTCGCACTATGGCGTCGTGAAATGTATGGTGCTTTTCAATCCATCCAGAGTATCGGGGTGACTGTCCATGCTCAAATCCCGCTTTGCATTGATGAAGATCACGGTCCTGGCGGTCTTTTTCACCGGCTGCGCTGTATCGTCCTGGTCGGCCCCTGTGGTGGGACTGGCAGGCAATAAATATCGCTACTCATACGCTCCCGTGCTGGAGAAGCTGGGGATCCAGGCACAGACGGTCCCGGGGACCGTGCTGGAAGACCCGGATGCTGTGGGCGAATACACCGCGTTCGTCATCGTCAGCCGAAGTGATCCCGGCCGCGACGATCCCGGGCTTTCGGAGAAGGCCGAACAGGTACTGGAGGAATATGTGCGTAACGGCGGGCGCCTGCTTTTGACACTCGGAGCAACACCACCGAAAGCGATCGTCACCGGCAACTTTCAAAACTTCGGTCACGGCCCCCACTGGCGCGTGGCCGATATAGACCATCCCATTACCGAGGGCTACCGGCAGGGACAGGGCATCCAGTATGGCAGGTACCGGGGTGGAATCCGCAACCTCGGTGACAATGGGCGAGTCCTGGTGACGGAGACCAGCGGTCACCCGGCTGTTATCGTGGCCGAGCACGGTGCGGGCGCCGTCATCTACACCATCGGCGACCTCGGCCACGCCGCACACTACGACAAAACCACCGGAGAGCTGCAGGACCGGGTTCTTCGCTATCTGGCATTCGGAAAGGTCCAGGACCGTTTTGGGCCACAACTGACCTCCAGGGGCCCCCTCAAGCACTATGAACCCGTCCATACGCCCCGAGAGCTCGCCACCGAGGGCAACGGACAGGCGCAGGTCGTGTGCAGTGCTGACTTCTCCCAGTCCCCCGCTCTCGATATCCGCGGCGGCTATGCGCTGGATGTCGGCGATGGTGAAGCGGGTGTGTGGAGCATCACGGCACCCGAAGGCCAGCAGGTTTTCTCGCCGTGGCACACGATTGAGCTGGGCTCCGGGAAGGTCGAGGCCGGTGAGCGCTACAGCCTCTGCGGAGAGGTTCGCCTCTCCGGTGTCAACGCCGACCAGTTTGCCGCAGCACACTATGAGCTGCGATTTTACGACAGCGGGGGCACCGAACTGCCTCATGAGCACTTCGCCACGGTGGATCCCGAACCCGGCCAGTGGGAGACGCTGTGTGTGGAGGATGTCGCACCTGAAAACGCCGTATCGGCCCGGGTGTACATGACATTCATGCTCCCGGCGGGAAAGCTGCAGCTCCGCAGCGCGTCGATCGAGAAGGTTCTGACGACTGAAAAGCTGATGGCCGCCGAAGAGCCGCTCACCACTGGTGTCCCCCACCCCCGGCTTCTGCCGGAGGCGGCCGCCGACTTCGAAGCCTGGGTGTCAAATACCGAAACAGGGGTGTACAACGCCTCCCGGGCGGATATCTTCGCCGAGATTCAAAAGCAGGCCGACGAATACATGCAGGAGGAAGAAATGATCTTCGGTGACACCTCCATCCCGTGGCCGCCGGAGGAGATGCCTGAGGGGGAAGGCGGCACCCGGTGGAACCCGATGACGAGCGGCATCAGCGCCAGGCTGGTCGAACTGTCGCTGACGTACCAGGGAACCGGGGAGGAGAAATACGGCCGGCGTGCGGTGGAGCTGCTGCTGGCAATCTCCAACTGGCCCGTGTGGTACGATCCCGTCAATAACCGCCCCTCACTCGATGTCGGCCGCATGTCCATGGGCGCCGGGTGGGCCTACGATCTGTGCTATGACCTGATGACGCCACAGGAGCGCAAGAGGGCCGCTGCAGCCATCAAGCGCAATACGCTCATTCCGCTCTATGACGCGCTCAGCCAGGGGAAGGGCAACCTGAACTCCAGCGCACTGTGGATGATCGGGCTGGGGAGCTGTGCCGTGGCGACGCTTGGCGACGTGGAGGGTGCCTCGATGTGCGTGCGGGCTGTGGAGGACTTCGCTCTCGGCCAGCTTGACGTACGCGCCACCTCCCACCCCATCGAGGGGCAGGGTTATGACAGCTGGGCATACGGGAATATGTTGATGGTCTTGAATGCGCTGAAGCGCAACTTCGACGTCGATCATTTCGACCACCCGTTCCTGTCGGTCATCCCGAAATTCGCCATCAACTTCCTCGGCAACGACCGCAAGCAGCATGCGTGGCTCGAAGATGCAGGGGGAACCACCACCTACGTCCACTGGCATTACCCGCTGGCGATCCTTGGAGCCGTGAATGACGATCCGTACGCCGGGTGGTATCTGAAGGAGACCGGGACGGTCAATTCGCCACGCCAGAGACCGTTTCGCCTGCTGTTTTTTGATCCTGCGACACCCGTGAAAGCCCCGGAAGCCGACCGGCCGGGACAGGTGTTCCCGAAGGCCGGATGGGCGTCACTGCGCTCCGGCTGGGAGCCCGGCGGAACCTTCATCGCCTTTGTGTGCTCCGACAGTGGCACCGGCCACGCCCAGCGGCACCAAAACCACTTCCTGACGTATCGCGATGACGTGCTGATGACCACCGATTGCGGTTATGCCTCGGGTCGGCGTGGGGCGCTGCGCGAGTATACCCGCGGCACCGTCGGCCACAACTCCGTGCTCGTGGATAACACCAACCAGATGTACAAGCTGGGCCGTATCCCCCACTTCGTCTCCAACACCTGGGTTGATTACGTGATGGGGGACGCAACAGCCGCCTACAGCCCCTCGCTCCTGCAGCGCTTCCACCGCCACCTCATCTACGTCAAGCCCGATCTGCTGTTCGTCATTGACCAACTCGCAGCCGACGTGGAACCCCGGACATTCCAGTGGGTCCTGCATCCAAACTCGCGGCTGCACATGGCCGAAAGTGTGGCAGTCGATGGGCAGGAACTCCAGGTGGGTGGAGACCCCGTGAAGGGAACTGTCGAGGTGCAAAAGCAGGGCAAAACCATGAGAGTCCGGTCGCTGTATCCGCAGGATATGGCCTTCCGGTATCTCGTTTATGAGGGCGCCGAGCAGTACAACCCGTATCTGCAGATTGACCATCCCCCCGCCGAGGAAGCCGTCATGGTGAACCTGCTGGAGTTCGGAGACACCACCGCCGAGAATGTTCAGACACACTTCTCCGGGGGCACAGTGAGCGTGACCTTCGACAGCGGAGGGGATGCGTACACCGTGCAACTCACACCGGTCGCTGAAAACGGCTCCGGTCCGCGAATCGAGGTCACAAGAAACGGCGAGCCGATACTGGAGACCGATGAGCCGGGGATTCCGGAGGATGCCATCGGCTGAGCTGCAGATTCCGTAGAAATCACAAACGCGCACAGCCGCCGGGATGCCTGTGCGCGATTTTTCGTGTCTGCATATTGGGGGAATCTGGCTCAGTCAACCGGCGGCCACTGGGCCTTGAGCATGTTCGCTGCGGCCCTTGTTTTCTCCCATGAGCCGTCCTCTTCGACTCCCGTCGAGATCATCGTATAGCTCATGCTCTCGCCCTGCGCGATTTCCTCGCCATCGCCGCCGATGCGGCGGGTGTAATGCTTGTGATACCGCTCGTGATCCCACAGGTGCGTTCTGCTTCCGTTCCCGGTGGCGATCTTTGGACTGTAGCAGAGGATGGAGATGCCCATATTTGGCTCATATTCCGCCACCCACCGGGTATCTCTATTCACCTCGTATCCACCGTCGGAGCTAAACTCCCCGTCAATGATTTCTCCATCGGCGGTCTCGGCCATCCAGGTGGTGGTGGAATTCAGCCAGCAGTGCATGAACAGGTACATCAGCTTCAGGTCCATATCCTCGGTGGCTGTCAGATCCTGGTGCTCGATGACCTCGTCGTTGGTGACCGTCACGATCGTCTTCGCGTGGAACTTGTGGATAGTCGAGGTCTTGATGAGCTGAACCACATCGCCCGTGACCGTCTCTCCCACCTGCAGAGGCTGCTTTTTGCCATCGACAAGCAGCTTCACGCTGTGGACGATTTCTCTGCCGCCCTCGGTGTGGCCCGTGCCGATGAAGTTGCCACCCCGGGGGATCAGGACCGTCCCATAAAACCCGGTGGACTCTCCGATCATATGCTCCCGGTAGGTGTAGCTGTAGATCGTCCATGCCTGGTCCGCTGAGAAAACGATGGTGTAGTTATCGGTTTGTACCGTCATCTGCCCGGTTTCCGGCACTCCGGCGTCATACAGGCGCGGGCGCTCGGTTTTGTGCACCTCCACCTCTTCGCCCCCACGGAGGTGTGATGCCAGTTCGCGGGCGGTGGCTTTCCACTCACTGTTGGATGCGCTGAAAAACTTCATGATCATCTCGTATTCGTATTCGCTGCCCTGTTTTGCCGGTCCGCGGAAGCCCTCGGCGAAGAACTTGTGGTACTGCGGCTGGTCCCAGATGCGCGTTCCGGAGCTCTGCCCGGTAAAGGGCTCCGGGTAGAAAAACAGGATGCCCTTTTCGCTGGTTGCATCGTACTGGGCGGCCCACAGCGCGTCACGGTTGAACTCGTAATTCTTCGATGTATCGAAAATGTCGCTGAGCTCCTCCCCAGCCAGCGTCTTCCCCAGCCACTCGGTGGTCTCCGGTGTCACTGAATAAATGAAGGGATAAAAATGCACAAAGTCGATGTCATCGCGCAGGGTGAAAGAGTGTTTCTGGGTGATGGTGTCGCCCTCAAAGGTGGTTTCAGCGGTGTGGTCCATGTCGCCGATCTGTGATTCTTTGACGACGGTGATGGTGTCGCCTTTGAGATTGCGGTCCTCCAGGTTGTCTGGCTGGCCATCGACGGTGACAGACAGTGAGGT
>JAWODS010000246.1:0-7078 GCA_046483205.1 Armatimonadota bacterium | reverse complement strand
ATATCCTGAGCCAGGACGAGGGCGGGCGCCACACGCCGTTTTTCAACGGTTACCGTCCGCAGTTTTACTTCCGGACAACGGACGTGACGGGTTCGGTGGAGCTTCCGGAGGGCACCGACATGGTGATGCCGGGTGATAACGTGAACCTGGAGGCCGAGCTGATCGTACCGATCGCGATGGAAGAGGGACTTCGCTTTGCGATTCGGGAGGGCGGCCACACCGTCGGAGCCGGGATCGTCAGCGAAGTCATAGAGTAAGCAATTGCATTGACTATATGAATCTGTTAGACTGAGGAATACGATATGCCACAGACAAAGTTTGTACTCGCATGTCCCGAGTGCAACTCATATAACTATATCACCAGCAAAAACCGCCAGAATGTGACGAAACGGCTGGAGCTGAGCAAGTACTGTCCCAAGTGCAAACGGCACACAAAGCACGAGGAGACACGCCTTCGCAAATAAGTGAATACGTGTGTGCAGGGGCGTAGCTCAACTGGCAGAGCAGCGGTCTCCAAAACCGCAGGTTCCGGGTTCAAATCCTGGCGCCCCTGCCATGAGAGAAATACCATAGATGAGCGCCCGCCCGTTTCTGGAAAGTCGGTGTGATGGCTTTGCCATCTCTGAGAAACGATCAGGCGGGCGATTCTGGTCAAAAGATAGGCATACAAGGGTAAATAATGGCAACCGCAGAGCGTGACAATCCAGGCATTCTCGACCGTCTCAAGCAGCCGTTCAGAAGTCTTGGCGATTTTTTGCACGAAGTATTGCTGGAGATGAAGAGGGTATCGTGGCCGACGCACGAGGAGACGTACTCCTTCAGCATCATCGTGATAATTGCGATCATCATCGTGTCAATATGGATCGGCATCTGGGACTGGGTGTTCACGAACCTGCTTTCACTGCTGAATACATAAATCGAACTGCCGCGACCAGCGGGGTTCAGTCAGGCCGATGGAAATGCAGTGGTATGTAGTACACACGCTGACAGGTCATGAAGATAAGGTGAAGACGAGCATCGAAAAGGTCGCTGCTTCCAGGGACCTGGATCATCTGCTCGGCCGCATACTCGTGCCGACGGAAACGGAAATCCGGTCTGCAGCCGGAAAGCGCCGGGAAGTCGAGAGAAAGCTGTATCCCGGCTATGTGCTGATCCAGATGCACCTGAGCGACGAGCTTCGCCACATTATCCAGCAAACATCCGGGGTCACCCACTTTGTCGGCTCATCGGCCAAACCGGTGCCGCTGAAGAAGGCTGAGATCGAGGGAATCCTCGACACTGTCGGCGAGGAATCCTCCAAG
Organism: Armatimonadota bacterium; assembly: GCA_046483205.1. GTDB lineage: Bacteria > Armatimonadota > Zipacnadia > Zipacnadales > UBA11051 > JBKHJK01. The sequence goes on along the minus strand of JAWODS010000246.1, from coordinate 5,777 downwards.
CCCAAGGCAATATGGTCTATTGACCAGAGCGTCCGGGTGACAGAGGGCCCGTTCGCCGAGTTTAGCGGGAAGATAACCGACGTAAATGCCGAACGCGAGACAGTGAAGGTGCTGATCTCGATTTTCGGGCGCGAGACACCTGTCGAGCTGGATTTTACACAGATAGAAAAGCTTTAGTTGAAATAGGTGCCCGTTTACAGTGCAGCGGCTGCCCAATCCGGCCGTTGCGCTTGCGGCAAGGGGTATAGAACCATGGCTAAGAAGGTTATGACCACAATCAAGTTGCAGGTACCAGCGGGCAAGGCAAATCCGGCTCCTCCAGTCGGGCCTGCACTGGGACAGCACGGCGTGAATATCATGGAGTTCTGTAAGAGCTTTAATGAAAAGACCGCCGACCAGATGGGAGACATCATCCCGGTCGAAATTTCGGTGTATCAGGATCGAACATTCTCCTTCATCTGCAAGACGCCTCCGGCGGCCAGCCTGCTGAAGAAAGCAGCCGGTCTTCCCAAGGGTTCCGGTGAGCCGAATCGAAACAAGGTCGGACAGGTCACCAGGGACCAGGTCAAAGAGATTGCACAGACCAAAATGGAGGATCTCAACGCCCGAGACGTCGAGGCAGCCATGAAAATCATCGAAGGTACCGCTCGCAGCATGGGAATTACAGTGGCATCTGACTAGCGGACCGCTTTTCAGCGAACCGGACCAGAAGGCAGTGAGGTATATGCGAGGACACAGCGCACGATATATGGAGCAGTACGAAAAGGTGGACCGCGAGCAGTACTACGGCCTCGAAGAAGCCATCGAGCTCGTCAAAGAGATGGCGACGGCAGGCTTTGATGAAACCGTCGAGATGCATGTGAAGCTGCAGCTCGAGGGCGGCAAGGGCGAGAAGACGGTTCGCGACACCCTTACCCTTCCGCACGGAACCGGCAACGTACCCACCGTCGTGGTTTTTGCCGAGGGCGAGGCGGTGCGCGAGGCTGAAGAGGCCGGCGCCGACCGCGTTGGCAGCGACGACCTGATATCGGATATTGAAGAGGGATGGGAGGATTTTGACATCCTCGTCGCTCATCCGTCAATGATGCCCAAGGTGGGGCCGCTGGGCAGGATTCTGGGTCCGCGGATGCCCTCAAAGAAGGCGGGCAATATCACCGAAGATGTCGCCACCGCTGTTGAGCGGCTGAAGGCCGGCCGGATGGAATTCCGTGCCGACCGGGGCGGTGTTATACATCTGGCGGTCGGGAAGGTTTCATTTGACGCCCAGGAAATTGCCGAAAACATCACAGCAGCGATTGACGCCATACGGGCCGCACGCCCCGTCGGCGTCACCGGCAAGTTCATCTACAGTGTCACGATATGTTCTTCGATGTCACCCGGTGTAAAAATCGATACCCGGGAGCTGATGACAAAGGCCTGAAGGGCCGTTTTTCAGGCGTTTGATCAGGACCATCAATTGAATACAGAAACTGACTGAAGACAGCCGGTGCCCGGCCAAGCCGGGCTTAATGATCCGGGTAACGTACCGGTCGCCTGCCAAGGTCGGAGATACCCTCAGGAATCGTCTATATCCGGGGAGCTCGGCTTTGGGCTCCCTGATTTTTTTTGGGGCAGGTGGCTGACCGCCGGGATGAAAGGAGGAACCCGATTTGCCAACAGAAGAGAAGAAAGAAATGGTGGCCGAGCTCAAAGAGATCTTTGAGAATTCCGAGGCCCTGTACCTCACAGATTTTTCGGGGTTGTCCGCCAATGACATGAACGAGCTTCGCGGGGCCATCAAAGGTGCGGAGGCGCGCCTGATGGTCGTGAAAAACAGGTTGTTCAAGCTGGCCCTTGAGGGGACGGAAGCCGAAGACCTGCAGAAGGTGCTGAGCGGTCCCAAGGCAATCATCTTCTGCCACGGAGGAACCGTTGCGCCTGCAAAGGCAGTCACAGAGTTTGCTGATGAACACGGAGGAATCGAGCTGACCGGCGGGTTCGTCAATGGCGAAATTCTCGATGCTGAAGGCGCGAACTTTATGGCCACACTGCCGTCGCGCGAGGAGCTGCTGGGCAGTGTTGTATCCGGCATCGCATCACCCGTCACCGGGCTGGTGCATACGCTCAACGCGCTTGTGTCCGACCTGGTATTCACCCTGCAGGCCGTTGCCGAAGACAGGGAGAGTGCCGCATAACGACAGTCATACCACCAGTCGGTATTTACATTGTGAAAGATAGTATCAGGAGGAGAGACACATGGCCGATATTGATGCGATTATCGAAGAGATCGACAACCTGACCGTAATAGAGCTCGTGGAGCTCAAGGACAAGCTGCAGGAGAAGTACGGTGTTACCGCGGCCGCCCCCGTAGCTGCAGCGGCCGCCGGCGGAGCCGAGGAGGGTGAAGGCGAGGAAGAGCAGACCGTGTTCACCGTCTCCATCGAGGGCGAAGGCGACCAGAAGATCCAGGTCATCAAGGCCGTTCGCGAAGTGACCAGCCTGGGCCTGAAAGAGGCCAAGGAGCTTGTCGAGTCAGCTCCCGGCGCCGTTGTGGTCGAAGACATGCCCAAAGAAGAAGCCGATAAGGTCAAAGAAGCTCTCGAAAATGCGGGCGCTGAAGTCAAGATAAGCTAAAGTGCGCTGCCTGTGCGGGAGCGAACGCAATAAGACATACGCAGGGAGGATTTCTTTGTTCTTCTGAGAAATCTTCCCTCGATGTCGTGTGCATGCCGGACAGGTCGAGGTGAAGCATGTACGAGGAAAACATGGACGCGATCGACACGAAACTCGATACGCTGCAGCATCTGGAAAGCGCGCCCCCGTTCTGTCATGCCTTCTACGGCTATATCGCCGGGGAGATTGCGGAGCTGGGTCAAGCAGACCAGGAGGTGGCCCGCGGCTTCGTGGAGTTTCTGAATGCTGAAATCAGCTATCACCACGAGTTGAGCACCTGGGCGGAACTGCACGAGGTACCATTCGATGCGCTGGAGGCCCTGGCCAACAGGCGCCGCATGAGCCTGCAGACGGTGGCGGAAAATGTCTCAATGATACGCACAACATCGGTTCCTGGCAGCGGGCTGAAACACCTGATTCTTGCCGAATGTTACTACCACCAGCAGGATACCACCCGCACCGTACAGGAACTGCGGGCGGCCGTGTCCTGTGGTCTGGACGCACCTCTTGTGCGCTTCGCGTTGGGATATAACCTTTACGTGGAGGCTGTTGAACGTTACACTATAGTTGATACAGAGGGCACGTGCGTGGGTATCGTTGATCATGTGGCCTTTCAGACCGGGTGCATGGAGGCTGTAGCCCAGTTTGAGGCAGGAGTATCCGGCAGCGCCTTTGACTTGCAGTTGTACGGCTGGATGGCGCAGGTGTTTGAGAGCGCCGGTATGATTGATGCCGCCCGCGATTTGCAGGAAAAGGCGGGCGACGGGGAGAATAAGCCCCACAAAGCAGATTTCTCCTTCGAACTCTCGCTCGCAGACGAGCAGCCAGATCATTCGCACCTGCCGCCGATTACTGAAGCCGAAGTCGAAATGGTCGGAAAGCTTTTGCAGGGCACTTTCACAGTTTCTGAGCTTCGTGGGGACGATAAGCCGGACGACTAATCACCCCGCAGAAGATCGGCTGTCATACAGAGGACCAGTGTATTGAGAGCCGTAATATATCCGGTTTCATGTCGTTTTGTTGCGATGTGAAGCTGTGATATAATACTATGCACAGCAATAGCTGTGTCGACTCGAGCCAGGAAAGACCGAACAACTCGAAAGGATGGTGGAACATGTTCCGAACCGTGATCGCAACAGTCGTGGCTCTGGCTCTGGTGGCAGGGATGGTCGGACTGATTGTTGGTTGTCCCCAACAGACCGCTGAGGAGCCGCCGCCCCCTCCACCGATGCCAGACGACGAAATGGCACCGCCCGAACCGCCCGCACCTGAAGGTGAAGACGTACCTGCACCGGAAGAGGGCGAGGACATAAGTCCTGAAGATATGCCAGAAGAAGACATGGGCGACCCGGCAGCGGACGCCGAGGCTGAACACACCGAGCCTCCGGTCGAAGACATGCCGGAAGAGATACCACCGCCTGAATAATCAACTGGCTAGAACTCTCGGGTAATTAATGTCGCTGCCTGAAGGTTTTTATACCGCTCAGGCTTACCGAGAAAGCAAACAGCTCCGGAATTATCCGGGGCTGTTTTTTTGTTGCATGCCCGGCATGCGCGACAGACGGGTATGTTCGGAGCGTCCGGAGAATGAAGAGAGGTTATCCGTCGGAGAATCGCCTGCTGGTATGAGCTTCGGTGGTCAGTCGCGGTCCCATGTGTGACCATCCGCTGGCCTTGAGGCAACGGTGCATCAGCGTCCGAGTTGATAGCTTTCGTCGATGAGCTGGGGAGCAAAGGGCTCAAGGTAATCGCGCCAGGTGTCGTTTTTCAGCGCCTGGCGGAAGGTCGCAAAACCCAGATAGGGGATAAAACGGGGCCGCCGGGGGCGCCGCAGAAGTTTCAGACCGGCCTCGCGGGGTGTCCGATTGCCCTTTCTGGCATTACACGCACGGCAGCAGGCGGCGAGGTTCTCCCACGTGTCAGATCCGCCACGCTCGCGGGGGATAACGTGGTCAATGGTCAAATTCCCCGTCCGCCGGCCGCAGTACTGGCACCGGTTATTGTCCCGGGCGAGGATAGCCCGGCGCGACAGCTTCACCTGCGGCAGCGGCCGGTTGATATAGTCATGCAGCCGGACAACGCTGGGCATCTTGATCTCCATGCTGGGTGCATGAAGGGTACGGTCGGCGGTTTCCACCGTCGTTGCCTTCCCGGCAAACACCAGTGTTACGGCCCGCTGCCAGCTGCAGATGTTGAGGGGCTCGTAATTTTGGTTGACAACCAATACCTTGCTATTCATCCAGACGACAGGCCTCCGATTGGTATTCTCACAGGGAATGATGAAAAAAGAAACGCCCACCAGCGCAAAAGACGCGAAAGTGGGCTTGAGTATCAGAACGCATGCTGTTTTCCCATCGGCCTGCAGAGCCGACCGGATCGTATGCGGAAATAGACGGACTGGTTGAGCAGCGGCAGTCGCATAGCGCACACCTGCACACCCTCAACCGCCCACACCGCGCCGAATTTTTGACTGGAGTGGCTGCTTTTGTGCATCTCAAAACCCATTACAACATGTTGTTATTCTAATAAAACTTTACACGACAGGAGGCGCATCTGTCAAGCATCGGGCTCCTCTTCAGCCTCCCGGTCACGGGCCGTCCACGGGTGCAATTGTGCTCGCAGATCGTCGAGCGCACCGGCCGCAATAGTTTCTCTCAACTGCTGCATGAACCGGGCGTAAAAGCGCAGGTTGTGCAGTGACAGAAGCTGCCATCCCGCGGCGTCCTCGATGCGCAGCAGGTGATGGAGATAGGCCCTGCTGTAGCTCCGGCAGGCCGGGCAATCACACGTTTCGCTCACCGGCCGCTGGTCCTGGCGAAACTCCGACCGCGTGATCTTAACCGGTCCCTCCCGGGTCATCAGGCTCCCGTGCCGGGCCATTCGCGTCGGCAGCACGCAATCAAAAATGTCGATACCCCTGGCGGCGGCGTCAACGATATCCAGCGGCGTGCCCACCCCCATGAGATACCTCGGACGGTCCTCGGGCAGGTGGGGCAGGCATGCTTCGACGGCCTGAAGCATCTCACTGCGTGATTCACCGACGGAGAGACCGCCAATTGCGTATCCGTCGAAGCCAATTTCGACAGTTTTTTGCGAGCTTCTGACGCGAAGATCGGCGCAGGTGC
>JAWODS010000214.1:0-8353 GCA_046483205.1 Armatimonadota bacterium | reverse complement strand
GGGCATGTCGATTGCAGAGAGATCATCCAGGATAACGGTGTTGCCAGGGCCGTGCCAATCGTGGAGGTAAGGCATCCGCAGGCCCATGTGACCCATGAAGCGGCCATCGGGAGCGTGGACAGCAAGCAGCTTCAGACGCTCCTTTCACGGGGGCTTTCGGAGGATGAGGCCGAGGATCTCATCATCCAGGGGCTGCTGAGCTGAGGCCGGAGCACTTCTGAGACGGCGGGCGTTTCGGCCTTTTCGGCACTCCGTGGCCGGTTAATATTTGTGGAAATGCACCGTCCAGCCGCCGTCCACCGGAATGGCGGCGCCGGTGATGTAGCTGGATGCTTCGCTCGCCAGAAACAGCGCCACCTGCGCAATCTCCTCCGGGGTCCCAAGCCTTCCCAGGGCAATGTCCTCTTTGAGCATTTCGAGGCGGTTTTCTGTCCATTTCGGCCCGATGAACGGTGTCTGAATGAAGCCCGGGCAGATGGCGTTGACCCGCACATTGTCCTTCCCCCATTGGCTTGCAAGATGCCGTGTGAGCCCCACCAGGCCCGCCTTCGATGCATCGTAGTGCGGTGAGGCGAATCCCACCAGCGGCCCTGAGACAGAGGCGTTGTTGATGATCGAGCCGCCTTTTTCACGCATGCGCTTATAGGCCGCAATACAAAAAGCGTATGCCGCCTCAAGATTGGTTTGCAGACAGTCGGTCATCTTCTCCTGCAGCGAGGCACCCGAACCGTGGACACCGGCGTTGTTGAAGAGGATATCCACCGCCCCGAAAAAATCAGCGGCGTGCCCGACGATCTCCTCGGGAGCTCCGTTTTCAGAGATATCGTGAACCATCCAATCCACGTCTCCCGCGATTCCTGTGTCATGGAGGTTCGCTACCACGGCCTCGCTGGCGCCCTCATCACGATCCACAATCAGCACGCGTGCACCATTGCGTGCGAAAAGCTCCGTCGTGGCTTTGCCGATCCCGGATGCCCCTCCGGTGACGATGGCCACCTTCTCATCCAGACATCCCCCGGTTTGCTCAAACACAAAAACTCCTCCATTCACCAGATGCGCCTTCTTTGTGTTGTATATTTATATTTGCACGCTGACTGCGTATTTCCTGCCGCGATTTTTCCCCGGCAGGGAAATCAGGCACTTTCGCCGAATCGTGTTTGCAGCAAGCATCACCTGCCGGGGGCATCGAACCATGGCAAATTCGACGACGGTCAGCCTGTCCAACGACTTTATCAAATGTGAATGTGATGGACAACAACTTCACGTTGTGAACAGACTTTCGGGCCGGGCGACCACCTTTGCTTTCCCCGCCTTCGAGCTGGACTACGAGGGTCACCTTCTCCGTGGCGATGACTTCACGCCTCATAGCGTCCAGCAAAAGGAATATGAACTCATTTTCGTGCGCTGGCTGCGAGGAACCGACATCTCTGCGACCGTCAGGATTTTGCTGCCACCTGACCGCCCGTGGTTTTACAAATCAGTGACACTCAGCGACCCCCACCCGGCCGGGCCTCCCGCTCGCCTGTATGTGCATGTTGAGGATGATCCGCCCTCTCCGCTGCGCCGGGTGGGCTACGGCATCCGCGGCGGTCCACAGAGCGAGGAAATAGAGGGGCTGGATACCTACGCACACCAGCCCGGATGTGGGTATCCGGTGTATGCCGGTGACTGGTTCTTCGGCCTGGAGCATCCGGCCGGCTTCACCGTGCCCGGGGAGCGCCTGGAGATGTATCACCATCCAACCTGGAGCGCTGAGGGAACCATCCAGAGCTTCAGGGCCGTCTTTGGAGCCGCCGAAAGCCACGAAGATGTCCCGGAGCGCTTCATGGACTACCTGTGGGCCATTCGCAATCCGCGGCCAAAGAAGCCGTATGTGGTCATCACCACCGGCTGGACGGCCCATAACGTGGGGCCGGGTGAATATGATCAAACCTTCGAGGCCACGCATGCCTTTGTGGACGGCCTGCTGGAGGTGGGCATCAAACCCGATGCCGTGGCCATGGACGCCGGCTGGTTTGAGCGCGACTCCATGTACCACGCCAAGGACGATGATGATGCGGACACCCGCCTGATACAGCTCCGGAAGCGCCTGGAAGATGAAGGGATGGACCTGGCGCTGTGGGTGAGCCACAACGGCCGCACCGGCTTCGACATGGATTGGATCAAACAGCAGGGCTGGGAAACCGGAGACGGCCCGGGCGCCACCTATCGCTCTCGCGAATTCGTCGTGATGATGCAGCCGGACTTTGAGGAGGCACTGGCGGAGCGGTTCGCGGAGCTTGTGGGCCGCGTCGGTGCACAGCATCTGAAAATCGACTGGGACAATGAATGTGCCACCAACGAGACGTTCGCCGACGAATACCCGACCAGTGACCACGTCCGCGAGGCCTCGCTTTTGGCCTTCAACCGCATTGATGGACGAATTCGAGAGGCCAACGAGAGCCTGCTGACACGCAACGGCTGGTGGCCGAGCCCGTGGTGGCTGCAGCACGCCGATCATGTCTGGCTGGTGAATTCAGGCGACTGCGAATACGCCATGTGGCCATCACGCACCCAGCGCGACCGTGACAATACCCACCGTGACGCCTGCTATTACCAGATAACGCGCAATGCCGAGACACCAATGCCGCTGGACGCCTATGACAACCACGGGTTTGTTGACGCGCTCGATAACCCCTTCTCGAACCCGCGTCACACCTGGCTCGATAACCTCGTCCTGCAGTTCACCCGGGGCACCACGTACCTGCACATGCCCTTGACGCCCGAGAACCTCCGGAACTGGCAGGCCCGGCAGGTTCAGCAGGCCCTGGACTGGTGGCATTATCACGGCGAGGAGCTGGGCACCCGCCACAGCCGCATGGTGCTGGGCAATCCGGCCTATGGAGAAATCTACGGCTTTTTGCACCCGTTTGAAGGCGGCGCGTGGCTGACGCTGCGGAACCCCTCGGTGGAGCCACAGAAGACCACGCTGCCGCTGGACCGCTGGCTGGGATATGAGCCCGGGACCGTCCGGCAGGTGCATCCATACTGGCACGACCTGGATGAGCCGCAGGTGCAGCTTCTCGGACACGAAGTCTGCCTGCTGCGCGCTTTCGAGGCGCCACAGGAGCCTGTTTCGCCCGTGCAGGATGCGCCTTTCATGGTCAAATCAACCGGCGAGGGGTATGAGTATCTCTTCCCCGGCAGCACTCGCCTTTCGGAAGCGATTCGCCCCACCACAAACGACCTGTGGCTAATTGAAGACCTTTCGGCAGAGAAGACGACGGATGGAGCTATCGAGGGCGGACACCGGCTGCAGTGGTTTGTGCAGGTGCCACATCGGTTTGAGAAGGCCGAGCTGCTCACCACGCTCCGGGGGACGGAGGAGGTGCTGGATGGCGTGACGGTGCGGGGCGGGAATGCACGCTACAGGACCGCTCCGATGCGGCATTATGCGCCGGTGGAGCGAGTATTTCGGCGGGAGGAGCGAGCGCATGGCACCGAGCGTTTCCTGCCACCCGTCGGCGAACGCACGCGCGATGATTATGTATTCGGCATCCCGGACGGGGGTTACGTATCCGTCACCGTCGATGTTCTCGGACCCGGCGTGGAGGAGCTGGATGTTGACTGCTGGATTACCGGCTACCAGGGCCCCGCACGGCAAACAATCAGCGACGAGGAGCCGCCCATGCCCGGCCCCCTGCTGCCGCCGCACCCGTACGGCTTCTCGCGCTGCCTGCGGGTGAGCAACTTGCCGCTGTCAGAAGGGTAAGATCATGAGGGCGTTTCTGCACGCAGGAGTCGTGCGGCGGCCTGGTCCAGCCACCATGTGAGCGTCCCGTCATGCGGACTGACACCCGCGGCGGGTCGATCTTCGATCTCTGCATCCCCTGCCACCACATCCCGCACCGCCTCCGCTTTTTCCACTCCCGCCGCGAGGAATGAAACGTGCCGGGCGTTGTTGATGAGGGGGTAGGTGAAGGTGAGGCGGCGCTGTGGCTCCGCATCGGCGCTGACCGGCATCACCAGCCGCTGCTTTTCCTCCAGCACAGCGCTGTGAGGAAAAAGCGATGCCGTGTGACCGTCTGTGCCGATCCCCAGCAGAATCAGATCAAAACGCGGTGTGGGGTCATCGAAAAAATCCACCAACTCGTCCTCATACGCGCGGGACGAAGACATCGGATCCATTGTTTCCGTTTGAATCGGGTGGACGTTCTCAGGGGGCACCGGCGTGCGATTCAGCAGCGCTTCACGCACCATCCGCTGGTTGCTTTCTTCGCTGTCGGGCGGCACGTAGCGTTCGTCGCTCCAGAAGACGTGTATCTGCTCCCACGGAAGCTCCTGTCCATAGTCTTCGGCGAGAATCTGATACAGCGTTTTGGGAGTGCTGCCCCCCGACAGGGCCAGCGTAAAATGCTCGCGCTCCTGCAGGGCCGAAGCGACGAGATTGACAATATCGGCGGCGAGCGCTTCGGAGGCGCTTTGCAGATCCGGAAATATTTCGAGACGGACGTTCATGGATTCAGCCATTGGTCACCACTCGGTCGGAGGAGTTCATCCGCCTCGGCCGGTCCCCAGGAGCCCGGTTCGTATTCATGCACCTGCGGAGGATCTTTGAGGATGGGGGCGTAAAACTCCCAGGCCCGCTCCGTCTCGTCGCCGCGGACAAACAGCGTCTGGTCGCCGCGGAGGATATCCAGAAGCAGCGTCTGGTATGCGTCTGGTGGAACACCAAAGGCATCTTCGTAATTGAAGTGCAAATGCTCCGTCTGGAGCTGGAAGGGACTACCGGGGGCTTTGACTTCAAACGAAATATCGAAGTTCTCGTCGGGCTGCAGTGTCAACACCAGCCGGTTGTAATTGAGATGGCAGGCGCCGAAGGGGCAGAAAAAGGCCGTGGGAGCACGCTCGAAATTGAGCACGATCTGGGTGATCCGCCGATTCATCCGCTTGCCAGTGCGGAGGTAAAACGGCACGCCCGCCCAGTGCCAGTTATCAAGCGCCAGCCGCATTGCCACGTATGTCTCCGTGTCGGATTGTGGATCAACGTCGGCCTCCTCACGGTATGCGACGACCTCTTCCCCGTCCTGCTCTCCCCCGGTGTACTGCCCCATCACGACATCCGCGGGAGTAATCGGCTGCAGTGAGTGCAGCACTTTCACCTTTTCGTCGCGGATCATATCGGCCTCGGCGACGGCCGGAACTCCCATGCCGGTAAGCGTCAAAAGCTGTGTGAGGTGGTTTTGCACCATGTCTCGCAGCGCTCCCGCTTCGTCGTAGTACTCACCACGGTCACCGATCCCGACGCTTTCGGCCACCGTAATATGCACACTGCGAACATGATCGCGATTCCACAACGCTTCGAAGATCGGGTTGGCGAAACGGAAGACCATCAGATTTTGGACGGTCTCTTTGCCGAGGTAATGGTCGATGCGGTATATCTGCTGCTCCTCGAAATCGCTGGTTAGCACGTCATTGAGCGCCCGTGCGGATTCCAGGTCACGGCCAAACGGCTTCTCGACCACAATGCGCGTCCAGCCCTCGCTGTGGTTCAGGCCGAGCTCGCCGAGGATGTGAACGGTCGTCTCAAAGGCCGTCGGGGGGATGGCGAGATAAAACACGCGGTTTTGGGGCAGATCGTTTTCGCGTTCAATCTCTTCGATCCGTTCCTTCAGCCCCTCGTAATGCTTCTGCTCGCGGCCTCCGAGGCCGTGGTAGTACAGGCAGCGGCTGCACCAGGCTTTCGATTCGGTGGGATCCACATCGAGGTGTGTCTGGATGCTTTCCCGCGCCCATTTGCGGACGGATTCATCGTCACGATCGGTATGCCGCGCGACGGCGAGCACCCGCTGCTGGCCCTCGATAAAGCCCAGCTCGTGCAGGTGATATATTGCGGGCAAAAGCTTGCGGGCCATCAGATCGCCGTGGCCGCCCAGCACGATGAGAAGATGGGGGTCGATGTCGTCTTGAGGCATCGTCAGTCCTCCGTCTTCATCTCATGTCCGCCGAACTGGTTGCGCATGACCGCCAGCAGGCGATCGGAATACGACTCCTCGTCTCTCGACCGCAGCCGCGACAAAAGCGCCAGGGTTATCACCGGTGCGGGGATGTCCAGGTCGATGGCCTCCTGCACCGCCCACCGGCCCTCACCGGAATCCTCGACATACGGCGCAATCTCATCAAGGTCCGTGTCATCTTCGAGCGCGTCGGCGATAAGATCCAGCAGCCAGGAGCGGATGACGGTCCCGAAGCGCCAGATTTGGGTGACCTGGTGAACATCCAGGTCGAATTCTTCCTTATTCTTCATCACCGAAAAGCCCTCGGCGTACGCCTGCATCATCCCGTACTCGATGCCGTTGTGGACCATCTTGACAAAATGCCCGGCTCCGGCAGGGCCTACATGATCCCAGCCCCTGTCGGGTGCCGGGGCGAGGCTTTCGAGCGCGGGGCGGACAAGCTCGACGGCATCCGGATCGCCGCCCACCATCATGCCATATCCCTCGGTGTAGCCCCACACGCCGCCACTGACGCCGACATCAACGAAGTGAATGCCCGCCTCGGACAACTCTTCGGCGTGGCGCATTGAGTCTTTGTACATTGCGTTGGCGCCGTTGACGAGCACATCGCCCTCAGCGAGCACCGGCACGACCTGCGCCATGAGCTTCTCGGTCACGTCGCCCGCCGGGAGCATCAGCCAGACCACCCGCGGGGGATCGAGCTTCGACACCAGGTCCTCAGGCGAATCCGAGCCGACGGCGCCGTCCTCAGCGGCCTTTTTCACCTTCTCATCCGTCCGCGTCCATACGACAACCCGGTGGCCGTCATCCACAAGCCGTTGAGCCATATTCCGGCCCATTCGACCAAGGCCGATTATGCCAATCTCCATGCGTCCGCCTCCTTCGATTCACGAACCTACTGCAAGAGCGCCCTGGCATGTTTGACGACGTTGTTGACGTTAAAACCCAGCTTATCCATGAGAATGTCGCCGGGTGCAGAGGCCCCGAAGCGGTCGAGGCCGATGACATCGCCATTGTCGCCGACGTATTTCTGCCAGCCGAGCGTGCTTCCGGCTTCGATGGCCAGCTTTGGAACACCGGGGGGCAGCACCTCGCGCTGATACTCCTCGGGCTGTTCGTCGAAGATCTCCCAGCAGGGCATCGAGACGACCCGCACGCTAATGTCATCATCGCGCAGGGCCGCCGCAGCGTCCATCGCCAGGTGCACTTCCGAGCCCGTAGCCATCAGTACGATATCGGGATCGCCATCGGCCGCCTCGAGGATATATGCGCCCTTCGCGACGCCCTCCTGCACGGGATACTTTTCAACATCGAGCACCGGCAGCTTCTGGCGAGTGAGTGCCATTGCGGCGGGGCCATCACATTCCACGGCGATCCGCCAGGCGCCAACAGTCTCGTTTGCATCCGCGGGCCGTAACATGGTGAAGCCCGGCATCGCTCGCAGGCTCATCACCTGCTCTATGCCCTGGTGAGTGGGCCCGTCTTCGCCGACGCCGATGCTGTCATGGGTGAAGATGAAGATCGACTTGCATTCCATGATCGCCGCCAGGCGCAGTGAGGGCCGCATATAATCGGAAAAGACGATGAAGGTTGCGCCGAACGGAATGATCCCGCCGTGCAGCGCCATCCCGTTGACCGCCGCCGCCATGGCATGCTCGCGCACACCGAAGCGGATATTGCGGCCGGCCTCTTCAGGGGTGAACTCCCCGTAGTCGTCCATGATTGTCTTTGTGGAGGGCGCGAGATCGCCCGAGCCGCCGATGAGCGTCGGCAGCTTGTCTGCAAGCACTTCGATGACATCGCCGGAGGCGTTGCGTGTGGCCATCGGCCCGTCATCGGGGGTGAAGACTTTAAATGGCAGGTCCCAGTCCGAAGGCAGCTCGCCGCGGAGGACCTCCATGAGCTCTTCGGTGGTCGCCGGTGCCTCCACACGGCACTCGGCGAGATGCTGTGTCCACTTCTGCTGCGCATCTTCGCCACGCTGCACGGCGTCGCGCATGTGATCCAGGGCGGCTTCGGGCACGTGGAAATTCTCATCAGGCGGCCAGCCAAGGTTTTCTTTGGCCGCGCGGATGTTCTCCTCGCCGAGCGGAGCACCGTGTGAATCGGCGTCGTCCTGTAGCGGGCTTCCATAGGCGATATCGGTATTGACGATAATCAGAGACGGCTTCTCGGTCTCCGCCTTCGCCGCGGTGATAGCATCATCAATGGCCTCGATATCGTTGCCGTCGTCAACATGCTGGACATGCCAGTTGTAGGCCTCAAACCGGGCGCCGACATCTTTGTAACCGATGCCGTTGGTGCCCCACATGTAGGGAACCGAGTGGCGGCTGCCCGGATCCACGGACTCCAGATCG
>JAWODS010000198.1:0-8866 GCA_046483205.1 Armatimonadota bacterium | reverse complement strand
GGCACGCCCCCCCGGGAGCAGCGCGCCGGATTGAAGTGCCATGGCGTCCCGTACAGCCTGAATCCCGACCACGTGGGCGTCTTGCTGCTGGGGGAATACGACCACCTGGAGGCCGGGGACGAGGTTCGCCGCACGGGACGCCTGCTGGATGTGCCTGTCGGAGCGGATGTGTTGGGCCGGGTGATCGACTTTACCGGCAGGCCGCTGGATGACAGGGGACCCGTTCGCACGGAGGATCGACAGCCGGCTGAACGCCCCGCTCCACCGATTCTGCACCGCGCACCCGTCGAAGTGCCCTTGATGACCGGGTGGAAGGTCGTCGATTCCCTCATCCCCATCGGCCGCGGACAGCGCGAGCTCATCGTCGGAGACCGCCAGACCGGCAAGACCACCATTGCCCTTGACACCATCATCAACCAGCGCAACAAAGATGTCGTGTGCGTGTACTGCTCCATCGGTCAGCGCACCTCTGCCGTCGCCCGCGTCATCAGCACGCTTGAGGACGCGCGGGCCATGGAATATACCACTGTGATGGTCGCCCGCGGGGAGGAGCCCCCGGGGGTGCAGTATGTCACCGCCTACGCCGCCACGACGCTGGCGGAGTATTTCCGCGACCGTGGCGATGATGCGCTCATTGTTTATGATGATTTCACCCGCCACGCCCGGGCGTACCGCGAGCTGTCACTGCTTTTGAGACGGCCGCCGGGGCGCGAGGCCTTCCCGGGTGACATCTTCTACATCCATTCGCGACTGCTGGAGCGGGCCACGCATTTGAGGGATGAATACGGGGGTGGGTCGCTGACTGCACTGCCGATCATCGAAACGGAGGAAGAAAACGTCTCCGCATACATTCCCACCAACCTCATCTCCATCACCGACGGACAGATTTACCTCTCACCCGACCTGTACGAAAAGGGTCTTCTGCCTGCTGTGGAGGTAGGAACATCTGTCTCGCGTGTTGGTGGCAAGACGCAATTTCCGGCATATCACGGCCTGGCCGGAGAGCTGCGGCTGGCGTATTCGCAGTTTGAGGAGCTGGAGGCATTTTCCAGGTTCGGGACTCGCATGGAGGAGGAGACGCGGGAAAAGCTGGAGCGAGGCCGCCGCGTGCGGGAGATACTCAAGCAGCCCGAACACGAGCCGATGCCGGTGGCCGAGCAGATCGCCGTGCTTGTCGCCGTGTCCGAAAACGTATTTGCCGATTTCCCCATCGAAAGCGTATCGCGGGCTGAAGAGATGATCCGCGAGAAAGTCCGCGAGGAGCTTCCTGATCTTTGCAGGCGCATTGCGGAGGGAGAACCGCTCACCGAGGAAGACAAAAAGGCGATCGTGCGTGTCGCCGAGATGGTCGTGGAATAACCGTGGCAAATGTTGAAGAAGTTCGGGACAAAATCGAGACTGCCGAATCGCTGCAGTCCGTCGTCAGCACCATGAAGACTCTGGCGGCGGTGAATGAGCGGCAGTTCGAGGTGATGGTCGAGGCCCTCTCAGAATATAACCGCACCGTGGAGATGGGGCTTCAGATCGTACTGAGAGACCATCCAATCGCCGGTCTGGAGCTTGAGGGAAACACCGGCGAACGCCTTGCAGCCATCATCGTCGGCTCTGACCAGGGGATGTGCGGCCCCTTCAGCCGCCGCATCGTCAGCCACGCCCTCTCCGAAATTGAGCGGCTTCCCTACGAGCCCGAAGACATCAGCCTGCTTGTGCTGGGGGTCCGGGCGCTGGCGGAGGTGGAGGATGCGGGATGGACTGCGGCCGATTACATCCCCACTCCCGCCTCCGTGGACGGTGTCAGCGACTGCGTCGAAGATGTATTCGTCCTGCTCAACAACTGGGGCTTCATGGCCGGCGCCGACAGCATCATGATGTTTCACAACGAAACCGCGGGCGCCATAATCTACGATCAGCGAACCGTGCGCGTCTCACCGGTATCCATGGCGTGGCTGCGGTCGCTTCAGGGCCGTGAATGGGATTCGCGATGCCTGCCACAGTATTTCATGGACTTCGATGATATGTTTGCGGCTCTTATCGGTGAGTACGTCTTTGTGAGCATATATCGTGGCATCGCCGAGTCCACCGCAGCAGAAAATGCCAGCCGGCTGCAATCCATGCAGGCGGCGGAAAACAACATCGAAGACCGGCTAAAGGACCTCAAAAGAAGCTATCAAATCCAGCGCCAGACGGCCATCACCGAAGAAGTCAGCGACGTCATTTCCGGCTTCGAAGCCATGACCGAGGAAGATCCACCAGAGCGACGCTGACAGACTCTCTCGCTACCCCGGATCTGTCGTGAGCTATTCCCCCAGCCACTCCTGCAGCCGGGCCTCATCAGCCTCCGTCCACGGCATCAGGTCCTCGATGCACTGGCGGTCAAAGCCGCTGTACACGTGCGACATGGTCTTTTCGTAGATACCCTCTGCTTCGGCCTGCGTTCGCCACTCCTTGAACGACTTCTTGTCATATTCCTTCGCGCGAGCATCAATTGCCGCAGGGTCGAAGTTGCTCTCCAGGATGTCATCCATCTGTGTCACGACATCCGGGAATTCGCCGGCGACGTCGTTGGCCTCCCACGGGTCCTCATCGAGGTTGAAAAGCTGTGGCGGATAGCCGATGTACTTCACGTATTTCCACGGGCCGCGCCGCAGCATATACGCCCCCGTGCAGCAGCGATCACCGTTGTAGCCGCTGAACACCCAGTCGCGCCGATCGGTCTTATCACCGTGCAGAAGCGGCATGAGTGATTCGCCGTCGATCGCCTCGGGATAGCCCGGATGGTGCGAAAAGTCCGAATAATCGAGACCGGCCATGTCCATGAGCGTGGGGTAGATGTCGATGAGGGAAACCGGATTCTCCACCGCCGCTCCCTGCTGCACGCCGGGCCCACGGATCAAAAGCGGCTCATGCACCGACGGCTCGTACATGGTTCGTTTCAGAATCTGGTTCTGTTCCCCCGCCATCTCTCCGTGATCGCTGGAGAAGATGATGTAGGTGTTGTCTGACAGCCCGAGATCCTCCACGGTTCGCAGTACTCGCCCGACCATCTCGTCCAGGGCGGCGATCATGCCGAAGTAGATATGCCGCATCTGGTGGACGAGGTCCTCCGAAAAGCGTTTGTCGCAGTTTTTGGTGATGCGGATATACTCCATCACCGGATGGTCGGTCATCTCCATGCCGCCAAGCGTTGGCGGAATTTCGATTTTGTCCTCATCGATCATCTCCATGTGCCTGCGGCTGCCCACAAAGGCGGGATGGACGAGAGCGGTGGTGAGATACATCATGAAGGGCCGGTCGCTTTTTGATGCCTCGTGCAGAAAATCGAGCCCCTGGTAGGTGCACTCCCAGTCTCTGCCGTACGGGCTGGGATCGTCGCTGATCACCGGCAGCGGCGTGCGGCTGATGGGGCGTTTGATTTCCGCCGCGCGCGTCCATGAGCCCACGCGGTCGCGGATCGAGTGCTTCCCCCACTGATAGTCCAGGCCCCCGAGAGCGGCCGTCTGGTATCCCGCGCTGTTGAAGGTGTCGCGGAAGATCGGGACATCGTCATGCAGCCCCTCGTGGTTGTTCCAGCAGTCGTAATATTGCGGATATTTCCCCGTCCACATGCTGGCGCGGGAGGGGTTACACACAGGACAGTTCGTATAGGCGTTGGTGAACATCACGCCGTCTTCGGCAAGCGAGTCCAGGTTCGGTGTGGCATTTTGCATCGAGGGCTCGCCCATGCAGCCCATCTTCCGCCCGTCCATGCTTTCGGCGTGGATAAATATAATATTCGGCTTCGTACTTGATGAAGTGCTCATAAAGCGTCTTCCTTTCAACGGCAGCTTGATACCTCTGTTGTGTTTCGTCACATACAACCCGGAATTCCTCCTCCTTGCTCCAGCATAATCACGCTCCGAGACGTCGAGCATCCGGCGGGCCCTGTCGAGACTGGTTTCTACCGTTTGTGCGCCAATGTTTCCGTCGCCTGCATTGGTACGCACCATTGCGGGAGACGGTGGCTGGGATGTCAGATTGTTCGTCAGAAAGCAAAGGCCCTGCCGGAAGGCAGGGAGAAGAATATAATGAAGCGGACGGGATGATATTTCCGGGGGAGCCCTCGATTATGAAACGAAGCCCTGTCGTCATACTGCTGTTCATTCTCTCTGCCACAGCGACGGTGCTGGCGGGAGTGATGGACTTTGAGACGGCCGGTGCGTGGAAAAGCGCCCCTGATCTTCTCCAGCACTTTGAGGAAGATGAGCTGGTGCTGACGAAGCACACCACCTACAAAGCCCTGGCCACGGGCATCACACCCTCGGACGAGTTCGTAAAGCAGGGCGAATACTCGGGCAGATGGGCCGACCATCCGCGATTTCCCACCATCCACGCAACCGACGTGCCGGAGAACTTCAGCCTGGCTGATGGGATGTCGGTCTGGATATATTCGGAAGCTGCCACGGGCGAGCGCGTAACCCTGGCCATACTCTCCGACGGCGAAGAGACGCGGTGGCGGGATTTTTACCTGCACACTTTCGTCGTCAACTGGACAGGCTGGAAGCAGCTTCGCATCCCCTTCAGCGCCTTCGAAACCTACGAACAGCCCGCCGGATGGGATCAGGTTGGCGGGATATACTTTTTCACCAGGATCTTCAACCGCCAGCCGAACCCGTACACGGTGCTGTATCTGGATGATATGCGGCTGGAGGCGAAAATCACGGATCCGCAGCTTCTGGCACCGGCGCCGGAGGAGGATGACATCCCGCTGCCGTATGAGACCGAGGTGCCGGACTTCGATCCCACCTTCCTCAACCATTCGTATCCCGAGGTCAGGCCCGGCGAGCAGGTGGAGGTGCCCATCCAGTACATGCCGTATTTTCAGGCTGAGCGGGCCCTTTTCGGCTACTATCCGCGCTTCCAGCCGGGACCGGTGAGCTTCAGCCCTGAGGGCACACCATATATCCAGTACGCAGGCTTCATCATCGAAACCGTTGACGAGGAGGGACAGTGGCACTACACCAACCTGCTGAAGGAGGTCATCGAGCCGTACGCCCGCAAGGAGCTGGATTTTGAGGTCCTGAAGATCAATGGTCGGGGGCAGGGCAATGAAACCGCGATCCGCTTTGATGGTGACGGCGATGCGTACATGCTCGTCTCCATCTCCGATGCCACGGGGGACTGGAAGACTCGCACCGGCCTGCTTTTGCATTCGACCGACGGGATGAAGACCTGGGACGTGTATCCCCTCCCGAAACGGACCGATACGGAGCACGATGTGCGGTTTTACATGGCCCGGTTCGAGAAGTACGCCGGGCACAACGAGGATCGCCTCAACCGCCCGCCGGTGATCCTTTTGAGCGTGTACCACGCCCCCACGACAACCTATATCACCGTTCCCGAAAAGGGGTCCGACGGCACCCTGGATATCCCGGGTCCGGTGAAAATCGCCGAGGAGGCCATGCCCTTCATACCCCATTCCGGGGAGGCCAACCAGGCGATTACCCATGACGGGAAGGTCTATATCACCTACGGACAGGTAAAAATCCTCCCCGGCCACAGCAAAGAGGAGGGCGCCCCGGCATACGCAGTGGTGTACGACATTGAAAGCCGCACGCTGTCGGAGCCGGTGCTCATCGGCTTCGGCGGGCGCAACGCCGAGGATGCACACAACTGGCCCGCCCTGGCCGTTGATAGCGAGGGCATCCTGCATGTGGTCATCAACGGTCACCACGACCCCTTTCGCTACACGCATTCAAAGCGGCCCTGGGATATCTCCGAATGGACGGAGCCGGTGGAGGTCGCACAGGGCACCAGCTACGCCGGGCTGGTGTGTGACAGCAACGATGTGCTGTACACCGTCACCCGTAACTCGCATCCCGGGTATTACTTCCGCCTGTCCATGCACCGCAAGCAGCCCGGAGAGCCGTGGGAGGAGCCACAGCATCTGACCATCCCCTACAAGCCGTACTACAAGATCTGGTATCACAAGCTGACCATAGACCCGGCCACCGACAGGCTGTTTCTGTCGTATTTCTCCCAGAGCGGCAGTATCTGCGTGTTCAAGGATTCCTATCTCGCCTATATCTATACCTGGCCGGACCGGGAGAAGAATTTTCTCAATACGGAGGATTCCCGGATCCCGCAGGGCACCTGTTTCCTGAAGCCGCGCAAATACGAGTTCTATCAGCCGCCCCCCAGCGAGATGACAACACTGGTCTCCGGCGATGGTGGCGATTCCTGGCAGCTGGCGACAACGCCGGATTTTGAATAAGATTCACCGATATTTGCAGAATAGACGTCCACAGGGCGACCGACAGAGCAAGACACAGAAAGAGGAAATGATATGAAGCTTTCCGGACACACCATGGGAATGCCGGAGAAGGACATTTACGAATCAATAAGCTTCTGCGCCGAGCTTGGACTTGACGGCATCGAGGTCCGCTGCGCCGATAACGGGCAGATGGACCTGGACACCATCGAGGACAATGAGGTAAAACGCATCGCACAGCACGCGGAAAATGAGGGCATTGAGTTTGCCTGCCTGACGCCGTATTACCGCGATTTCATGACCCGGGAGGCGGCTGAAGAGAGCCTCAGCGGGTACCGCAACGCCTGCCAAATCGCCATGGAGCTTCAGTGCCCGATCGTCCGGTGCATCTCCGGGATCTGGCCGCAGGATGATTACGAACATGATGAGGTATTCGAGCGCACTGTTGCAGGCGTGCGCCAGGCCGCCGATATCGCCTCCGAATACGGCATCACCCTGGCGGTGGAAACCCATCGCGGACAGCTCGCCTTCAGCGCCGCCGATGCCCTGGAGTTCGTCAATGCCGTGGAGCATCCCCAGGTCGCAGTGCTGTGGGACGTTTTCTGGACGTACGTGGCCGGCGAAGAAAGCGTGGAGGAAGCCATGGAGATGCTCGCGCCGCACATCGTGCACGTCCACGCCAAGAACATCGAGTATGATGAGGATGGCGAATACGAGACGGTGATCCTGGACCAGGGTGAACTGGACTGGTGTGAGATTATCCAGGGCCTGGCCGATATCGGCTATGATGGCTACATCTCCGACGAGTACGAGAAGTTCTGGCGGCCGCAGCTCCCGGAGCCCGAGGTCGGTATGAAGCGCAATCACGAGGTGCTGCGGGGGTGCCTGGACGAAATAGGGCTGTAAGGGACACAGAATGACGCTCCGGAAAGATCGCGCCCTGTGCAAAAGTCTGCGAAATGCTATGTGATCCAAAGCAAAGGTGATTCTTATGCTCAATATGAAGCCCGATGGTGGTGGCCGACGCACCGCCGAAGAAATTCAGCAGACGGTTCTCGATGAATATAATGCCGATCTGGTGCCCGGTTTTGACGAGATTTCCGAGTGGGGAAGGGCCGCTCGCAACCGCGACTGGGTGGCCTCCTTCACCGACGCCCGCTCGGCGTATTATGTCCACCAGGACGGGACCGGCCACATGCAGTTCTGGACCGGCGAAATACCCGAAAGTGACGCCGATTCCGTGATCTTCGTCCTCTCGGTCGGCACCGGCAAAGGCTCCATTCTCCCGCAGCCGTCCGGGCGGTTTGATGTCATTCTCAACACCCCGGGCATGGATCAGCGCGACCTGGTTTCATTCAATGTCACCAAGGAGAGCCGCGTGTGGCAACAGGGCGACGTCACCCTGGCCTATGAGGTTAAGCGGCGGGCGTGGGCTCCCGAAGACCAGCCCCTGAAGCTCGATGAACATATCACCGAAGAGAGCGCCGCGACCTTCGGCATCATGATGCTGAAGGTGCCCAAAGAGTATCTTCCCGAGGGCCAGCGTGCCCGGCTTGATGTCGTCCCCTTCAACCGCCAGCCCTCACAGCGCTGGTTCAAGCTCGATGTCGATATGTTCGCCCGGCCTATATTCAAATGCTATCTGGACAACGCCCTTGAGATGGTGACATCCGGCCGCACGGCTCCGAAAGCGGGTGAATACAACGTCTATTTCGGCGACATTCATGCCCACACCGGCGAGGAGCACGGCAGTGGCAGGAGCTGTGGAACAGGTACGCTGGATGAAAACTACGAATATGCGCGCGATGTCGCGGGTCTCGATTTCCTGAGCATCGCCGAGCACGACTGGCAGCTCCGGGACCAGGATGACTGGGACGAACGCTGCGAGCAGATGGACGAATACAACGAGGGCGGCCGCTTTGTGGTCATCCCCGCGTATGAATGGACCTCCGCGAAATACGGCCACCGCAACGTCTATTACCGCGACACCGGCTGGCCGTATTTTGACAACAATCCCGGCCCCGGCCACAACGCCATCAGCGAAACCAGCCGCTCGCCACAGGATTTGTGGGATTCGCTGCGTGATTGTGGCGCCGAAGCCCTCACCATCGCCCACCATCCCAGTGTCGGCTTCTTCCCGGTTGACTGGTCGTACAAAGACGAGGAGTTCGACCGGCTGGTGGAGGTCTATTCGACGTGGGGGAACTCGGAATATTACGGCGCTCCCTTCCCCGGATATGCCGCCGACCGCGTGCCCGGCATCGGCGCCCAGGATGCGCTGAAGATGGGGCACCGACTCGGGCTGATGGCCTCCAGTGACGGGCATGACGGCAACCCCGGAAATGCGCAGTGGAGCTTCCGCCAGCCGCATATTAACCACCGGCTCGGCAGCGGCTTCATAGCGGTGCTGGCTGATGATTTGACCCGGGAAGCGGTGTGGGATGCCATGTACGCCCGGCGGTGTTACGCGACAACCGGTGTGCGGATTATGCTTGATTTCCGCGTAAATGGCGCCGTCATGGGCAGTGAAATTCAGGCGCCCGCAGGCCAGTCGCGCGAAATAAGCATCGATGTGCAGGGAACCGCTGACCTCGACACCGTCCAGCTCGTCAAGGATGG
>JAWODS010000304.1:0-4040 GCA_046483205.1 Armatimonadota bacterium | reverse complement strand
GTTACAAATTTCTGCAAAATCAGATAATTTGATAAAATTGTGGAAAACCATTGGTTTTGAATACAACAAAAAAAGCAATCATCTTGCAAATATCGCGATTCATTATTTGTTCAGAAGCGCTGCATCCTCGGCGACATGGCTGAGACAGTGACACAAGAGATTCGCGAACACTTCAAGCAAACCACACTTTCTGAACTGTCTGACGTGTACGGAGGTCAGGGCGAATAATGAAAGTCATGCGCAAAATAATCAGTATCGATGAAGAGAAGTGCGACGGATGCGGGCTGTGTGCCGACGCCTGCCACGAAGGCGCCATCCAGATCATCGAGGGGAAGGCCAAACTCGTGAGAGACGACTACTGCGACGGCCTCGGCGACTGCATCGGTGAATGCCCGCAGGGAGCGATCACCATCGAACAGCGGATGGCCGAACCGTTCGATGAAGAGGCCGTCAACCAGCACCTCGGCGGCGCCGAAGATGAAGAATGTGACACACTCGAATGTGGCTGCCCCGGCACCGCCGTGCAGAGCCTCGGCGGCGAGGATGAAGCATCTGCCGAAAGCACCACAGACGCCCCCGCTGTCTCGCAACTCCGCAACTGGCCGGTGCAGATACACCTCGTCCCACCGGCTGCTCCGTACCTCGACGGAGCCGATGTGCTGATTGCATCCGACTGCTCGCCGTTGGCCGTGTCGGATTTCCACGACCGCTTCCTGCGCGGCCGGGTGGCGCTTGTCGGCTGTCCCAAGCTCGATGACGCCGAGCGGTACATACAGAAGCTCGCCGACGTCTTCGCCACCAATGACATCCGCTCCATCGAGGTCCTGCGGATGGAAGTTCCCTGCTGCGGCGGCCTCACCCACATCGTTTCTTCGGCGCTGCAGGCCGCAGGAGCCGTCGTTCCGGCGGGCGTCACAACGGTCTCGGTCGAGGGCGAGGTTGTGGACCGGGACGTCATCGCCGTCAGCAAACAGAGCGGGTGCGAGGCCTGCTCATAGTCACACATACATCTGCCGTCAATCAAAGATACATGTAAGGGGAGATTGCACCAATGTTTTGTTACCAGTGTGAGCAAACTGCACGCGGAGAGGGCTGTACCAATTACGGAGTGTGTGGCAAGGATCCGGAGTCGGCCGGGCTCCAGGACCTGCTCATCCACGCGACCAAAGGTATTTCCATGTACGCCCACCGCGCCCGCAGGCTGGGCAAGATCGACAACCATATCAACCGCTTCACCTGCGAGGCGCTGTTTACCACCATCACGAACGTGAACTTCGATCCCGACCGCATCGCCGCGCTCATCCGCCGGTCCGAAGGAGTCCTGCAGCAGGCAAAAGAGCTGTATGAAACCGCCTGTGTGGAGGCCGGCCAGGAGCCCGAAGACCTTGACGGTCCCGCAAATTTCTCTCCCGCAGAGGACCGCAGCGGGCTCTATGAGCAGGCCGAACAGGTTGGCATCGAGCAGCGGATGAACCAATACGGCGAGGATGTCACCGGCCTTCAGGAGCTTCTGACCTACGGCCTGAAGGGACTTTGCTCCTATGCTGATCATGCCGCAATACTCGGATACGAGGATGACGAGATTTACGCCTTTGTCCACGAGGCCCTCGACTACCTCGCCTCCGACGGCCACACCGCCGACGAGCTGTTCGAAATGTGCCTGGAGTGCGGGCGCATCAACCTCCTGACCATGGAGCTTTTAGACACCGCCCACACCAAGACCTACGGCGACCCCGAGCCCACGCAGATGTGCATCACCCCGGTCAAAGGGAAGGCCATCTGCATCTCCGGCCACGACCTTCGGGACACGAAGATGCTCCTGGAGCAGACCGAGGGCACCGGAGTCAATGTCTATACGCACGGAGAGCTTCTGCCCGCCAACGCCTACCCGGAGCTGAAAAAGTACGATCACTTTATCGGCAACTACGGCGGCGCCTGGCAGGAGCAGAACAAAGAGTTCGACGCATTTCCCGGCGCCATTCTCATGACCACAAACTGCATCCAGAAGCCCCGGGAGACCTACGCCGACCGCATCTTCACCACCGGGCTGGTCGCCTGGCCGGATGTGCAGCATATCGAGGCCGATGAAAACGGATACAAGGACTTCACTCCCGTCATCGAGGCCGCACAGCAGGCCGAAGGCTTCACCGAGGACGCCCCGGAGAAGACCATCCCGATGGGCTTCGGGCACGCGGCCACGCTGTCGGTCGCCGATAAAGTCGTCGAAGCCGTCCAAAACGGCGACATCCGCCACTTCTTCCTCATCGGCGGCTGTGACGGTGCGAAGCCCGGCCGCAGCTACTACACCGACTTCGCGAAGGCCACGCCGGATGACACCGTGATTCTCACCCTCGCGTGCGGCAAGTATCGCTTCAATAAGCTCGACTTCGGCGACATCGGCGGCATCCCGCGTCTTCTCGATATCGGGCAGTGCAATGACGCCTATTCAGCGGTTGTCATCGCACAGGCCCTCGCCGAGGCCTTCGACACCGACGTCAACGGCCTGCCGCTGTCGTTCATCCTCTCCTGGTTCGAGCAGAAGGCGGTGGCGATACTGCTGACGCTGTTTTACCTGGGTATCGAGGACATGCGGCTGGGACCGACGCTTCCGGCCTTCATCACCCCGCCGATCCTGGAGATCCTGCAGGAGAAGTTCAACATCCAGCCGATCACGACCGTCGAGGACGATCTGCAGGTCGCCCTGGGCGGATAAACCGGAAAATTCAGCCGGTAACCCACACGGATGCGGGGGAATGTGAACCTCCGCATCCGTTTTTGTATCTGAGTATGATGCGGTTACATGCCTCCTCCGGGCCTGTTGATTGTCTGATGCCCAGCCGGCCTGAGGCGGTCCTGAGCAGCGGCATGTCGCAGCCGCACAGACCCAGCCTGAGACTGACAGGGAGGATTGCCATGGACACATTCAGATATTTGCTGCTCGGTGGCGGTATGGCCGCCGGGTATGCAGCGAAAGAGTTCGTCACCGAGGGAGTTGACGGAAGCGAGCTTTGCATCGTCTCGATGGACAAACACCCTCCATACCAGCGGCCGCCCCTGTCCAAGAGCTACCTTGCAGGCAAAGACACTCAAGAAGACATCCTCATCAACCCCCGCTCCTTTTACGGTGACAACGGCATCGACCTGCGCCTGCAAACCCGGGTGACCTCCGTGGACCTCGACGAACGGACGGTGACCACGGCCTCGGATGTTACCGTCGGTTATGAGATCCTCATTATCGCTACCGGCTCGTGGGTTCGCTACCTCGACATTCCGGGCAGCGACCTCGACGGTGTCCTGTACCTGCGCGATATGGAGATGGCCGACGCCATCCGCGATGCCGCACAGGACGCGGAGCGGGCGGTCGTTGTCGGCGGCGGGTTTATTGGCACTGAAATCGCGGCATACCTTGCCCAAACCGACACAAAAACCGCGATTGCGTACCGCGATGAGAGGCTGCTTTCGAGTTTTTTCACCGAGGAGATGTCGCGCGCCTACGAAAATGCCTTCGCAGACCACGACGTGGAGCTGATCGCCGGGGCCGATGTCGCGGGCTTCGAGGGCGATGGTGCTGTTTCGGAGGTCAGGCTGGCTGACGGCAGTTCGATCCCCGCCGATATGGTGGTGTGCGGCGTTGGTGCCATCCAGGAGGTGGGGCTCTTTGAGGACACCGATATCGAATCCGATGGTCTGATCCCCGTTGACGAATATCTGCGGACGGCCCGCCCCAATGTGTATGCCTGCGGCGATGTGGCGCGAATCTATGACCCATACTTCGACAACGACCATCACATCGAGCACGAAGATCACGCCCGCCGCAGTGGGAAACACGTCGCCCGCATGGTCATGGGTGACCAGGACCCGTATGATTACCTGCCGTACTTCTGGTCCGAAGTCTTCGATTTTTCATGGGAGTTCTGGGGTGACACGGCTGACGCCGACCGGGTCGTGCACCGCGAGGCACAGCGCGACGAAGACATGGTGGTCGTCTGGACGAAGGGCGACCGTGTCGTGGCTGCGTGGGGCCCGTGGACGATGCCGAA
>JAWODS010000270.1:0-3186 GCA_046483205.1 Armatimonadota bacterium | reverse complement strand
TTTTGCCTGGCCACCAACTACCGGTCGCATCTGAATGAGAGCATTTCGAAGAAGCTCGGCGGCGAGAAGACCCAGCCGGACATCGAATCACCGCGCGTGTTCATGAAGCCCTCAACAAATACCATCTGCGGAGACGGCGCTCCCATCGCCGTCAGCCGCATGAACGCCTTCGTGGATTACGAGGGCGAACTCGCCGTCATCATGGGCAAAGAATGTAAGGACGTCAGTGCGGATGAGGCCATGGATTACGTCGGGGGCGTGAGCTGCTTCAACGACGTCTCCGAGCGCGAGCTGCCCATTGAGCGGGAGGACGAGAGAGACTGGGACCAGTTTTTCGACTGGCTTAACGGCAAGTGGTTCGACAATTTCGCGCCGATGGGGCCGTGCCTGGTTCCCATCCGTGACATCTCAGACCCCCACGATCTGCAGCTTCAGACGCGTGTCAACGGCGTCCTCAAACAGGAGACCTCCACGGGCCTGATGAGCTTCAACATCCCGCAGATTATTGAGTTTTTGTCCGGGCTCTTGACACTGTCACCGGGTGATGTCATCGCCACAGGCACGCCCGCCGGTGTGGGCAAGAGCGACGGGACGAACCTCAGCGCGGGCGATGTCGTGGAGGTCGAGATATCCGAAATCGGCGTGCTCACGAACCCGGTGGTGGCCGGATAGCCGCCGGTGAGACCCGTTCAACTTTGCTCCACCCAGATGGGGCTGGACCAGGCCATCCGCCGATCCGACTGCTGCACCCGGACATAGTAAAAGACTGTGTCCGGGTCTTTCAGTTTCGGTACCTCCTGCAGCGGCTGGTCGTCATTCCAGGTGGCCTCAAACATCAGCCCGTTGCAATCGAAATGAGCGACGGTCTCGTTGTTACGCACGATTTCGACAAACTCCAGCTCCCGCATCCCCGCGACATTGATGCTCAGCTCGCGGTCGTCGGGCACCTCCGCCTCCGTGAGCTCCGAGCCCATGAGGTGACCGTTGAGCCGCACGTCCAGCAGGATATGTGAGGCGAGGGTCGCGTAGCAGCGGCGCTGTTTCAGGGCTTCGTAGAGAGCTTCTCGCGTCAGCTCCGGCGCAAGGATTGCCGTGAAGCCGCCCATGACGACCTCTTCAGGATCCAGCCCTCCCAGCGCGCTGCGGTGTTCGCCCGCGAGCCCCATGTGGGTATCGGTGCCACCAACAAAGCCCATGCGCAGGCCGGAGGCGAGGATATCCTGCACCGAGGAGCCGTTTTCGCCCAGGTACACCTGGCCGCCGGTTTCGTCCACCTCAAAGGACCCCCGGTTCTGACACACCTCCACCAGCCGCTCGTATTGCGGATTGATGCTGTCGATGTCGTAGGCGCTCCAGCCGCCGACCGGGACTGACTCCGAGTGGCAGTTAGGGTGATGCGGGTTCACCAGGCACTCGGTGTCGCCGATCGATTCGTACAGCTCTTCGGGCGTGTCGCCGTGAAGCAGTGGTGGATCGGGGTCGGGGAAATAAACATTCTTATGCCCGGTGAGGAAATAAAACTCGATGGCCGGAAAGGTGACGAATTCGTGTGGCCGGTTGTACTGCTCGTCGATGGCCAGGTCCTCCCGCCAAGCGTCCTCGGAGCCGTCTATCGGCTGCATGGTCACACAGGCGAAATCGAGGCCCTCGACCTCGCGTGCATATTCATACGAATGAGCGGGATCTGAGCCCATGTGCTGCCAGGGCACATCCCACCCACACATCACGTGCAGGTCGCCGAAGTATATGTTGTAATCCTCGGTAAAGCCGGGGCAGACCGGGTTCGAGGTCCCCACAAGCTCTCTCCCGCGATCCACCACCGTAATCTGCTGGCCTTCGGGGAGGCCCTCCGGAACCGCCAGCTCGACACTGCCGTCGTCGGCTTCGTCAAAGGCAGGGTCATCCATGTTGATGTCGGGGAACGTTTCGGCAGTTCCGGTGTAATCCTGGCTCCGGTTGCCGTACGAATCCCGGGCACAGACGGTGATACGGCAGGGAGCGCCGTCTTTGACAGGCTGTTTGACGACCGAGGAGAAACAATCAGCCTCGCCACCGATCACGTCAATCTGCGGCACCTCCTGCAGCGCCTGGTAACCGTCACCGGGCTTCACCTCACCGCAGCCGACACCCTGGCCGGTGATATATGCACCATTGCCCTCGGTATCCACCCAAACACCCCACCAGGTGTGGGGGATGGCGATGGTCTGGGCTTTAGCCCGCCGCTCGTAGCCGCTGACATATCCCCCGCGCTCGCCGATGACGACAACAATCTCCTCACCCTCTTCAAGCGCGCCGCCGATGGTGCTGGCGTAGATGGTTGGCACTCGCCGCCAGTGGAAGGTCTGGGGGTAGCAGTCTTCCAGCTCGACTTCACAGGCCACGCCCTCGCGGGTGGTATAGGCATAGACATGGCCGACATCCCATATCGTTTTGCCCTGGTTTGGGGGAGTGACTTTCACACCGCCGCCCGGCGCGATACCCCGGGAGCCGACGGTGTAGATGATGCGCCATGTTCCACGCGAGCCAGCGACCACCGGCTCCGAAGGTTCCAGTCTCACACTGCCCATTTCTTCGCTTGCCATATTCAAACTCCTGTCTTTTGTGTTCTCAGTTCATCCGCCAGATGGTGATGTTGAGGACTGTCGCAAAGCTCACCCACAGCAGGTAGGGCACAAAGAGTGCCCCCGCAGCGGCGGAGACCCGGAAAAACACGATGGTGGTGGCGATGATGGCCGCCAGAAGCGCCAGGATGATGACCACTGACCAGCCGAGCTGGTGAAGGCCGAAAAACACCGGCGACCAGCTCAGATTTAGGACAAGCTGCACGGCGAACAGCACGAGTCCCAGCCGCACGCCGGGAGTGTGCCATCCACGCCGCCAGACCAGGATTGCAGCCACAGCCATCATGATATACAGGGCGGTCCACGCAGGGCCAAAAACCCAGCCCGGCGGCGTGAATGCTGGTTTATTCAGTGCCGAATACCACTCCACCGAGCTGCACCACCAATCTCAACACAGCGGCTGGAGATGCTTGAAATACGCGTCAGCGAGCTGCAGGTTGTCCATGACGTCTGAAATCGGCTCGATGAGCGTGGCGTAGCCGTTGTAATCAACCGATTTCAGCGCATCGAATGCCTTCTCGAAATCAACGCCCTCGGGGTCGTCCGGGGCGCACCTGACAAACCC
>JAWODS010000230.1:0-11181 GCA_046483205.1 Armatimonadota bacterium | reverse complement strand
CCGCCGCCTTGCCCGCCTCGACAATCACCTGATCACGCAGCGTCAGCCCCTGTTGCCACAGCAACGCCAGCACCAGAAGCCAGATGAGCATCAACGGGAAAAAGATTTCCCCACAGCCGGGGCAGCGCAGATTCACGGCATACCTGTGGGGCGCGATGGGCCTGGTGACGGCGTGAAGATCGGGGCACTCGTGGAGGTCCCCGCATTTTACGAGTATTTCACCGCCTGGCGGAACCTGCAGATGCTGGCCTCACTGTCGGGCCCTGTGGATATCGGGGAGATGGAGTGGGCGTTGCGGGCCGTGAGATTGTGGGGCCGGCATCACGACAGAGTTTCGGACTATTCGCACGGGATGAAACAGCGGCTGGGAATCGCACAGGCCCTGGTGCCCAGGCCGGACGTTCTCATCCTCGACGAGCCGGCACAGGGGCTGGATCCGGGCGGGCTCGCGGAGGTCCGGGATCTGCTCAGGGACCTGGCCGCCGACGGTATGACGATCTTTCTGTCCAGCCATCTGCTGTCCGAGGTGGAGCAAATTTGCAGCCACGTGGGGCTTATCGTCAGCGGAAAGCTGATCGCCGAGGGCCCGGTGGAGGCGCTGCTGGGCGGTGAACACCGCTACACCCTGTGCGTCACGAGTGGTGACTCGCTGCCTGCGCTGTTGCGGGACGATCCAATTGTGACGGAGTTTGAGGCCGTTGCCGCAGACACGTTTGTGGTGAAGCTTGCCGAGGACCGCCCGGAGGCGCTGAACGCCCGGCTGGTTGAGGCCGGTGTGGGTGTCAGAAGCCTCGCGCCCAGAAAGACGAACCTCGAAGCGTTTTACCTGCAGCTCGCCGGTACGCCGGAGGACGGGGGCGGACAAAGCGGGTGAAGCTGGCGCGGCTGCTGCGGATGGAGCTTGCGAAGATTTTCGGGCAACGTGGCACGTACGTCGGCTATGGGGTTCTGGCCGTGCTGGTGGGGCTGATTACGTGGGCGATGTGGCGCTACGGGGCGCCGTTTGAAAGAGCGCTGGAAGGGCGCCATGATTTCATCGTTGGCGGAAAGATCGTCAGCGGCCTGTCGGTGGCACGGTTCATCATGGAGCCGTCCATGGTTGTATTGATGCCGCTTCTGGTGGCGGCCGTATCGGGGGGATTGATCGCCGGGGAAATCCAGCGCGGGACGATGCGCACGATCATGACCCGGCCCATCAGCCGCCCTGCCCTCATCGCCGCCAAGCAGATTGCGGCGTGGGTTCATGCGGTGAGTTTGACTGTTTTTCTCGGCGGTTTTGCTCTCGCGCTGGGGTATATCGTCTTCGGTGGGGGAGAGCTGGTGCATTTTCGCGGCGGCCTGACGATTCTGCCGGAGCAGACCGCTCTTTTGCGCCTCGCGGAGGCGTACGCGATATGTGCCCTCTCAATGTGCGCGGTCGCCTCGGTGGCGCTGCTTTTGTCGCAACTGCTGCAGAATCCGCTCACCGCCTCGGCCCTGACGATCGCCTTTATACTTGTGGGGATGGTGCTGGGGCAGATCGAATATTTCGACGCCATCAAGCCATACCTGTTAAGCACGCATCTCGTGGCCTTCGGGGATGTCATTCACAACACGGTGGACATATCGAAGCTGGTGTGGCCGCTGCAGTGCCTTGCCGCATACGTCCTGGTGCCATCAATCATCGGACAGATCATCTTTCAGTACAGGGATATCACATGTTAAGAACAATCTGGCTGTCTGCATTCGTGCTCGGTGCTGCTGTCGCCATGCAGGTGACGGCGCATGCGGTCACGGGTGACGAAATTGTCGAGAAGGCCCTTCAGTTGCAGCGGGAGATTGAGGATTACACCGCCCGGGTGACCGTGGAGACGGATATTCCGGACGTGGACATCCCCGCGCGGTCGGTGACGGTGTATTATAAGCGGCCGGACAAAGTGCGCGTTGTGTCCGAAAAGCTGGTTATCGTCCCGCGCAGCGCTTTGCAGCTTCATTCACTGGGGTCGAAAATCATCGATGATGCCGACTGCCATCTGCAGGGCCAGAAAACGGTGGGCGGCAGGCTGCTGTATTCGGTGAAAGTCATCCCCCGGGCGAAAAAGAATCCCAACCGCGCGGTCATCTGGATATGGGGGGACACCTGGACGCCCCAGAGACTGGAGGCCTACCGGGGCCCGGAGTTGAAGGCGAAGGTACGGTGGACTCATCAGAAGGTGAATAACAGCTACTGGCTGCCGGAGACAATCACCTTCGAGGCGGTGGGTGAGAATCTGCCGGGCCGCAAATCCGGCACCATTACGCTGCGGTTCAGCAACTTCCGCATCAATACGGGATTGAGCGATGATATTTTCAAGCGAGAAGAATGAGGACGGCCACTGGCGGCGCGTGGAGCTTTCGTTATACCGCCGCTGCAGGCAGGGAAACCCGGAGGCTCTGCGCACCCTGTTTTACCGCCTGGGCGCGTACTGGTACACGGCGGCGATGATGGCCTGTGACAGCGAGGAGCAGGCTGCCGGGGCGCTTGTGAGGACGTGGTCGAAGCTCCTGCGGCGCCTGCGATACTGGCGTGTCGGGGGGAAGCTGGACCGGCGGGCCGACAGTCTTCTGGTCAGCGTGCTGCGAGACAACACCGACCCGGCGACAGCTCGGGACGCGCTGCAGCGATCCCGCGAGATGGACGCCGAGGCCCTGATGCCCGTGCCGGAGAGCCTGGTCGAGCGGGCGGTGGCCGCCAGCGATGAAGCCGCCGAGGCAATCCACAGGGCCGCCGTGACGCGCACGAAGGTGGAGCGGGCGGTGGCCTGGACCGTCAGTGTCGTCGTGCTGATTGCCCTCATGTTCACCGGCTGGACGGTCCGGGTGACAAACTCGGTGGCGAATATGGAGATCGTCTGGGAGGCCGTACAGAAACGCGTGGTGGAGCGTGACATGACCGGTACCGTTCGAGACGCCATGACCGAGATGGCGGTCAGCAGCGCGGTTTCCAGCGAACATGAGAAAACGCTGGATAAGGCCGGGCTGCTGCTGGAGGAGATCGCTCACGCCCAGAAACAGGCCTCAGCCCGGATGATGCGGTATCTCTCAGAACGCAGTCGCGCTGATAATGTCTCAGAGGGATTGCAGCGTGTGGCGCAGGAGTATCCCTCGAGCTTTCAGCGGGAGCTGATGCGCGTGGCCCTCGTGCTGGAGGAGGTCGAGAACTGGTGAAGCTGGCCGGCAGAGTGACCATCACAGCAGTGCTTGTCACCGTCCTGTGTGTGTGCGGGTGCTACACGCGATCGCAGCGGATTTACCAGCGCGCCGAGGCCTTTATGGCGGCTGGCAAAGAGAACCTCGCGGCCACAGAATATCGCAAGCTGGTGACAGAGACCCCCGGATCGCCCCTGGCCGATGATGCCCTGTACAAGCTCGCGTATCTGTTCCGCGAGGAGTTTAAGCTCCCCGATTCCGCCATCCAGACGTACCGTCTCATCGCCGAAAAATACCCTGATTCGTCGTTCGTGGATGACGCCTACCTGTGGATCGCCTACATCCAGCGCCGGGATCTGCACAAACCGGAGGATGTGCGAAAAACCTGTGAGGCTGTCGAAAAAAGATTCCCCGACCAGCCGCCAACGGTCGCCCGCTGCTATCTGCAGCTCGTCCAGGCGCTGTACGCGGCGGGAAGGTACGAGGACACGATGCAGACGGCGGACATGCTGGAGGAAAAGTTTCCGGATCAAAAACGGCAGTGCAGTGTCGCGGCGTTGTTGAAGGCCCGGGCGGCCCAGCAGATACTGGACGACGAAAAGCAGATTGAGGCGATGTACACCAGGGTGCTGGAAGAGTATCCCGACAGCTACAGCGCGGTGGAGGCGAAAACGGTCATCGGCCTGCGCTATTACGACAAGCGTGAAGAACAACAGCAGCAGGAACAAAAGCGACTGGAGGCGGCGGCGCGCGTTGTGCACGGGATCCCGCCATTTTCGACCCGTGACGATTACCGCGAGAACATCCTGTCGCCCATGCAGAGCCTCCTGGCCCACCGGAATATTGAGATCGACCGCAAAATGCTTCTGGCGATGTCCGGAGCTGCCTTCGGATTCGTCTATGATCCGCAAAACGTCTCCGCCACCTCCCGCACCTTCTACCGCCAGCCCCATGTGCTTGTTGGCGAGACACTGGGCTTCACCACCAATGTGTGGACCGGCGAGGAGGCCGAGGCGAGCTTCAGCGCCCTGACCAACGCAATCCGGCTGAAGCGCCCGGTGATCGTGCATCAGTCGTCGCCGTCGCCGCGGTGGGCGATTGTCACGGGATGGCGCCCGGCGGCCAACCAGGTGCTGTATCTCGCTGCAGGGGCCGAAAACGTCTCCGGCGCGACCAGGGAGCGTTTCATATCACAGTGGACCGACAGCAGCAATTTCGCCTGCGGCCCGCATTACCTGTTTTTCCTTGGACAGCGCCAGGCCGAACCGTCGGCTGAAGAGCTGATGCGAGAGACCGTCCGGATCGCCCTGGCCAGCATGGAGAGCCGGAATCTCGGGAGCGCTCACTCCGGGATGAAGGCGTATGAGACACTTGTGGCCGACCTTGAGCAGAATCCGGCGGAAAACGCCGGACGACTCGTCGCCTGGGCGACAGGCCAGATACCGGCGGTGCAGCACTGCCGCGCGGCCGCACGCGCGTTCCTGGCCGAGAAAGCCAATGCAACACCCGCAGCGCGGGATG
This sequence comes from Armatimonadota bacterium, assembly GCA_046483205.1. Taxonomy (GTDB): domain Bacteria; phylum Armatimonadota; class Zipacnadia; order Zipacnadales; family UBA11051; genus JBKHJK01. Next base: position 6,492 of record JAWODS010000230.1, on the reverse strand, counting down.
AACTCATGGCGGCGGCCGAGTTCTACGAAGACGTCGAGGCCGAGCTGGACGTGCTCAAAGGCGCCATCGTCCGGGCTGCTGAAGACCAGGAGCGTACTCCCGAAGAGGCCGAAGCCGCCTGGCAGCGAACCGTGCGGCAGGTCAGATACATTCAGCAGCTTGAAGACCACGCCCTGCAGAAACTCGAAGCAGCCCTCAAACGATAGGAGCGGACGGAAAAATGCATGGGGTGGGCATCGATCTGTCCGGGCCGGTGAATATTGACAACACGGCAATGGTCGGCTATCGGCTCGGTGACGGTAGCCTGGAGCCCGGGCATACGGAACTGCAGGGCGTCTGAAAGTGTCACATACATATACGCGTGGGAGAGCTGCGGGACCGGGAGCGCGTTATCATTAGTATAAATCCCCCTGTCGTACAACCAGGCCGAGGGAGATCGCAAGACCGATAAATCCCTGCGCGAGCATTTGAAAACTGAAGGGCTCTCCGCATTCGCGGATCTGGTGGAATGGTTTGCGTCACGCGGCGTCTGTATAAATGAGACAATCCAGAGCCGGCACCACCTCGACGCCGTGGCGTGCATAGCCGCGGCGTGGGACTGGCATAACGGACGCAGCCACTGGATATTCCGTGCAGAACCACCGGTGCATCCGTATGATTTCGGATGTTGAGCCAAAAGCGCGCCCACACCGATAAAGAACCATCTCGCCCTGAGGCGACGGTGGATGCAGTCAAAAAGACACGCAGAACGTAGAGCATCTGGAAGGGACGTTTGCAATGGTGGACGATAACAATAGAGACGACCGCGAACCCGAAGACCCCCTCGGCGGTCACGAGCAGGACAATGAGGCCGAAGCGGAGCCGCAGGGCGACGACATGTACGATGACCTTTTCGCACCGGAGCCTGATGAGCCACCGCAGCCTCCGGACGATGAACCCGAAGAGAACCAGTCCGGTGGCGGTGGCAGAAGCACGGGGATGATGGTGCTTGTGGGCGTGCTGCTTGTCGGCATACTCGCCGCAGGAGCGTTTGCCTATAAGATGTACACCGACCGCGCTGACGCCGACAGGGCGCTTGTGAAGGCCATCGACACCCTGCCGGCGGTGGCAGGACCTGCCGGGAGAGATCTGGGCAGGCAGATTGCCGATCTTCGTTCTGCCGCCGATGAGGGACAGTACGAAGCCGTCATCAGCGGCCTGCAGCGCCTGTCCGTGCGCGATCGGCCCGGTGATGACATGCCTCCGGGCATGGGAGGCCCGCAGGAGCAGCAGAAGGGCGGATTTGAGCTGCCCGAAGGCCCGCTACCGGATGAAGCGTTCGCCGAACTGCCCGAGGGCGCCCGTCCCTTCTTCAAGCAGCACGAGGAGCTGTTCAAAGAGTTCGCCCTGCAGTGCAACCGCTCCCGCGCGCTCCGCGACAACGGTGTGGACGTTGATGACCTGCGGACGATGCGCGACAGCATCATCGAGGCGGCGCGCCTGGGGCAGGAGAAGAAGGTCAGAGAGCTTCTGGCGAAGATGACGAAAGAGGTCGCTCAAAAGGCCGGAGGAGGCAGAAAGCAGGCGCCGGAGGAGCTGCGAAAGCCGCTGGAAGAGTTTGCAAAAGTCGCGCGTCAGGCCCGTAGCGAACGCCGCAATATCGAGCCGGCGATGAAGCTTTTGCAGCAGGCGGAACAGGCGGCGGAAAGTGGCGAGATCGAAAAGGCCCGAAAGCTCATTGCCAGGGCGACGACATCGGCCAAAAATGCCAAAAAAGTCACCACGCAGCGCCGGAGCGTCCGCGTCCCCCGCGGCGACGGCGAAAACCAGCGCCAGCGACAGCAGCAATCAGCGGCCCTCCCGCAGGTAATTCTGCAGGGACTGCTCGGCATGGTGTCGGCTGAAGAAGCCGACCTGGCCGTGGCATACAAAAACATCGAGAACGCCAAAATCGCGATGCGCGAGAAGAACGCCGACCAGATCAAAAGCATCCTGGATACCGCTCTGCAGCGCTTTGAAAACATTGCCGAGCGGCGCAGGGAGTTCAACCAGCAGATGCAGAAGCTGATGGCCGAGGGCCCGCCACAGGAGCCTCAAGAGGGGCGAGAGGCCGACGGCGCCGACGGAGAGCGCCAGCAAGGTCCCCGGCAGAGAGCGGAGAGCGGATCCCGCCTGCAGCAGATGATAACAACCGGTGCGGTGAGAATCTTTGAAAAGATCCGCGGGCTCAGTGATGAAGAGTTCGAGCAGAACAAAGACGAGCTCGCCGGAGAGGTCTTTGCCCTCCTGCGCGGAGCCGCACAGCGAGCGCAGAGGCCACAGAGACCGGTTGTGAAAGACACGGAAGTGGAGCCGGCCGAAACCGCTGACGAAAAAGCCGATGCCGAAGACCGGATACGCGCAAAGATGCGGCTCGCGCATGAGCCGTATCAGCAGCTCAAAGAATCCGGCGAGAACGAAGACCTCGTCGAACAGCTTGAAACGCTTTTCGACACCGCCCGCAACGCGCTGTACGAAAAGGAGTATGTCAAAGCCGAAGAGGCCGTCAACGAGGGCCTCAAGCTGCTGGGGCTGATGGAAGACTCCGATACCGGCCCTCCGGCGGCTGACACGGACACCGGCGAGTCCGAAACCATCATCGAGCCGCTCGATACGCAGCCCGAGGGCGGGGAAAAACCCTCGTCTCCCGGGCCCGAGCTGGACATTGACGCCAGTGACATCGGCTCCGGCAGCGGCCGGTCAGACCTGCTGAGATAGCCCCCATAGCCGTGCCTGCAAACGGGCTCCGGACATTTCGGGGCCCGTTTTTGTGTGTGACGGAGGATTTTGCCCGGCGGATGGATAAACTCAAACCGTACACGCACAGTGAGAGGAGGAAGTTGTATGCCGAAACTTGATCGCGTTCGTGCGGGCATCGTCGGCTACGGCCCGCGCTTCACCATGGGGCTTCACCACGCAAACTACATCAACGCCCAGGATGGGATGGAGGTTGTCGCCGTCTGCGACCTGGACGAAAAGCAGCTCGAGGCCGCACAGGAGGAGTTGCCCGGAATTGAGACATATCTTGACCTCGCGACGATGCTTGAGGAAGAGGACCTCGACCTCGCCGTGGTTATCACTCCCCACAACACCCACGCGAAGCTGGCGGTGCAGTGCCTGCAGGCCGGGACGCACGTCATCGTCGAAAAGCCGATGTGCCTCAATGTTGATGAAGCCAATGAAATGATATTCGCCGCCGAAGCCAACGACGTTTCGCTGACGGTGTATCACAACCGGCGGCTGGATGCGGATTATCTGACCATTACCGAGGCCGTCAATCAGGGCCTCATCGGAGATATATTCGAGGTCGAGATGTTCATGGGCGGCTGGAGGCCCCCGCAGGGCTGGTGGAGAGACGATAAGAAGATATCCGGCGGCGCCTTTTATGACTGGGGAGCACACATGATCGACTGGGTGCTGCAGCTTATTGACAGGCCCATCATTGATGTCACCGGCTTTTTCCACAAGCGCGTGTGGGAGGAAAAGACCAACGAGGACCAGGTGCGCGCAATGATCCGCTTCGAAGACAACGTGCAGGCGGACGTGACGCTGTCGAGCATCTCCCATGTCCCGAAGCCGAAGTGGCGCATCTCCGGCGAAAAGGGCGGTATCTCTGAGGACTGGGGTGATGACGCAATTACCGTGGCAACCGAAATGGAGCCCCTGTCGCCGACCATGACGATTCCGCTGCTGGATGACGCGCGTGAAAAATATTACCAGAATATCGCTGCACACCTGATGGAGGACGAGGAGCTGGCGGTCAGGCCCGAGGAGGCCGGCCGCGCCATCGGTGTCATGGAAGCTGCCGAGCGATCCGCGAAATCCGGCAGGCCCGAAAAAGTCGGAATCTGACCACAGAGGCGCATTCGTAGAGACAGCGCCACACGAAGCAGAAATACCTTATGCCCCGTGCAAAAAATGAAAGGCTTCCCGACCCTTCGGGAAGCCTTTTTCTCTGTCTGCAGGATGCTGTCGGTTTTTCGAGGCGCTATTCCACCAGCTTCAGCTTTGGGTGGTCGGCGAGGAGCTTTTTGAGGCCCTTTTCAGGGAAGGCCACGGTGAGCTGCGGGATGTCGGCGTTTTTCACGGTCACGATAATGCCCCTGCCGAAATCTTCGTGCTCGATTTTTGCGCCCTCGTAAAACTCATCCGGGACCGAGCTTTCGGGGGATTTTTTGCGGCTCGATTTGGAACGCGCCCCGGACGGCTTTTTCCGCTTCTTCGGTGGAGGCGTGGGGGCCTTGCGCTTTTTCGTTTTCTTCTCGGTGCGTTCGGCTTCTTTTTTGTCCTGCCGCCGCTGCGCCTCTTTTTCATTGTCGCGGGCGCGCTGGAGGATTTCTGTCATATCGAGGTCAAAATCGCTCTTTTCGGCCTGCTGCTGGGCCGCCTCCTCGTCACCGAACATCCGCGGGCTCAACGGCGTATCGTAGGGCACCTTTTCCACCACAAGGTGTTCCGGGAGGTCACTGAGGAATCGTGATGGCTTCTGTCTGCGTGGCTGGCCGAAGATGGTGCGGCCCTTCGCGTGGCTCATATACAGCATCCGCTGGGCGCGCGTGATACCCACATAACACAGGCGGCGTTCCTCGGCGATTTCAAATTCATCGCCCATCGAGCGCTCGTGCGGAAAGATGCCCTCCTCCAGCCCGACGATAAAGACGATGGGGAACTCCAGGCCCTTGGCGCTGTGGAGTGTCATCAGGGAGACGGAGCTGTCGAGGTCCTCGGCTTCATCAATATCCGCCAGCAGTGCCAGCCGCTCCAGGAAGCCGGCGAGGGTGGCGTCTTCCGTGTTTTGTTCGTACTTCACAGCGTCGGTGACGAGCTCCTCGAGGTTCTCCAGCCGGTCGGCGTCCTCCGCGCGGGAGGATGACTCCAGGGAGTCAATGTACCCGCTGCGTTCCAGCACGCGCTTGAGCAGGGCACCGATGTCGAGATCCTCGGCCTCCTGCTGCAGTTGTGTCATCATCTCGTAAAAGTCAATCACGGCATTGCGCTGGGCTTCCCGGAGCTCCGGGTCATCCGCCGCCAGCCGGCAGGCCTCCAGAAGTGTTGTATCCTCTGATGCGGCCAGCCGCGTGAGGTGTCCGACGGTGGCATCCCCGATACCGCGGGTGGGGGTGTTGATGATCCGCCGCAGTGACATCGAATCCTGGGGGTTGAAAAGCACGCTCAGATACGCCGCGGCGTCCTTCACCTCGCTGCGGTCGTAAAACGACATTCCGCCGACGATTTCGTAGGGAATGCCGCGGTCTCTGAAGGCGAATTCCAGCACGCGGGACATGGCGTTGGTGCGGTATAAGACGGCGTAGTCACCGTAGCGGGCCTCGCCGTTGCGCACCTGCCAGGCGATGATATTGGCGACCCATTTCGCCTCTTCTTCTTCGCTGACGGCCTGGTAGATGACGGGCTTGTCACCCACGGCGCCGTCGGTCCACAGCTTCTTATCCGCACGGTCGGGATTGTGCTTGATGACCTCGTGGGCGCATTCCAGGATACATTCGGTGGAGCGGTAGTTCTGCTCCAGCTTGATGACGGTGGCCTCCGGGAAATCGCTCTGGAAGGCGAGGATGATGCCGACATTCGCCCCCCGCCAGCCGTAAATGCTCTGGTCGTCATCGCCCACCACGCAGATATTGTTATGGCGGCGGGAAAGGAGTTGTACGAGCCGGTACTGGGCGTGGTTGATGTCCTGGTATTCATCCACCAGGACGTAGCGCAGCCGGTCGTGCAGTTTCCCTAGAACCTCCGGCTTCGTCTCCAGAAGCTCCACGGCCTTTTTGATCAGGTCATCAAAATCGAGCGCGTTGTTGGAGCGGAGACGCTCCTGGTAGTTGCTGTACACGCGTGCGACGAACTCCTCGAACGGCCCCTTGCGGGTGCGGCTGTAATCCTGCACATCCAGAAGCTCGTTTTTGCCGGAGCTGATGGAGCTTTGAATCTGCGAGGGCGTGTATTCTTTGGAGTCAAAGTCCATCATGTTGAGAGCTTCTTTGAGCAGTGTCTTCTGCTGGGACTCGTCGTAGATGACGAAGTTGTTCGGCACGCCGATGGCCTCACCATACTGGCGGAGGATTGCATTTGGGATGAGGGCCAAAGGCTCAGTTGTCATTGATGACGGGGCCAAGGATGCCATAACAGAGAAGGGCAAAAGCCTCCTGGCCGTGGGGGTGGTGGAGGTAAGGGGCAGATTTAACAAGGGAGACACCCTGAAAGTTTATTCTTTAGACGGCCAGCTGTTAGCCAAGGGAATAAGCAATTTTTCAGATAAAGAGCTAAAAAAGGTTAAGGGCAAGAATGAAAAGCAGATAAGCGAGCAGCTGGGTACCTCTTTGTGCAGCGAGATAATACACCGGGACTGCCTGGTAGTTTTTAAAAGTTGATTGTTTACCTCCTTTATATTATATTAAATTAAAAAGTTAGCGGGAGCGGGTTATGAGTGACATTGTCCTGGATATAGCGCAGAGAGCAAAA
>JAWODS010000177.1:0-8906 GCA_046483205.1 Armatimonadota bacterium | reverse complement strand
AACCTGTGGCAGTCCATGCGTGACGCTCGGTGACTACAACGCCGTTGTTGTCTCATCATGCACGGTCGAAAGTTGAGCTGGATGAGGGCGCTTGACCTGAATGGACACCTCCGCTGAATCTGCCGATATGCCCCCGGATGCCGGGGGTGTTGTCCATGCCCGGATTGTGATCCGCGGAATTGTGCAGGGCGTCGGCTTCAGACCGTTTATACACCGGCTGGCCAGCGAGCTTGAGCTATCCGGCGAAGTGTGCAATTTCACCGGCGGCGTGAGTATTGATATCCAGGGGCCGGCGGACAAATGCCGGGAGTTTGAACGCCGTCTCATCCCCGAAAGCCCGCCTATCTCTGTCATCAACGCCGTCGAAACCGAAGCGCTGTCCCCCGAGACATTCGACGGTTTCACCATCCAGCCCAGCCACGAGCGGGCCGGCGGCCCCATCTACGTCTCCCCCGATGTCGCCACATGTGGGGACTGTCTCCGTGAGCTGAAAGACCCGGATGACCGCCGCTACATGCATCCATTCATAAACTGCACCAACTGCGGCCCCCGATATACGATCATCGGCAAAATGCCCTACGACCGGCCCAACACCTCCATGGCGCCGTTTGAGATGTGCGAGAACTGCCGCCGGGAATACGAGGATATTACGGACCGCCGCTACCACGCCCAGCCTGTCGCCTGCCCCAACTGCGGCCCCTCAGTGCAGCTTGTGCTCGACGGCGAAACACTTGACGGGTCTGCGGCGATCAAGCGCACGCGCGAACTGCTTAAAACGGGCAAAATCGTGGCGGTCAAGGGACTGGGTGGATTTCACCTGGCCTGTGACGCTACCGATGCAGATGCCGTCGAAACGCTGCGTCGCCGGAAGTTCCGCGAACAGAAGCCGCTGGCGGTCATGGTACCGGACATCGACACCGCCGGGGCCCTCGCACATATCTCTGATGACGCCCGGGAGCTTCTGCAAAGCCCGCAAACCCCCATCGTGCTGGTGAGAAAGCGTCTCCCGGAGGGGCTGGCCCACGAGGTCGCCCCCGACAGCCGCGACTACGGGATCATGCTGCCATATACGCCCATCCATCACATCCTGCTACGCGAGGGAGTACGGCTTGAAGAAATCGCCTTCACGGCGCTGGTGATGACCAGTGGCAATCTCAGTGACGAGCCGCTGTGTATCGACAATGAGGAAGCCATCCAGCGGCTCGGAGGCATCGCCGACGCCTTCCTTATCCACGACCGCGATATTCTCATCGGCTGTGATGATTCAGTCGTCCGTGACAGCAATGATGGCCCGATCTTCCTGCGGCGGGCCCGGGGATATATCCCCTTTCCGGTGCAGCTTGAGCAACAGATGCAGACTGTGCTGGCGTACGGGGCCATGAAAAACACGACCGTGTGCCTGACCTCCGGGAAAAATGCCTTTGTCAGCCAGCACCTGGGCGACCTGACCGATGCGCAGTCGCTGGACTTTTTCAAAAAGATTACCGCCCACCTGCAGGATATCTTCCAGGCCAGCCCGGAGATCCTCGCCTGCGACCTCCACCCGGATTATCTTTCCACCCGCCATGCACAACAGCAGGCCGATGAGCTCGAGCTGCCGCTGGTGCAGTCCCAGCACCACCACGCCCACATCGTCTCCTGCATGGCCGAGCATGACGCCGACGGGCCGGTCATCGGCCTGGCGTGTGACGGCGCGGGGCTCGGAGAGGATAACACCATCTGGGGCTGCGAGGTGCTGGTCTCGGACTATGAAGATTACGAACGCATCGGGCACCTGAAATATGTGAGACTTCCCGGGGGCGACGCGGCGGTCGAGCAGCCCTTCCGCATGGGCATGTCGTATCTGTATGAGATATACGGGTCGGAGGCCGACGAGCTTATCCCGTCCATATATCCGGAAGAGATTGCGGAGAAATGGCCCATGTTCCGGCAGATGCTGCAGGAGGATATCAACTGCCCGAAAGCCTCGTCGGCGGGCCGGTTGTTTGATGCGATCTCTTCGCTGGCGGGCGTTTGCCAGCACGCCACCTACGAAGGCCAGCCCGCAATCATGCTTGAGGGGATCGCCGAAAGACAGGATAATGAGACGATTGGGGCGACACTGGTTGACGAGGACCTGGTTATGGACCCGTCTCCCCTGGTTCGCCAGGCAGTTGAGGCGGTGCTGGAGGGGGTTGAGCCTGCGGTCATTGCCGGCCAATTTCACAGGGAATTTGCAGAAATGCTGCACAACGCCGCCATTCAAACGTCAGAGGAGACAGGCATTCAAACCGTCGCGCTTTCCGGCGGCACCTTTGCAAACGGGATTCTCGTTGAGACACTGTCCGCGCGCTTGCGAAACTCGGGGATAGAAGTCCTGCTGCATAAGAGCCTGCCACCGGGAGACGCCTGCCTGTCGCTGGGACAGGCACTGATCGCTCACCATCGTACAAAAAAGGACTGACATATATGTGTGTGGCCGTTCCGGGAAAAATTGAAAAAATAGAGGGCAGCGTCGCCACGGTGAAAGTTGGGGAGGCTTCGACAACGGCGAATCTGGACCTCATCGGCCAGGAGCTGCAGGTCGGCGACTATATACTAGTGCACGCGGGCTTTGCCATCAATCGCATTGATCGCGAGGAAGCCGAGGAGATCGAAGCGATCATGGAGGAAATCGGCCAGATATGGTAAAGGTCGCCGAGCGGTGCCGGGAGATCGCCGAGGAGCTTACGGGATTCGACTTCCCGCACCTGAATATCATGGAGGTCTGTGGCACCCACGCCCACTCCATCGCCCGCTACGGCCTCGAGCAGCTTCTGCCGGAGAATATCACCCACATCTGCGGCCCCGGCTGCCCGGTGTGTGTAACGCATGATGACGACCTCGACGCGATCGTGCAGATTGCCCGCCAGGGAGCTATTATCGCCACCTTTGGTGATATGATGAAGGTTCCGGGTCCCCGCGGCAGCCTCGGTGACGCCCGCTCCGCCGGCGCTGATGTGCGCATCCTTTACTCCCCCATGCAGGCGTTGGAAATCGCCGCTGATAACCCGGGGGCCGAAGTGGTCTTTCTGGGTATCGGCTTTGAGACCACCGTGCCGGGCGTGGCCGTGACATTGCAGAAGGCCGCAGGACAAAAGCTGCAGAACTTCTCGGTCTATTGCAGTCACAAGCTGATCCCCCCGGCGATGGAAGTGCTCGTGCAGGACCCCGAATGCCGCATCGATGCCTTCATGTGTCCCGGTCACGTCAGCACCATTATCGGCACACACGCCTATGATTTTCTGGCTGAAGAGTATGGGATTCCGTGTGCCGTCGCAGGCTTTGGGCCGGTGGATATCATGGAAGCCGTCCTCGCACTGGCAAAGCAGCAGGCCGCCGGTGAGGCAAAGGTTGAAAACTGCTACAGGCGGGCGGTGCAGCCCGAGGGCAACCCAAAGGCCCGGGAGCAGATGGCGGCCGTTTTCGAGCCCGCCGACGCCCTGTGGCGGGGGCTCGGAGAAATGCAGCAAAGCGGTCTTGCCATCCGTCCCCAATACAGCGACTATGATGCCACCAGACGCTTCAGCCTCGAACCCGCGCTCGAGCGCAACGTTCCCGGCTGTCTCTGCGGCGAGGTACTGCAGGGCAAAATCGATCCCCAAAGCTGTCCGTCCTTCGGAACGGCCTGCACGCCTGAGAACCCCCTGGGACCGTGCATGGTTTCCTCGGAGGGCGCGTGTGCGGCCGCATACAAATACGCGCGAACCTGAATCGACAAGTGACCAATGATCCGGTGCTTTATCCACACTCGCTGGATGTCCTGTCGCTCATAGACACAGCGCAACGGCATTTCAGAAAGGTCCAGTCCATGGCGCGCAAATCAAACAATGATGTCGTCACACTGGGACACGGCAGTGGCGGGGCGATGATGACCCGTCTTATCACCGAGGAGCTGCTTCCGGCAATCGGCGGGCAATCCCCGAAAGCGCTCGAAGACGCCGCAGAAATTGCTGTCGGCGAACGCACTGTTATGAGCACCGATTCATTCACCGTCCGCCCGCTGGAGTTTCCCGGAGGAAATATCGGCTCACTGGCGGTCCACGGGACGGTTAATGATCTGGCCATGCGTGGTGCGACCCCGCAGTATCTCAGCCTCGGCTTCATCATCGAAGAGGGGCTGTCTTTTGAGCTTTTGCGGCGGATCGTCCGCTCCATCGGCGAGGCCGCGGCTGAAGCCGACGTCCGGGTTGTCACCGGTGATACAAAGGTTGTCGAACGGGGCAGCGCCGACGGTATCTTCATCAATACCACCGGCATCGGTCACGTCACCGGCCATTCGCCTTCGGTCACCACCGCCCGGCCGGGGGATGTGATCATCGTCAACGGGACTCTCGGCGATCACGGGGTGGCGGTGATGATCGCCCGTGATGACCTGCGCATCGCCGCTCCGGTACAGAGCGATACCGCCTCGCTGCATACACTCGTGGCTGCGATGCTTGCTGCCGCGGGAGAGGGTGTGCACGTGCTGCGCGACCTCACGCGTGGCGGGATGGCGGCGGGACTGAACGAGATCGCTCATTCCTCCGCTGTCGGAATGACGTTGCGGGAAACAGCCATTCCCGTCGCTGCCCAGGTCGTCGGCGCCTGTGAAATCCTCGGGCTGTCACCGTACGTTGTGGCGAATGAAGGGAAGCTGGCGGCCGTCGTCGCACCGGAGGCTGCAGGCCGGGTGCTTGCGGCGATGAAGGATCATCCCCTGGGGCAAGACGCCGCGAAAATCGGTGAAATAACCGGAGAACGCCCCGGCACCGTTCAGATCGAGACCCCGATCGGCACCCACCGGATCCTCGACCTGCCCGCCGGCGAACTGCTTCCGCGGATCTGCTGACACTGCAGCGCCCGCCCTCTGTAATGTTTTCATTCCACCAAAGAAGAAAGCTCCCACCACGTGGTGAGAGCTTTCTGGATGCTGGTGTATCGGTAGGTGTGAGCGCTACTGCAGCTGTTAGTCCCACATAGTCTTCATATTCATACGGTTTTCTGGACGATGTCGGTAACGGAGACGATGCCCTGCACCTTGCCGTCGAAGATGACGGGGGCGCGTGACAGGCCCATGTTCGCCATCAGCCGGGCGACGTACTTTACATCCAGGTCCGGATTGACGACCACGAGCGGCTTGGAGTGGATTTCATGGACCTTGACCTCATTGGGGTCCAGGCCCTCCGCGAGAACATTGTAGCAGATGTCTCGCTGTGTGATGATCCCGTAGGCGTCCGCCTCATCCCGGCGATCGACGATGAGCGCTCGAACCCCCTGCTGCTTCATTTTCGCGATTGCCTCAGCGACCGTTGCGATACCGTCGATCATCACCACACCCGTTGTCATGATCTCTCGTGCCGTAGCCATTCTCAACACCTCCCTGTAGTTTAAAACCACTGCTGACTCCTTCGATAGAGAGCTTCAGCTTCCTTGTGGATATTGTATTATTTCTCTTTTGACTGTCCGGCACGGCAGGACTATAATGCGCAACGGCGATTGAATGAGGCCCTCGAAAGTTCTCAAACGGCTAAAATCAATACACCCCCACCTCATCCTCTTCCTGCTCGCCATCGGTTTGACCGGTGCGGCAGGTGGAGTTTTCCATACCACCTTCAATAACTATCTGGACGACGTGTATCAGATCTCCGCCGAAACGCGCGGACAGCTCGAGTTCCCCCGCGAGCTTCCGGGGCTTCTGGTGACACTCACCGCCGGTGCGCTGGCGTTTATGCCGGAGACGCGTGTTGGAGCCGTTGCCATGGGGTGTACGGCACTCGGGTTTACGGGTCTGGCGGCCGCGGGCCACATAGACATCGGTATCGACTCGTGGTATATCATGGTGCTGTTCATGTTCCTGTGGAGCATCGGACAGCACCTGGTCATGCCGGTGCGCGAATCGATCAGCATGAGCCTCGCGGAGCGCGAGGGAAGGGGCCGACGCCTGGGACAGGTCCGGACGGTGGGGGCCTTCGCCACTATCGTCGGTGCCGCTGTGGTCTATCTGACGACTGCAGGTCACGAGATGCCGCCTTACTGGCTCACCTACGGCTTCGGCGCACTGTTTGCGCTGGGATCGGCGACGCTCTTTGTCTTCATGCGCAATCTCGGTGTGCAGAGTCAGCGTCCGGGCCTGATCATCCGAAAGCGCTACTGGCTGTACTATGTGCTGTCACTGCTTTTTGGCGCCCGCAAGCAGATATTTTTGACCTTCGCTCCCTGGGTGCTGGTACGGATATTTGGCCGCGCGCCCTCAACCTTCGCCGTCCTCTGGTCCATCACGGCCACCCTCAGTCTCTTCTTTATCCCGGCGGTGGGCAATGCCATCGATCATTTCGGCGAGCGCACCGTGTTGATCGCCGACTCCCTGCTTATCCTCGTCATCTGCGTCGTCTATGGCTTTGCCTACCACTGGGGCACAATCGGACTGTGGATCACCTATGTCGGCTTTGTGCTCGACCAGCTTCTGTTCTCAGTCAGTATGGCGCGGTACACATACGTCTCCAAAATCGCCGAGGATGACGAGCACGTTCCGGCGTGCCTGGCGATGGGCGTGACCATGGACCACGCGATGGGGATGTCAACACCGACGCTGGGTGGCTGGGTATGGGACAGATACGGTCACGAATGGGTTTTCGTCGGCGCGGCGGGTATTGCTGCACTCATGGGGACCTTTGCCTCCATGATCCACACCCCACCACCGGATGAATAACCTCTCCAAGGAAACACAGCCGGAGCCGGGGAATAGTACTTCGGTGGTCACCGTCCCTGCAGGCCTGTTGTGCATCGGCCGCCACAGTGACTGCCGCGTGTTCCATAATGCGATCGGAGGATTGTCATGGATTTTGATATTCTCATCAATAACGGTGAAGTCATCGATGGCACCGGACGGCACGGCTACCGCGCCGATGTCGGCATCAAGATGGGAAAGATTAACTTTATCGGCGACCTCACCGACAGCACCTGCCTGCACGAGATTGACGCCACCGGGATGGTGGTCTGTCCGGGTTTTATTGACCCCCATACTCATGTGCACGTGGATGTGGACAAGGGCATCATGCACGAGGACAACCTCGTGCGCCAGGGCATCACGACGGTGATGGCGGGCAACTGCGGGCGCTCGGGCTGGCCCATCGGCGAGCATCTGCAGACTGTGGATGAAGCCGGTATGAAGCAGAATTACGCGACACTGGTGGGGCACCATACCGTCCGGTGGGAGCTGTTCGGCAAAGATAACCAGGAGCGGATCCTCAACGCCCTGGAGCTTCGCCAGATGCAGGACGCCGTCCGCCGCGGCATGGACGAAGGGGCCTTTGGCGTGACCGTCGGCTACGCAAGGCCGTGGGAAAGCTCCGAAGAGGTGCTGGAGTTCGCGCGACCGGTCGGTGAGCTCGGTGGCGTGTATGCCTCACATATCCGCTCGGAAGACACCTTCCTTCTGGCCGCCCTCGGTGAAATCCTGGACATCGCCCACCACGCGGGGTGCGCGGTGCAGATTTCGCATCTGAAGACGCTGAACCGGGCGGCATGGGACAAGCTGGACACGGTCTTTGCGATGATTGATAAAGCCGCTGACAGGGGGCTGCAGGTGCGGGCGGACCGGTATCCCTATATCGGCTGGCACGGTGGCTCCACCAATGCACTGCCTCCGGTGGCCTATCGGATCAAAGCCCAGCGCGGTGAATGGGAAAACCTCTACGATGACGACGTGGAACAGCTCATCCGCGAGCATCTGCAGCGCATGTGGGACGACCGCGGCGGCCCGGACACCATCCTCTTTTGCTCGATGGCCGAACCGCGCCCCGAGGTCGAGGGTAAACACGCCGCACAACTCGCCGAAGAGTGGGATTGCGACCTGCTGGAGGTCGGGATTCGGCTGGAGAAGATGGGAAAGATTTCGGCGATTGGCCTGACCATGTCGGAGGAGAATCTCAAGCGTATCCTGTCACATCCGCTGGTGGGTGTCGGCACTGACGGACACCTGGTTTCTGACAGGCGCCTGCAGACACACCCGCGAAACTACGCGACATTCCCGCGGGTGCTGGCCAAATATGTGCGAGATGAGCAGGTCGTGGAACTGCCGGAGGCGATCTGGAAGATGTCGGGGATGATTGCCGAACAGTTCGGCATCACTGACCGCGGCTTTCTCAAAGAGGACCTGGCCGCCGATGTGGTCGTCTTCGATCCCGAAACTGTGCAGGACACGGCCGATTTCCGTGACGCGCATCAGTACCCTGAGGGCCTGCCACATGTGATTGTCAACGGTCAGTTTGCCGTCCGCGACGGAGAAACGCAGCCGGAGAACCACGGCCATGCACTGCAGCGATCCTGAAGAAAACCGGGGCGCAGCCGCTGAATTCAGTGCAAAAGACAGGTGGCTTTGGAACTGACATGGTGTCTGACGTTGTGCGGGAGGAAGAGCCAGCCGGTGGCGGCACGGCGAAACACAAAGATTAAAGTTGCACACGTTCTGGATCACGTCGGCCTGGGGGGTATCCAGACACAGCTTTACCGGGTGCTCAGCCACCTGGACAGGGACAGATTCGAGGTGCACCTGCATACTCCGCGCGGTGCCCGGGCGATGAAGGACGACTTCGAGGCACTGGATCTCACCTTCTACCACTACAGCAAATCCTTTTTTGGTCTCCCGTGGATTATGGCTGAGTTTGCACGCCACGTGCGAGAAGAAGAATACGACATCATGCACTACCACATGGCGGCGTCGCGGGTGTTTGGATACCTCTCACTGCGCTCGAAGCCCGATTCGACCCACATCGTCGTTCATCACCATTCACACCTGTTTCGATTGCCAACATACTACGGAATAGTGCCGAAATTTGACAGCATGGCCGACATGCTTTTGGCCTGTTCCAGCGCCGTTGCTGACGAGGTCCGCAGCGCCTATGACG
>JAWODS010000061.1:0-8775 GCA_046483205.1 Armatimonadota bacterium | reverse complement strand
CTCACAGGGGCGAGGTAACCATTACCAGCCTATCTTCCCTGATGCCGATGCTGTCTATGAACAGACGATTGAGATTAAAGTGGCTGAGCTTGAACCGACCGTAAAGAAAATCTTCAAAGTAAAAAGGGATCTTTTTTATGTCACCTAAGCCCAGTCTATAATCTGAATATCTAATACTACCTATACAGCTCAAAACTTTTATGAGATATGTAGAACTGACTTTGTATTTTTCTTCCAAGGTATGGAGATATCTATAAAATGGGTTTTCATCCTTATAGAAATTGACATAATCTTTACATATCCATCTAGCCTTTATCGCATTAGCCGATTTGATATATTCTTTTTTTTCCTCTTCGGTAGATATATCAATGACTTGATATATGATAGGGAGTTTTAACTCTTTACATACAATGAATCTGTGTTGACCGTCTAAAATTTCCATATCTGGGGATACAACAATCGGGAAAAATTCTATGTAACCTTTTTTTAAAATTTCCCCCTTCAAGTTATTGATATTCGTTTGATTTATCTCTCTGTTTCTCGCAAGAAATTTAAACTTTTCATAGTCATATGATTTCAATATATCGTTCATTTTTTCTTTCCTTTCCTTTCGTTTTCTCTAACAAACTCTTCAGAGACAATCTCTCTGATAATCACGCTTATAGGTTTCATAGTCTCCTCTCTTTTAGCCTTAAGCCAGTCATGTAGCCACTTAGGTAGCTGTATGGTGTAGATGATTCTTTTATTCATATTTTTTCCCAATAACAGTTCTAATACTGCTCATATTCTTAGTCTGCTTTTTCATTGATCAATTCCCTCTTGACTCTCCACTATTTTTTTAGACAGCTCGCAAGCACCATCAATACAAGTTTGAATTATTTTATAAAACTCTTCTGAGTCTTCATGTTCCTGCAGGTGCGTCATGAGGCGATGGCCGCTCTGGAAGAGGCCAAGGAGAGCGGTGAATGCGGCAATCCGCTGGAGGCCCGGCTGACGATTTATGCCGATGAGCCGACCCGTGAACTTCTTGAAAGCTTTGATGATCTAAGAGGACTGATGATTGTCTCGACGGTCGAACTCCGAGTGCTTTCGGAGGCGCCCGGGAAAATGGAAGAAGGATTCGTTATCACGGCGGAGAAGAACAGTGGCGAAAAGTGCGAGCGGTGCTGGATGCGGCTGGAGACCGTTGGTGACGATCCACAGCATGAGGGACTTTGTGACCGCTGCGCCAGGCGTGTGAAAAAGCTGCAGGAATCACAGCGTTAATCCCGAAGAAGAAGTCCCGCGGCCGGGCATCATGCCCGTTTTTTTTGATACGAGGAGGCTATCAAATGCCACGGAAAAGGAAGCTGGACGTAGAAGAGTTCAAGAAAAGGCTGCTGGAGGAAAAGGAACGGCTGACGGAACATATCAAGCGTCTCGATGACCAGACCTCCGGAAGAGACAGGTTTAACCGTGACACGCCTTCCCGCGACTTCGACGAGCTCGGCGGAGACGCCGCTTTCGACACCGCACAACGGGGACAGGTTCAGGCTGTGGGCGATAACTTCCGCGAGATACTTGAGGCCGTCAACGCCGCCCTGGACAAGATCGAGAAAGGAACCTACGGGATATGCGACAGGTGCGGCAAGAACATTACCAAAGCCCGGCTCGAGTTTTTGCCCTATGCCAGCCTCTGTAAAAAATGCCGCAAGGAGCTGTCTGCATGACGATGCCTGTAGAGGAGGATAGCCAGCCAGCAGTGAACACTGTTCGGTGTGCCGGAATCTTCTACGGGATAGCTCTGGCTGTTTTCATTCTGGACCAAATATCAAAGGGGGTCGTTACATCCTTCCTCCATCCCGGCCAGGCGGTTGAGATCCTGGGGCCGGTTATGAGCTTCCATCTGCGCTTCAACACGGGCGCAACCTGGGGCATGCTGTCCGGTGCGACGCTGTGGCTGACGATAATAACCGGCGTGATGGTTGCGGTACTCCTTATCAGCGGCCTGTTTTGCGCCCGCTTTGACCGCCTGTTGCGCATCGCACTGCCCGTCCTAACGGGTGGCGCCGCCGGAAACTTCGCAGACCGCGTCAGAATTGGGGCCGTGGTGGACTTTATCGATTTTCACATCTGGCCTGTTTTTAACCTCGCAGACACAGCGGTCGTCATCAGTGCGGCCATGATCTGCTATTATCTCATCGCCGCAGAACTCAACCGCGAGCCACAGGATGATACACCATGAGATCAATACTCTTCGCTGTCGGGCCGTGGAGCTGGGGGGCTATTGTCATCCTGTGGGCCGGCGTTTTCTTCTTCGTCATTCTCTGGCAGTACCTGGAAAACCGGGAAGAGGACAGGAAACTTAAGCCGACTGATTACGCCTGGACAGCCCTTGTCTCAGGGGTCGCCGCACTCGTCCTGCTCTACCTGGTCAACCACTTCGGGCCACTGACGGTCAAAGCCTACGGGGTCATGCTGCTGCTCGCCTTCGCCGCCGGAACGTGGTGGACGGTGTATTCGGCAGACGACGAGGACCTGCAGCTTTCGGAGGTCATAGATGTCGCCCTCCTGGCGCTGGTGGGCAGTATTATCGGAGCGCGAGTCGTTTACGTGGCGCTCGAGCACCATCAGTTCGCTTCATTCGCCGGGGTGTTCGACGTCTGGTCCGGGGGGCTTTCATTTCACGGTGGGCTTGCCGGAGCGCTTTTGGCCGGCTGGGGCTACTGCCGGTATAAGAAACACAGCTTCTTCAGGACCATTGACCAGTTTGCGCCGGGCATCGCCCTCGGCTACAGCTTCGCACGGATCGGATGCTTTCTCAACGGCTGCTGTCACGGTAGTCCGACGGATCTGCCCTGGGCGGTCACTTTTCCGTCCTCCGGTGCATGCAGCCTCCCGGGCGTCCCCCTCCACCCCTCCCAGCTTTACGCCAGCGCCGCCGCCTTTATCATATTCCTGGTACTTGTTCGTCTGAAGCCCTTCCTGAAGCAGCACGGACACCTCTTCCTGAGCTTCCTGATGCTGTATTCGGTCGCCCGCTTTCTGGTTGAATACACGCGCTCCGGTGTGACCGCTGAGCCACTGTACGGCACCGCCAATATCACCGTCGCCCAGTTTGCCAGTGCCATAATCTTCGTCATCGCCGGAATCGTCATGGCCGTGACATGGCCGAAAGACCCCGGGACTGACGGATGATTTGATGCCTGAAAAAGCTGAAACGCGACAATTTATCGTGCCGGAGACGCACGAGGGCGAGCGCCTCGATGTCTGCATCGCCGCGATGTGCGATGATCTTTCCCGCAGCGCCGTCCAGCGCCTCATCGACGCCGGGAATGTCACCCTCGATGGAGATATGTCGAAGGCCGCTGCCACCGTTGAAGCCGGCCAGCGTATTGTCATGACCATCCCTCCACCCGAAGAGCCGGATATTGAGGCCCAGGACATTCCGCTGGATATCGTCTATGAAGACGGGGATCTGCTGGTCGTGAACAAGGATCCGGGGATGGTTGTGCATCCGGGCCCGGGTCATCCGGACGAAACGCTGATCAATGCGCTGCTGGCACACTGCGCGCAGTTGAGCGGGCGCGGTGGGGCCAAACGCCCCGGACTGGTCCACAGACTCGACCAGGACACCTCCGGGCTAGTGCTGGTCGCCAAATCTGATGAGATACACCGCCGCCTGTCGGAGCAGATTGAGCGACGCGAGGTGAAGCGTATCTATCAGACGCTCGTCTGGGGTATTCCAGAGCCCCGGCAGGGACATATCGCAACCCGCTACGGGCGCAATCCTCACCACCGGACACTGATGGCGGTCCTGGAAGAGGGTGGACGGCGAGCGGTGACCGACTACGCCGTCGCCGAACCCTTCCACTTCTCCTGGACCCCCGAAGGGATGCGGCGGCGGGACCGGCAGGCCTCGCTGGTTGTATGCAGCCTCCAGACCGGCCGCACCCACCAGATCCGCGTCCACATGCAGCATATCGGACATCCCGTCATATCGGACCAGCAGTACGGTGACCCCGAGCAGGATACCGGCGGTCCTCCATCACTCGATGCCCTTGTTGAGGCCCTGCAGGGGCAGGCGCTTCACGCGGCGAGACTGACATTCACGCATCCGGGCACCGATGAGGAGTTTCAGCTCTCCGCCCCTCCCCCACCACCGTTCATGAATGCCCTGCAGTGGCTGCGGGAGCACGACGAGGGTTCGTAGGGCCTCACCACACACCGGCGCGTGTGCTTCAAGATGCCTGTGAGACGGCTCACAGGCATCCGGGGACAGTTCCGGAACCCTGCAACGCGCTATTCACTTTCATCTTCACCCAGAAGCCGGGCCTGGGTGATGGCGTCATCCCCGAACCTTTCCACGATTTCGTCCCACGCGCGATTGAGACGGTGCGCCTGGCGGGGCGTATCATCGAACAGGCTGAGCTGTGCGGCTCCGGCGCCGTCGGTGAGGTTGCTGACACTGATGCCCACCAGCCGGACGCGCCGGGCACCGAGACGGAGATTGCGCAAAAGCCCCGCCGCCACCTGGTAAATCTCCTGCTGGTCGGCGGTGGCGTGTTCGATGGTGAAGCTGCGGGTGATTTGCTTGAAATCTGAATACTTCAGCTTGAGCGTGATGGTGCGACCCATGAGGCGCTTTTCACGCAGCCGCCGCCCGAGGTTCGTGGCCACCGACAGCAGTATCTTCTCCAGACGCTTGAGATCCCTGCTGTCGGTCTCAAGCGTCGTTTCCTCGCTCACCTGCTTGCGTTCGGGCTGTTTGCCGTATTCGCACACCTCGTCGCTGCCCTGCCCGCGCGCGGCCTGGTACAGGGAGACGCCGTGTTTGCCGAACTCTTTCTGAAGCAGTGTCAGGGGGATCTGCCGGAGCTGGCCGATGGTGCTGACGCCCATATACCGCAGCCGTTCGGCTGTGGCATCCCCGATCCCCGGCAGCTTGGAGACATCCAGATCGGTGAGGAACTCCGCGGCGCGTTCCTCCGGGATATGTGTTAGGCCGTCGGGCTTTTCCCAGTCCGCGGCGATCTTCGCCATCAACCGGTTGCTGGCGATGCCGATGGACAACGTTACGCCGAGCCGCTCGTGGATGCGCTGCTTGATCTGTCGGGCGACCTCGACGGGCGGGCCGAAAAGCTTCTGTGTCCCCGTGATGTCCAGGTACGCCTCATCAACAGACACCTGCTCCACTCTGGGCGTATAGCTGAGGTACACTTCCACGGCCTGCATCGAATAGCTTCGATACAGCTCCATGTTCACGGGCAAAAAGACGGCATGGGGGCACAGGTCTTTCGCCTTCCACATCGGCATTGCGGAATGTACGCCATACTCGCGGGCCTCATACGAGGCGGCTGAGACGACCCCCCGCCCGCTCTGTCCGCCGACAATGACGGGTTTGCCCTGATACTCCGGATTCTCGACCTGCTCGATGGAGGCAAAAAATGCGTCCATATCGGCGTGAAGAAGCTGTTTATCGGCCATCGCATCCTCCCATACAAACATCTGTTCTATTTTGATAATATCATCTGCTGGAGCCGATGTCCATACCTCGCCTCAGAGTGCCTTCGATTTGAGAAAAATATGCTATAATCGGTGCAGCCTCCCGGACGCGATGCAGCTCTGTCGGACGGAGCCTGACAATTGTGTCCCGGTAAGACTTTCAATGTTGTATAATGTGTGCAGTGAACTTTGTGACGTGTGGCCGACACACCGCTGTCCGCACCGGGGATCGCGTGGCGAGAATTTCATCAACGAAAGGGCACAGATATTGACTGGTACAAACGTAGGCAAACGGGCATTTCTGCTGGTGCTGCTGGCCGGATTTATCCTGCTGCTGTGCACCGGCTGCGGCCGGGAATCTGACGACCTCACCGGGTTGACTCCCGAGGTCGAGCAGGCGCGCGACCAGTTTGGTGCCGAGCGGGCTGTCGAAATCATCAAAGCGGAAGCGGAGCAGCAACAAACGGCGGCTGCGTGGGAGCGATTGGCTCAGGCCTATACCCTGCTTAACAAGCCTCAGGAGATGAAAGAAGCCCTCGAAAAGGCGCTGGAGAAGGACGCGGAATATCCGAGGGCTGTTGTGGGCATGACTGTCATGCTCCTCGGGGAGGGCAAACCGGAAGAGGCCGAGCAGATGATCCGTCGGCTGCTTGATGACAACAACAACGGTCCCGGCGTGGCGCAGCTTCTGGCGGGACGAGCGCTGATGGGCCAGGATAAGGTTGATGAGGCAATCACACTGCTCAAGCACGGTACCCAAACCAGCCCGAAATATCCACCGCTGTATTACGGGCTGGGGGACGCGCAACTGGCGGCCGATCAGCCTGCGGAGGCTGCAGTTGCGTACGAAAAAGCCGTCGCACAGGCCCCTGAGGAGCGGATATACCGGCGGGCACTGGTGAGAGCCTATGTCCAGGCAGAAGAGTTCGACAAAGCGGTCGAAGCCGCCGATGAGGCGGTTGCGGCACTTCCGGACGATGCGGTGATCTGGTTTGTCGCCGGGACGGTGTACGCCCGCACCGGAGAGGTGGAAAAGGGCATCGAAGCCTATGAACAGGCCATGTTGATCAATCCAAACTTCGCGGCTGCGGCCAACAATCTTGCAGTCCTTCTGGCAGATGAGGGCAGGGAGCTCAATCGGGCCGCCAAGCTCGTTCGCAAGGCGATCCAGATCCACCGCTCGAACCACGCCTTCGCAGATACTTACGGGTGGGTGCTCGTCCGCTCCGGTGAATACGAGCAGGGCATTGAGCTTTTGCGAATGGTTCAGGAGAACTGGTCGAACAGTCCGGCCGTGAAATGGCACCTCGGCTACGGCCTGGTGAAATCCGGACAGGTCGCAGAGGGCAAAAAGCTGGTGAAGGAAGCGGCTGCGTCGGAAAACAGGCCCGACATCGCCTCGGCCGCCCAGGAGTTTCTCGACAGTCTCGAAAGCGAGTGACAGCGTGCGTCAGGTCTTTACAGCGCCGTACGTGACCGGGATCACCGCCACATATCGCTCATGGCTGCCACAATAGACTTGACACAAAGCCGGTGCCCGTCCGTCCGGTGTGATACATACATTGCTTTCCTCCAAAGCGCCCCAGCCACGTATCTTTATGCCAAATCCCTGTCCCTCAGCGTTTGAGCGGGCGCTGTCGCAGACCTTCACAGCAGCATCTGGCAGGCCGTGACACCTCATCGCCATACGCAAGAAAATCGATTTCCGCCGAGGAGCACCCGACATGACTGAACACGGATCTATCGCCATGTCTCCCAGAGACGACATCGTGGCCGGAAGCACGGTCACGCTCACCTTCCGCTATACCGTCGGATCGGCGGGGTTGGCCGAGGGCGGAAGCCTGCGTATCGCCACCCCCAACGATGCGTGGGAGTGGCCCCGCGTGCCCCTGCACCGATACTTCCAAGCGGGACACGATCGCGGCGGCTACGATGACGGCTACTGCAGCTATTCCCGAAAAAATGTGAAGGTCGAGCTGGAAAGCGACACGGATGCATGGATCGACCTGGCGGCCGAGGAGCGCCACTGTACCGGTGAGCTCAGTGGCCCCTGGGCACACCACATCGTCGCTAAGGTCAAAGAGGCCGATCTGTCCGAAGGTGATGTCATTACGGTCATCTACGGTGATACGACGTGGGGCGAGGGCGGCGTTGAGGCCCAGCGCGTCGCACCGACACCGAAGGATTACTTCCATGCCTATGTTGACACCTCCGGGGATCGGACGTTCATCGAGCTTCCCGCCGAGGAGCTGCAGATCCGGGTCCTGCCCGATGAGCCGAGCCGATTCAACGTTGTCCTCCCCGCCGTCGTCTCACCGGATGAAGCAATGACGATGCGGATTTCGGCTACTGACCGTTTCAAAAACCGGCCTTTGACCTTCTTCGAGGGTGAGGTCAGGCTCTCTCCAGAATCTCCGTTGCTGGCGATGCCCGGAAGTGTGACATTTGATGCCGCTGATGACAACCACATCAAAGTGCGAGACATCGTCGCGCCCGAAGAGGGCGTCCACCGCGTCAACGCGGAGATGGCCGACGGCGGAACCTGCACCACCAGCAACCCCGTGTGGATAACCGACCGCGATCTGAATATCTACTTCGGCGACCTGCACTGCCAGAGCATGTGGCACAGCGACTCCATCGGCACCCCGGATGAGAACTATGAATACGCCCGGGACATCGCCGGCCTCGATTTCATGGCCCTCACCGACGCCGGGGGCTGCTATAAGGAGGGCTGGCAGGACACCCAGGAGGCCGCACAGCGCCACTACGAGCCGGGAGAGTTTGTGGCATTCAAGGCGTTTGAGTACGGCGGGCCGCAGGGACACCGCAATATCATCTACCGCGGCTGTGAAATCGAACCCACCCTCGACGACCTCCCCAGCGGGGACGCCGAAGGGATGTTTGAATACTTCAGCGGGCGCGATGACATCATCAGCATCCCACACCACACCAAGGTGTGGACAGACTGGGATTTTTACGATCCCGAGCTTGAGCCGATCGTGGAGGCCTATTCGTGCTGGGGCAGCGGCGTGGAGCACAATGACCCGCTGTGGGACAAATCCGAAAAGCCGGGCTCCGGTGTCTTCAACGCACTTGCGCGGGGATACAGGCTGGGCTTTATCGGCTCCGGTGACAGCCACGCGGGGATGCCCGGACGCTCCTACCCGCAGGACCGGCAGTGGTGCGTGATGCGCAAGAGCGGCTTCACGGGCGTCTACGCGCCGGAACTGACGCGTGAGGCGATCTACGACGCGCTGGCCGCGCGGCGGACCTATGCGACCACGGGCGTGC
>JAWODS010000041.1:0-31006 GCA_046483205.1 Armatimonadota bacterium | reverse complement strand
AAGTCCCTCTTCCATCGCGATCGGTACGATCAGCTCGGCCTCCAGGTTCACGTTATCACCCGGCATCACCATGTCGGTGCCCTCCGGAAGCTCCACCGAACCCGTCACGTCCGTTGTCCGGAAGTAAAACTGCGGACGGTAACCGTTGAAAAACGGCGTGTGGCGCCCGCCCTCGTCCTGGCTCAGGATATAAACCTCAGCCTCGAACTTCGTGTGCGGGGTGATCGAACCCGGTATCGCAACCACCTGGCCGCGCTCGATGTCATCCCGCTCGATGCCCCGAAGCAACACTCCGATGTTGTCGCCGGCGCGCCCCTCGTCCAGTATCTTGCGGAACATCTCAACTCCAGTCACAACCGACTTCTGCGTGTCGCGAAGACCGATGATCTCAACCTCGTCACCTGTCCGGATGATCCCGCGCTCCACGCGGCCCGTCGCAACCGTCCCGCGTCCCGATATCGTAAACACGTCCTCGATCGGCATCAAAAACGGCTGGTCAACGTCGCGCTCCGGCTGCGGGATGTACTCGTCCATCGCGTCAACAAGCTCCCAGATCGGCTGAGCGGCCGGATCGTCTCGGTCTCCCGTGGCGTTCTCCATCGCCTCAAGCGCCGAACCACGGATGATGGGGATGTCGTCTCCCGGAAACTCGTATTCCGTCAGAAGATCGCGGACCTCAAGCTCCACAAGCTCCAAAAGCTCCTCGTCTTCCATCTCGTCAGTCTTGTTCAAAAAGACCACGATGGCAGGCACGTTTACCTGGCGCGCCAGCAGAATGTGCTCGCGAGTCTGTGGCATCGGACCGTCTGTCGCCGCGACAACCAGGATCGCACCGTCCATCTGAGCCGCACCGGTGATCATGTTTTTGATGTAATCCGCGTGGCCCGGACAGTCAACGTGGGCGTAATGGCGGTTCGCCGTCTCATATTCGGCGTGATACGTCTGGATCGTCACGCCCCGCTCGCGCTCCTCGGGGGCCTTGTCGATCTCATCAAACGGCAGATGAGTCGCGTCGCCCTCTTCTGACTGCGACAGCACCCGCGTCATCGCTGACGTCAACGTCGTCTTCCCGTGATCCACGTGACCAATCGTGCCTACGTTTACATGCGGCTTGTCTCGTACAAATTTCTCTTTCGCCATCTCGTTGTACCTCCCGAACTGGGATGCGGAATTCGACCTTCACTTTTCTAGCGAGACCCGGCTATCTCAGCCTGTCTTTCAGGTGACAGCTGGGCGTATGACTGCGGTTCCATCGTGTACGTCGCTCGTCCCTGACTGAGTGATCGAAGTGCGGTGGAGTATCCGAACATGTTGGCCAGGGGCACAAGAGCCTTGATCGTTTGTGTGTCGCCGGCGGACGTGCGCATGGTGCTGATCTCCGCCCGGCGGGCCGTAAGGTCGTTAACAACGTCACCCATGTATTCCTCCGGCGTGACGACCTCCACGGCCATGACCGGTTCCAGCAAAACGGGACGGGCCTGCTCATAGCCGTCACGGAACGCCTGCATTGCGGCCATCTTAAATGACAGCTCCGAGGAGTCCACATCGTGGGTGCGACCGTCCAACACCGTCACCCGGACATCTACAATCGGATACGCCGCCAGACTTCCCGAGGCCATCGCCTGCTCGATACCATCTTCAACACCCCGCATAAACTCTTCCGGGATGACGCCGCCCTTCGTCTCATCAATAAACTCATAGCCTTCGCCGCGACCTGTGGGTTCCAGCCGCATTGTGACATCACCGTACTGTCCCTGGCCGCCGGTCTGGCGGACAAACCGGCCCCGGCTGGTGGCTGTCGTGGTGATAGTTTCCTTGTACGCCACCTGCGGGTTGCCCACGTTGGCTTCAACGGAAAACTCTCGCATCAGCCGGTCCTTGATGATTTCAAGGTGCAGTTCGCCCATTCCGGATATGATCTGCTGGCTCGTCTCATGATCAGTACGCACTGAAAAGGTCGGATCCTCGGACGCCAGCGCGTGCAGGCTCTGTGTCAGCTTGTCTTCATCATCAGAGGTCTTGGGCTCGATGGCCATCGAAATGACCGGCTCGGGAAACTCAATATCTTCGAGCAAAATCGGCTCGGGATGTGTCGTCATCGTGTCGCCGGTTACTGCATTCAGCCCGACAAACCCGACGATGTCGCCCACTCCGGCCTCATCAATATCCTCACGGCGGTTGGAATGCATGCGCAGGATGCGCGAGATGCGCTGCTTTTCTCTGTTCTCGCCGATGAACACGGTGTCGCCTTTTTTGACACTGCCCGAATAGATTCGGCAGTACGAAAGCTGGCCGAAGTGCCTGTCGGTTTCGACCTTAAAAATCAGGCCGGCCACCGGTTCGTCAAAGGACGCCGGCAGCGGTATCTCCTCCCCGGTGTCAGCGTGCACAGCTTTTACCGGAGGGACATCGAGCGGTGATGGCAGATACCTGACAATCGCGTCCAGAAGCGGCTGAACGCCCTTGTTCTTCAGAGCGCTGCCACATAATACCGGCACAAGGTCGAATGAGAGGGTGCTTTCGCGCAGTACGTCTTCGAGCTCTTTGGTGGTCGGCTCTTCGCCGGAGAAGAACTTCTCTTCGAGATCCGGGTCCTGGTCGGCCAGGGTGACGATCAGATACTCCCTGAAGGCGTCGGCGCGCTCCATGTGCTCTTCGGGAATCTCGGCACGTCGCGGCTCGGCGCCAAGCTCGTCCTCCCAGTAGATAGCTTCCATGTTGATAAGATCGATAACGCCTTCAAACTCTTCTTCAGCGCCTATCGGTATCTGGATCGCGACGGCCTCGGCCCCCAGACGCTTGCGCATCTGGTGCAGGACGTCGTGAAAATCGGCGCCGGTCCGGTCCATCTTGTTGACAAAAACGAAGCGCGGAATCTGGTACTTGTTGGCCTGCCGCCACACCGTCTCGGACTGCGGCTGGACACCACCCACTGCGCACAGCACGGTGACGACGCCATCCAGCACCCGCAGACACCGCTCGACTTCAACCGTGAAATCTACGTGGCCTGGTGTGTCGATGATGTTGATGCGGTGACCCTTCCACTGGCACGTGGTGGCCGCAGAGGTAATGGTGATACCGCGTTCGGCTTCCTGCGGCATCCAGTCCATTACTGCATTGCCGTCATCAACGTTTCCCATCCGATGGGTTCGACCACTGTAGTACAGGATTCTCTCTGTCGTTGTGGTCTTGCCTGCATCGATATGGGCGGCGATGCCGATATTCCGAGTTGTCTGCAGCTCCTTCTTTTTGCTCACGGTTACTCCATGACGTGCAATAGGGTCAGTTTATATTCTCAAAACACGCAAGAACGCGACCTACTGTTTAGTAGCCATCAACTGCTGCTTCACAGGGTCGCGTCAGGATGATCGTTTTACCACCGGTAGTGGGCGTAGGCCTTGTTGGCCTCCGCCATGCGGTAAACTTCGACGCGTCGCCTGACTGCAGCTCCCTCACTGTTGGCAGCATCCATAAGTTCGTTGGCCAGGCGCTGATACATTCGCCGGTCACTGCGGTCCCGCGCGGCGGCAACAAGCCAGCGGATACCGAGAGTGATATGGCGCTGTAACGGGACCTCCATAGGCACCTGGTAGGTCGCGCCACCGACACGACGGGGCCGGACTTCTACTTCCGGCGCCACGTTGCGGAGCGCATCGACGAACACGTCCAGCGGATTTTCTCCGGACGCTTTCTCAATTTCTTCGAATGCCGAGTACACGATGCGTTCGGCAAGACTCTTCTTCCCGTCTGTGAGGATAGCGTTGATGAGCCTCTGAACGAGGACGCTCTCAAACACTGGATCCCCCTGCAGTTCCGGGCCTGCCACGTCTCTTTTTCTGGGCATACAACTGCTCCTTGACCTGCTTGTTGTTGCAAAACAGCTACGGTGAAAGTCAGTCAGGTTTCTTTGTGCCGTACTTGGAGCGTCCCTGTCGCCGGCCTTCGACGCCCGAGGCGTCCAGCGTGCCGCGGATGACGTGGTACTTGACCGAGTTGAGATCTTTGACCCGGCCGCCACGAATGAGAACCACGGAGTATTCCACAAGGTTCTGCCCCTCGCCGGGGATATACGCCGTGACCTCCTGGCGGTTAAACAGGCGGACGCGTGCCACCTTCCGCAACGCGGAATTGGGCTTCTTGGGTGTCTGAGCCCATACACGGGTGCACACACCGCGCCGCTGGGGTGCGCCGTCAACCGTTTTCGCCTTGCGTTTCAACGCATTCCAGGAAACTTTCAAGGCTGGCGTCTTGGTCTTCTGCTTCTTCTTTTCGCGCCCTTTTCGGACAAGCTGGTTGATCGTCGGCAAGAGAGAATCGCTCCTCGGTGCCAGGGTAGTCTCGATGTGATGCAAAAGGGGCAGAGAAAATAAAGAACCCCTGCCGGACGAGGGGTTCACACGTACAATGTATCTCAGGATATCACGTTGAAGCGCCGTCATGCGACGGCTCCGACGTGCGTCGCCCCCTTATTTATTTTGTAGAATCCGCCTACTATTGACAAGACAGACGTTGTTCCCACTTACAACTCTGTAGTGCCTGAAACGTCCACTCATGCCGCCCACAACGGCTGTCGTGGCCGGTTGATAATGTTGGGTAGGCAGGCATTTATTATAGGGGACATACGAGCGGCTGTCAACATCATCGGCCATTTTTTATTGTGAAAATCCCGACTTTTTTTACTTCAGTGGCCGCAGATACGGCCTTATGATGTACCTTCTGCCCCAAATTCGCTGATCAATCGCTGCAATGCCTCTTCGGCGGACTCCTCTTCCGGCCTGCCTTCCATCTCCAATTCCAGGCCCTCGGCGAACGAAATCTCGCGGTCACGATGCTCCTTCATCCCGCTGCCTGCAGGGATGAGCCGGCCGATAATGACGTTTTCCTTCAGGCCCTGCAGCGGATCTGACTTATGCTCACACGCCGCCTCGCTCAATACGCGCGTGGTGCGCTGGAAGCTGGCCGCCGACAGGAAGCTGTCGGTCGCCAGAGAGGCCTGCGTGATCCCCAGAAGCTGCGGCCTGGCTGTCGCCTCGCGCCCGCCTTCTTCTCGAACACGTTCGTTTTCCTGGTCGAATTCGAAGCGGTCCACCGTCTGGCCCGGCAGGAACCGCGTGTCACCGTGGTCGATGATCTTACGACGCAGGAGCATCTGGCGGACGATGCATTCGATATGCTTGTCGTTAATCTCGACTCCGTGGGGGATATACACCTTCTGCACTTCACGAAGCAGGTATTCCTGCACCCCGCGCATACCCTTTTTCTCCAGAATCTCCTCGGGCTCCAGCGGACCGGCGATGAGCGGATCTCCCGCCTTGACCTCACTGCCTTCACGCACATACAGCTTCCCACGCGGCGGGAGCAGATACGAATGCTCGGTGGTGACCTCCGTCTTGCCGGCCTTTCTCAGCTTTGTGCGGACCTTCTTGAGCAGCTTGGTGCCCTGTTCTGCCAGAAGCGTTTCACCGTCGGCGGCGTAAACATCGTGTGCCAGACGTTCGCCGCGGATGACATCAACGTTATCGAGGGAATGCACCGCGTGAATGATCACACGGCGGAACCCGACACGCTGAATTTCGTGGACGATCCCATCCACTTCTGAGGTGATGGCCTCGCCCTTGGGTGTGCGTGCTTCAAACAGCTCCACAACACGCAACAGACCGTGAACGCCGCTTTCCAGGACCTTTAACATTTCCTTGATGGCGCGCTTGCGGGCGCGTCCGCTGCCTGCCTGCTCCAGCGACACCCGTCCGCTGTTGACGTCTTCATGAAGGCTCTTGAGCGCCTGCTGCTTGCGCTGCTTGACGTCGGCGACACCTGTGATGTACTCGCCGGCGACACCCCCGGTATGGAATGTCCGCATGGTGAGCTGTGTGCCGGGTTCGCCGATTGACTGGGCTGCTATGATGCCCACCGCCGTCCCCAGTTCGACGGGACGCTGGGTGGCCATATCGCGGCCGTAACACTTCGAGCAAACCCCGTTGCGGGCTTCGCAGGTCAGCGGTGAGCGGATGGTGACCTCCATAATATCGGCATCGTCGATGCGGTTGGCAAGCCGCCTGTCGATCTCGCGGCCGGCGGGCACAATGACTTCTCCGGTATCCGGATTGACAATA
The DNA here is from genome assembly GCA_046483205.1 of Armatimonadota bacterium. Taxonomy (GTDB): domain Bacteria; phylum Armatimonadota; class Zipacnadia; order Zipacnadales; family UBA11051; genus JBKHJK01. The sequence goes on along the minus strand of JAWODS010000041.1, from coordinate 24,893 downwards.
TCCTCCGCCGGAACGCGGCCAATGATCCTGCTGGCGAGGCTTTCAAGCAGCTCTTCACTTTCGTCCACATCGATCGCTTCGCCACATTCGTGGCATACACCGTCGCGGTGCAGGTCGCGGCGACCACACTGCGGGCAATAGACATCATACTCCCACAGCGGCCCGACGCTGATACCCTCGACAGTGCCACAATCTTCTTCTGTTATCATGACCGCCTGCGCCACATCCACCAGGCGGCGCGTCAGATACCCGGCGTCGGCGGTTCGCAGAGCTGTGTCGGCCAGGCCCTTGCGCGCACCGTGGGTGGACACGAAATACTCCAGCACGTTCAGCCCGTCATGGAAGTTTGAGGTCACCGGCAGGGCCTCGATCAGCCGGCCGAACGGATCGCTCATCAACCCCCGCATGCCGGCAATCTGCGAAATGTGTGACCGGTTTGCGCGAGCACCGGAATTGACCATTATCCACAGCGAATTGAAGCTGTCGCGGATGGTGTCGAAGATTTCGTCAACGATTGACTCACGCGCCTCTTCCCACAGCTTTACGACATTGCTGTGCCGCTCTTCTTCGACGATGTTGCCTTCCTCTTCGGCCCGGTTTGTCCGGTTTACCTGCTGCCTGGTTTCTGCGATGATTTCCGAACGCCTGGTTTGTATCTCCGTGTCGGCGATACAGATGCTGATACCGGAGCGCGTTGCATAGCGGAATCCGAGGCTCTTGAGCGTGTCCAGAATCTCGGTGGTGGCATCCTGCCCGTAGATATCGTAGCAGTCACGGGCGATTTCCTGCAGCTCCTCGCGGGCGACGTCCTTATTGATAAACTGCATATCCAGTGGAAGGAAATTGTTGAAGACAACACGGCCGACGCTCGTATCGATTATGTCCCGATCCACACGCAGTTCGACTGTACCGCCCAGCGGGAAGTATCCATCTCTGCAGGCCTCGGCAAGACGGCGCTTTAGTGCGGTTCGGAGGGCCTGGTTTTCATCATCCGGCGGCGAGGGTGTAGCGGGAAGGGAGGAGAACCAGACGTCCCATGGTTCGTCATCGATCTCTTCCATCAGCTCTTCGGTCACCGTCACCTCAACACTGCGCGGCATAACCGGATGCTCGTCTGTCACCAGTTCGGCCATGATGCGGCGGGCGTCGAAACGCAACTGCGTGTCCAGCTCCAGCGGGTCACCGTTTTCATCCGTCGCACTCGTCCTGATTTGCGGGACGCGCACTTTGATTGTTGCATGCAGGTCAATCTTCCTGTGCTGGTATTCCGTCATGACCGACTCAGCGCTCGGGAACACGCGCCCGGAGCCGTAGGCGTCGGGGTTTTGTTGGGTCATATAGTACGAACCCAGCACAATGTCGTATTTCGGTGCGCAGATCGGCGCTCCGTCCGCGGGTTTGAAAAGGTTCCGCGAGGCCATCATCAGCACTCGCGCTTCCACCTGGGCGTGAGCCGACAGCGGGACATGGACGGCCATCTGGTCGCCGTCGAAGTCCGCGTTGAACGCCTCGCACACCAGCGGGTGAAGCTGGATCGCCTTGCCGTCGATAAGGACCGGCTCAAAGGCCTGGATTCCGAGCCTGTGAAGCGTGGGGGCACGGTTCAGAAGCACCGGGTGATCTTCGATAACTTCGTCCAGTGCATCCCACACCTGCGTCTGCAGGCGGTCCACCATCCGCTTGGCGGTCTTAATATTATTGGTGTGTCCCTGTTCGACCAGCCGGTTCATCACAAACGGCTTGAACAGCTCCAGCGCCATCTCCCGGGGCAGTCCGCACTGGTGGAGGTTCAGCTCCGGCCCGACGACGATAACCGCACGCCCGGAGTAGTCCACACGCTTGCCGAGAAGGTTCTTGCGGAACCGGCCCTCCTTGCCCTTGAGCATGTCCGAAAGTGACTTCAGTTCGCGCCGGTTGGATCCGGTGACCGGGCGACTGCGGCGGCTGTTATCAATCAGCGCATCAACAGCCTCCTGAAGCAGGCGGCGCTCGTGATTGATGATCGATTCGGGTGCATTAATCTCCTCGATCCGCCGCAGACGATTATTCCGGTTTATCACGCGGCGGTACAGATCGTTCAAATCGGAGGTTGCAAAACGGCCACCGTCGAGCTGGACCATCGGCCGCAGTTCCGGGGGCAGCACCGGCACCACATCAAGAACCATCCATTCGGGCCGGTTTTTCGAATTCCGGAATGCCTCGGCAACCTTCAGGCGCTTGACCGCTCGTGCGCGGCGGGCGCCGGTATGCTCGTCAATCTCCTGCCGCAGCTCCAGGACAAGCTCGTCGAGGTCAAGCTGGCTCAAAACGTCTTTGACTGCTTCGGCACCCAGGCCAGCGTGGAAAAGATCGCTGAAATCGCCATCGAGGCGCGATTCACATACCTCCACGAGCTCGCTCAGGCAGCGGTATTCCATTTCGCTGATAAGTTTCTTGGGCGTCAACTCAAACAGCAGATCACAGGCCTCGTCAATCTGCTGGATGCGCTCTTCGATGTTATCTCGCTGCAGCTCGATCTGCCGACTGAGGTCTTCCTCACTCAGCGGCCCGTCTTCGAGAAAGGTTTCAAACGGCAGCATCGCGATGTCGTCATCGACCTCGAGGTCATCCAGCTCGTCTTCCAGCTCGTCCGATTCGTCTGCCTCGCTGTCCTCGTTTTCCACCTCTTCAGCCTTTTCCTGCAGCCCCTCTTCATAGCGCTTGCGCAGGTGCTGGATGGTTTCATCAAGCTGTTCCCGCAGGTCCTTGCGTTCTTCGGAGGCGGCATCGAGAATGTCCTGACGGCGCTGCTGAATCTTTTCAGCGTTGACTGAAGTGACCATGTAGGAGGCGTAATAGACAACCTCCTCGAGGAGTCTTCTGGACATATCCAGAAGCAGGCTGATGGGGCTCGGCACACCCTTCAAAAACCAGCTGTGACACACAGGGGCGGCGAGGTCAATGTGCCCCATCCGCTCCCGGCGCACCTTGGAGCGGGTGACTTCCACGCCACACCGGTCACAAATGATGCCCTTGAATTTGACCTTTTTGTATTTGCCGCAGTGACATTCCCAGTCTTTGGTGGGCCCGAAGATACGCTCGCAAAACAGACCGTCCCGTTCCGGTTTGTAGGTCCGGTAGTTAATAGTCTCCGGCTTGGTGACTTCACCGAATGACCAGGAACGGATTTCTTCAGGAGAAGCGAGGCCAATGATAATTTCTTCAAAGTTCGTTGTGGACTGAGCCAATTCTTTCGCCTCCAACTATCCGGCAATCTCTTCGCTTTACCGCTGGCTGTTTCGTTCCGGCGATGCGACGTGTGACGTCAGGGTATTACCGGTAGTCCAGGTCGCCTGTGAGATCGACTTCGCGACCGCTTTCATCTTTGACCTTCACATCGAGCGCCAGGCTCTGCATCTCCCGGACGAGAATCTTAAACGATTCCGGAATACCCGGCTCTTCGATGTTTTCGTTTTTCACAATGGCTTCATAGGCGGCGACGCGTCCTGTCACATCATCCGACTTGATGGTCAACATTTCCTGCAGCATATTGGCCGCGCCGTATGCCTCCAGCGCCCAGACTTCCATCTCGCCGAACCGCTGTCCACCCATCTGCGCCTTCCCGCCCAGAGGCTGCTGGGTGATGAGTGAGTAGGGTCCCGTGGATCGGGCGTGGATCTTGTCATCTGCAAGATGCAGGAGCTTGAGTATATACATGTTGCCGACCATGACGGGCTGGTTAAAGGGCTCGCCCGTGCGACCGTCATAAAGGATGCTGCGGCCGGTCTCGGCGTCGAACTGCACCTGGCGCTTTGAGTTTTCTACGGCACAGTTGACGATGAGTTCGGCGGCTTCTTTGGGGGTGGCGTCGTCCCATGTCTCGGGATCCACCGCCAGCCACTCGGCAAGCTCCTGCAGTTCATCCTTGCCGTGGTCGCGAAGCTGATCCACCAGAAACTCTTGAAGCTCCTCGAAATCGTCGGGCGCGTCCGACACGTCGATAATCTGCCCGAAGGCGTTGAGCTCACAGCCTGCATAGGATCGCAGCGACTCGCTCTGCATCTTTATCTGCACTTTTTTCATATCATCTTGAATCTCATCGGCGGTGAAGCTCTGGAAAACCGGGGTGATATAGACCTGGTCCAGCTTTTCCGCAAGCCAGCCCAGATGGGTTTCCAGGACCTGCCCGATATTCATACGGGACGGGACGGTCAGCGGGTTGAGCACGATATCAACGGGCCGGCCGTCCGGCAGATACGGCATATCCTCTTCCGGCAGGATCTTGGAGATGACGCCCTTGTTGCCGTGGCGTCCGGTGAGCTTATCGCCGACGACGATCTTGCGCTTCTGGGCGACGTACACCCGCACGAGCTGGTTGACGCCCGGCTTGAGCTCATCGCCCGGCAGCTTCTTGAGGTCGCCGCCACAGCGCCGGCACGTCAGCGCAGCCTCCATCGGCTTGCCGTAGGCATATTCCGCCTCGCAGACGGTGCACTGGTACTTGTAGCGTGAGAACGTCTTGGTCCCGATGACAATCCCTGTTTCGCCGTGAGGCATGCGCAGGGAAACGTCACGCATCTCTTCAGCCTTCTTGCCGAAGATGGCGATAACCAGCTTCTCCTCGGCGGTCAGCTCCGACTGGCCCTTGGGGGTTACGCGGCCGACCAGAATGTCTTCGGCGCGGACTTCGGCTCCCACGCGGATAACGCCGTCCACGTCGAGGTCAGCGAGGGCGTCTTCACCGACGTTGGGAATGTCGCGAGTAATCTCCTCGGGCCCCAGCTTCGTGTCCCGTGCCTCGCATTCGTACTTCTCAATATGTATGGAGGTGAGTTCGTCGTCACGTACGAGCCGCTCGGAGATAAGGATGGCATCTTCGTAGTTGTAGCCTTCCCACGGCAAAAAGCAGACCGTGAGATTCTGCCCGAGCGCGAGCTGGGCATCCCGGGTGGCGGTGCTGTCATACAGCGGTTCGCCCTTCTGGATGCGTTCGTTCGGTCGCACCAGTGGGCTTTCGTTGACACATGTTCCCATATTCGTGCGCAGGTGGTCTTCCAGTCCATATTCTTTCTGCTCGCCATTGGCGTATTCGACGACCACCCGTTTGGCGTCGGCCTCGATAACCCTGCCGTCATCTTCGGCCAGTGCGGTCGCTCCTGAATCCACCGCGGCCTTTCCTTCCAGGCCAGTACGTACCAGCGGGCGCTGAGCCCTGATGAGGGGCACCGCCTGCCGCTGCATATTGGATCCGGCCAGCGCGCGTACCGGCTCGTCACTTTCCAAAAACGGAATCAGCGACGTCGCTACCGAAAAGACCTGCCCCGGCGCAACATCGCACAGATCGACTTCTTCGGCGCTCATCTGCGGATAGTCACCGTGGTGACGACACGAGATTCTTTCGTTGACGAACTCGCCCTTTTCGTTGATCGGCTCCGAGGCGCTGGCGATATAGTATTCCTCTTCTTCATCCGCCGTCAGCCAGACGATGTCACTGGTGACTTTTCCGTCCTTGACGATGCAGTAGGGCGCTTCGATGAAGCCATATTCATTCAGACGAGCGTGCATGGTCATATACCCGATCAGGCCTACGTTGGGACCTTCAGGCGTCTGGATCGGGCAGATACGCCCGTAGTGAGAATGGTGGACGTCTCGCACTTCGAGCTTCGCCGACTGCTTCGACAGGCCGCCCGGCCCCAGAGCCGACAGGCGCCGCTTGTGCGACAGCTCGGCGAGGGGGTTGATCTGGTCCATGAACTGTGAAAGCTGTCCGCTGCCGAAAAACGAATTCACCGCGGCAGTGATTGGCTTGATGCTGATGACCGACTGCGGGGTCATTTCCTCTGGGTCAGAGCTGGTCATGCGCTCACGGGCAACGCGCTCGGTGCGCAGAAAACCGGTGCGCATCTGGTTTTGCAAAAGCTCACCAACGGCCCGGACCCGCTTGTTCTGCAGGTGGTCGATGTCATCGACGTTCCCTTCACCGCGCGCCAGGCCGATCAGGTACTGTACGATAGCCACGAGATCAGCCCGCGTGAGCGTGTGTATGTCATTGGGCACATCGAGGTTAAGCTTCTTATTCATCTTGTACCTGCCGACTGCAGACAGGTCATAGCGTTTGACATCAAAGAAATAGGAATGCAGCAGCGACTGGGCGCTTTCGACCGTGGGCGGATCACCGGGCCGAATCTTTCTATATACGTCCAAAAGGCCTTCTTTGGAGGTCTTCGTTTCATCGTCTTCGAGCGTCGCGTCCAACTCGCTCGGGATCCGTAGCACCCGCACCTCTTTGGCGCCGGATTTCTGCAGCGCCCTGGCGCCATTTTGCGTAATCCGTGAATACGGCTCCACCACCACGTTGCCCTCGTCATCGGTGAGACGTGAGGTTGCATAATACACATCGTGCGCTTCCGCACCGGGCATCGTGGCCGTCTCGATCTCCTTGTACTGCTTGACAATCTCCTTGACGGATATGCTCTCACGAACCCCGAAGCAGTCAATAAGCTGTTCGTCCGTGCCGGTGGGCTCCGGGCCGTCTCCAAGATCTTCGAACCAGTCAAGCGCCCGCAGGAGTGTGGTCACGGGGAACTTGCGAGTCTGCCCGACTTTGACCGTGATCCGACCTTTTGCGGAGCCTTCAATCTCAACCCATGCACCCTCGTTGGGGATGATCTGAGCGCCATACTGCACCCGCCCGGAGTTATCAACATTGTCCTTGAAATAAACGCTGGGACTGCGGGCCAGCTGGCTGATGACAACGCGCTCGGCACCATTAATCAGGAATGTGCCGTGATCGGTCATCTGAGGCAACTCGCCAATATAGACCTCTGATTCTTTGATCTCACCCGTTTCCTTGTTCACAAGACGCACCTTTGCGTGCACGGGTGCCTCGTAGGTGGCATCGCGTTCTCGCGCCTCGGTGATCGAAAGCGTCGGCTCACCGATGCGGTAGTCGAGGAAATCGAGCGAGATGGTGCCTGTGTAATCCTCGATTTCGCTGAAATCCTCGAACAGCTCCCGGAGGCCTTCTTCACAGAACCAGTCATACGACCTGGTCTGTACTTCGATAAGATTGGGGAGCGGTAGGATGTCTTCTCGTTTATTTCTGGGATATACAACTTTCTCTGCTGTGGCCATCGAATACGGTACCTCCCGGCGTTGTCCGCTGCAGTTTGTCGAGGCTGTCGGTGTCCTGCAGGCCCGCGGCCCTATCTGTCTAGCAGATTGGTGGTTACAACGTTCATTAGGGACCAGACACGACAAAATTACCGCCAAAAATTACATCACGCATGCCGTCCTCCCAAACAAGTCAATGGCATGCGATATGCGTTACTGGCGGTCTTTCAGGGGTGGCAAAATACTGAAGTGTTTTTGTGGCAGAATGCTTGCATGCAGGTAGATAGGAAGTATAATCAAATCTTCGCCTGAAGTCAAGGGGATTGGTGGAAAAAGTGCAAAAAAAATTCAACTGCTCCTCAAAACCACCCGGAGACAATCAAAAAAACATGGGCCCGACTTACTTCTCCCGCCTGCGAACCGCTTCCCGCAGATCGTCAATGAGGCGTAATTCTCCGTCATCATCGGTGTACTGCCAGATGGTCCAGCCGTTGGCCGATGGCGCATCGCGCAGTGCCGCGGCAACCTGGTGAATCGACCCCTCCAGGCCATCGACCGCCAGGAAGGCGTCTTCCGTGATCTCCGCCACAGCCCCGGTTGATTTGTCCACCAGGTCATCCCCCACACAAAGCAGTCCCAGCTCCAGCAGCTTTTTGAAGGGCACTCGCTTCTTTTTCGTGGTCTCCTGGTCCCGCAAATCTTCGAGGGCCTCCGCCGGCGGCCTGGGAACAGCCGATATCCGTTCCCTGGCAATATCAATGTAGCTCTCTTCGATCTCGATACCGATCCATTTGCGGCCCATCTTTTTGGCAACGGCACCCGTGGTGCCCGTGCCGAAGAAGGGGTCTAAAATGAGATCTCCGACTTTCGAGGAGGCCATGATCACCCGCTCCAGCAGTGCCTCGGGCTTCTGGGTGCTGTGGGCCTTCTCGCCGTTGACCCGGATTCGCTCGCTGCCACTGCACAGCGGCAGTGTCCAGTCGCTGCGAAGCTGCTTGCCGTCGTTATATTGCTTCATGGCGTGGTAGTTGAAGGTATATCCGCTGGCCTGTTCGGACCTTTTTACCCACAGGAGGGTCTCATGAGCGTTCGCCAGGCGGGTCCCCCGAAAGTTGGGCATGGGGTTGGTTTTGATCCACACCACGTCATTGAGAATCCAGTACCCCAGGTCCATCATGATTTTCCCGACGCGGTAGATATTGTGGTACGAACCGATGACCCACAGCGTACCCGTTTCCTTCAATACACGACGGCATGCTCGCAGCCACGACTCCGTAAACCGGTCGTAGGCCTCGAAATCATCAAAGTCATCCCAGTCGTCATTGACGGCGTCAACTTTGGTGAGATTCGGGCGCCACAGCTCATTGTCGAGCTGCAGGTTGTAGGGCGGGTCGGCGAATATCACGTCCACTGATTCTTCAGGGAAAGAGGCCAGAATGTCGCGGCAATCGCCGTGATATATGTGGTTGACCTGCAATGAATCGTTCATGCTGTATTCCCTGCACCGTATGCGGCAAATCGTATGAGGCAACTTCCACTCATAACTGCGAAGAAGCTTTATCGACAGCGTGGTCTATTCTTCCGTCTCCTGCTGCAGACTCTCTTCCAGCTCTTTGAGGCGCTTTTCGAGGCTGGCCTGGCGCAGTGCGTTGGTCAGGTCGCCGCGGCTGCGCTCCACCATCCCCCGGGCGGCGTCGGACCGGCGGCGCAGCCCCAGGGCGATGGCGTCGGGGTAATCAAACGACATAATCACCTGGTAGATGTCGTCCATCGCGCCCAAAAACTTCTCCGCACGGTCGAGATTATTGGTGCGGATCATATCCAGAACGTGCCGCCGGAACTCCCCGACAACCTCCGCAAGGCCGTTCAGCCACGCGGCACCGGGGATATTCAGGTCATCGTGGGTCGGAATTGTCTCGCCGGTGACGCAGGCGAGGGTGATGGCGGCCTCGGCGTATTCTTTCTCCGAATCAGCCACAAAGCCACCGTAGCTGAGACCGGGGGCGTCGGCCAGGGCGGTGTGCATCTCCTGTACCATCTCCCGGGTCTCCTCAAGGGCGTCGCGGGCGCGGTCGAACTCCTCGCGGTGCACACTCTTGATCGAAATTGATGAAGACCGGACAATGTCCCTGGACTTGGAATAGGCCGTCTCTCGCGCCTCGTGCAGTGCGTTCAGCTCTTTGCGTATCTCTTCGGCCGTTTCTTCGATGCCTTCCAGCATTCTGTTCCTCCGTATTAGCGGGCGGATGTGTCAGGATTATTGGGATTCGATGTTTTCACGAACCAGTTGCGCTCCCCGCCGCAGGGCCTTCATATTGGCGGGTATGGAGTCGTGATGCCGTTCGGGCAGGACGCTCTTGAGTGCGTGCTCGGCACTGTCGAGACTGACGACACCACTGACCTCGCTGTAGGCCCCGAGCATGAGCATATTCGTTGCCCGCTCGTCGCCGATTTCCTGTGCGGTCTCCGTGGCCGGGATTTCCACGAGCCGCTCACCGTCCGCGCGGACACCCTCGGCCAGCGAGGTGTTGACGATAAGCAGGCCGTCTTTTTTGACACAGTCGCGATATTCTTTTGCAGCCTGGTTCGACAGCAGCAGCACGGTGTCGGCCTTCCCTGCGACCGGGCTTCCCACCTGGCCGTCGCCGAGGACGACTGTTGCCGCCACCCAGCCACCACGCACTTCAGGGCTGTACTGGGTCATGTAGGTGACACCATAGCCCTCTTCGTGAGCCACCTGGGCGAGTATTTCACCGGCGGACACGACACCCTGCCCGCCCGTTCCTGCGATGATAACTACCTGTCTCATGATGCTCTTCCTTACGCCTCGTAATCGACAAACACATTCAGTGGATAGACCTTCAGCATTTCGTCTCGCACCCACTCCATGGCTTCGGCGGGTGTCATGTGCCACCACGCCGGGCAGGTGCTGACCAGCTCGACCAGCGAAAATCCGGCGCCGTCGATTTGCGCCTGAAACGCCTTTTTGATGCTGCGTTTGGCCGACCGGATGGTCTTGGGATCAATGAGCGTCTCTCTGGCAAGATAGGCGATGCCCGGCAGGGAGGATAAAAGCTCACAGATCTGCATGGGCATTCCGGCCATTTCGGGATCCCGGCCGCGCGGGGTCGTGGTGGTTTTCTGCCCGATAAGGGTGGTCGGCGCCATCTGTCCGCGGGTCATTCCGAAAACGGCATTATTGATGAAGATGACGGTCATCTTCTCTCCGCGACCTGCCGCCTGCACCACTTCGGCCAGGCCGATTGCCGCCAGGTCGCCGTCGCCCTGATAGGTAAAAACAATCGTCTCCGGCGAGGTCCGCTTGATGCCCGTTGCAACAGCTGGGCCACGCCCGTGAGCGGCCTGCACGGCGTCACAGTTGAAATACTCGTAGGCATACACCGAGCAGCCGACCGTAGCGATGGCCACCGTGCGGTCGAGGATATCCAGTTCCTCGAGGACCTCTGCGACCAGCCGGTGAGCGGTGCCGTGCGTGCAGCCGGGACAGTAGCGCATCTGCACATCCGTCAGTCCCTCCGGCCGCTGATAGACCGGCTCCATCTGCTGTATCTGCTCTTCGCTCAATGCCTCATTCATGATGATCCTCCATCTATCGCCACATCGCAGGGCCGGTTTGTTTACAGGCGGTCCTGGATGCGCTGAAGAACGTCTTCGGGGGTGTAGAGCACGCCGCCGGTGTTCCAGATCAGCTCGACCGGGCACCGGCCTTCGACCGCCAGCCGGACATCCTCCACGAACTGACCCATCGACAGCTCCACAACGAAAATCCGGTCAACCTTTTCGGACCACTCGATGAAGATCTCCGTGGGGAAGGGGAAAAGACTTATCGGGCGAATCAGCCGCGCTGCGATGCCCCGGTCGTCGAGCCAGTCCACCACGGTCTGGCAGATGCGTGCACTGATACCATAGGCGGCGAGGATAATATCGGGTGAAGCGCTGCCGTATTCATCCCACCGCGTCTCGTTCTTTTTGGCTTCGTCGAAGCGCTCTTTGATGCGGAAGTTGACCTCCTGCATCACGGGCGCATCCGTCCACAGCGAGTTGACAATCCTTCGCTCGCGTCCCTTGCGGTATCCGCCGATTCTCCAGTCCTGGTCTCTCGGCGGCGGGTCAATGCGTTCACGCAGCTTGACCGGCTCGTTCATCCCGGCGAGAATTGCATCACCGAGGATCATGACGATGCTGCGGTATTTCTGGGCGATTGGGAAGGCCATGGCCGCCCAGTCATGCAGCTCCTGGACGCTGGCGGGAGCGAAGGTGAGACACCGGCTGTCTCCGTGCCCGGCACCGCGGGTCGCCAGCCAGTAATCCGACTGCGCGGGGGCGATGTTCCCCAGGCCCGGCCCTCCGCGCACCATATTCACCACCACGCAGGGAAGCTCCGCACCCGACATGTACGACAGGCCCTCCTGCATCAGCGAGATACCGGGGGACGAGGAGGTGGTCATTACGTATGACCCGGTGGATGCTGCGCCGTAGAGCATGTTGACGGCCGCGACCTCGCTTTCGGCCTGCAGATAGACTCCGCCCACCTCCGGCAGGTGCTCGGCCATGTACTGGGGGATCTGATTCTGCGGAGTAATCGGGTACCCGAAGAAATACCTGCAGCCACCGGCGATTGCGCCTTCGGCCAGTGCAACATTTCCGGACATGAATACTTTTTCGCTCATTTTATGCGCCTTCTCTGACTTCTTCTCGATAAATCTCGATGCACGCGTCCGGGCATATGAGCGCACACTGCTGGCAGCCTGTGCATCCTCCATCTTCATCAAACTGCGCGGGTTTCAGGCCGGCCTCATTGCGCTCATCAGAGATGCTGAGTGCGCCCTGCGGACACGTCTGGACACACAGCGCGCATCCCTTGCAGTGCTCCTGGTTTATGATCACATGGAAGCGATACTTCATCGGTGAGATCAACTCTTTGAAACGCCACTGTTGGAGCGGACGGTATCTTTCGTCCGGTGATGGCGGCTTTGAACTCTCTGTGTCATGTGCGAGGTCTGTCTTTTTGACCTTATACCTCTGCGGCGGATTTCGCAAGTTCCTGCCGGAGCTGTTTCGCCTCGGCCAGGGCCTCGCGGGCATGCTGCATCGCCGCGTCGGCCCCACGCTGGTCTCCATACATGCGTGCGATTTCGCGGACGCGCTCGTCCTCACTCAATTGTCGCACACTGATCGTCGTGCGGCCGCCGGATACTCCTTTTTCCACCAGCACGTGCCGGTCGGCCATGGAGGCAACCTGCGGGAGGTGCGTTACACACAGCACCTGGGCCTGCCGGGCGAGGACCGCCAGCTTTTTGCCGACGTGTTGAGCGGTCGCGCCCCCGATGCCTGCATCAATTTCGTCAAAAACAATCGTGGGGATTTCGGCTCCACGGGCGCTCAGCGATTTCAGTGCCAGCATCAGGCGAGACAGCTCACCGCCCGAAGCCACCTTCGCCAGCGGCCGCAGCGGTTCTCCCGCGTTGGCGCTCAGCATGAAACGCACCCGGTCCACCCCGTGGCTGCTTGCCTGCAGGCGGCGGCCGTCCGGGGTCACCACGCCGTCGTCATCCGGCTCTGTCGAAAAATCGACCCGGAAGCTGGCTCCCGACATTCCGAGCTGGCTGATTTCGGCAACAACGGCCTCTGAAAGCTTTTGTGCCAGTGATCTCCGCTTTTTGCTTAAATCCTGCGCCAGGGCTCCCGCACGATGTGCCAGCTCATCAATCTTCGTTTCAAGCTCCTCCGTGCGCTCGGCGCTTTGCGCGAGTGTATCGGCCTCCTCTTTCGCCTGACGGAGGTACTCCAGGACGTCCTCGACGGTGTCGCCATACTTGCGCTGCAGGCGGTTGATTTCATCCAGCCGCGTCTCGATCTGTTCCAGCCGGTCGGGATTGAGCTCCACCGTATCGAAGTAGCTTTGCAGCGTCCGCAGCGCTTCGTCGGCCCGGTACGCCTGCTGTTGAAGCTCTTCGGAGCTTTTGGCCAGCTCTTCGTCAACGTCTGCCACAGCGCCCACCGCATCAGCGGCTTCCTGCAGGGCTGCAGCGGCTCCCAGCGAGGTGTCGTCACCACCCCCGAGCAGCTCGATGGTCCGGTTGAGATGCTCCATGAGCTTCTCAGCAGCCATGAGACGCTTGCGCTCGGACTTCAGCTCATCTTCTTCGCCGGGTTGCAGCCCCGCCTTCTCGATCTCATCAATCTGAAACGAGAGCATATCGAGGCGGCGGGCGCGCTCCTGCTCGTCTATCTGCAGGCTTTTCAGCTCCGCCCGTGCGTCTCTGAACTGCTCATACGCCGCCGCATATTCGTCCCGGAGCTTCAGGTGCTCCCGCCCGCCGAAATGGTCGAGATAGCGCAGGTGGTTCTCCTCGTGGATGAGCTGCTGGTGTTCGTGCTGGCCGTGGATATCGGCGAGATGGCGGCTGATCTCTGACAGCAGTCGCAGCGTGCTGCGCCGGTGATCGATGCGATAGACACTGCCGCCCTCGGTGACGATTTCACGCGAGAGGATGACCGTCCCGTCTTCGTCTCCGAAACCGCTTTCTTCGGCGACCTTCGCCGCCCTGGGCGCGTCCGCGGTGTCGAATACGGCCTCGGTAAGCGCTTCGGATTGCTCGCCACGAATAACCTCGGAGGTCACCCGCTCCCCCAGTGCGGCGCTGAGGGCATCAACGATGATGGATTTGCCGGCCCCGGTCTCACCGGTCAGCACCGTATAGCCGGGCTCCAGCTTCAGATGAAGCTCGTCGATGAGGGCGAAATTGCGTACGGTCAGTTCTGAAAGCATGACAGTCCCCGCCGGGGTGATGCCCGACCTGCAATGCTCAGCCCATATTGAGTTTGTCGGTGAGGTTGGCGTAGAAAGATGACGACCGCAGGTGTGCCAGCTTCGCGCGGTGCGGGGCTGCGGAGACCAGCACATCGCCATCATCCGGCACATGGCGCGAAACCTGTCCGTCGATGAATATGTTCAGATGCTGGGAGGACTTGTGATCCGGGGCCAGTGCAATCGCGATCTCCGAGCCTCCCGGCACCACTACAGGGCGGGTGCACAACACGTGCGGATTGAGCGGTGTAACCAGTATGACGTCGAGACGTGGATCGGCGATGGGGCCGCCCGCGGAAAGGTTATAGGCAGTGGATCCAGTGGGTGTTGACAGAATCATGCCGTCAACCCGGTGGCTGCACACGCACTCGTCATCAATCGCTGTCCGCAGTCGGACCGCCCGGTGTGGCTCGCTGCCCGTCACCACCACGTCGTTGAGGCCACAGCCGGCAACAACATCCGAGCCGTCTGCATGCCTCATGGTAGCCTGCAGCATCAGGCGCTGTTCAATAAAAAAATCGCCGTCAACGATCTGCTGCAGATGATCCACGGCGAACTGCGGCTTTTCCGTTGCCAGAAACCCAAAGCTGCCGACATCGAGGCCCAAAAGCGGCGTATCGTGCGGAGCCGCCGCACGCGCGATTCTCAGCAGGGTGCCGTCTCCGCCCAGGACGATGATGACATCTGTCTGCGCCAGTGCCTCGTCATCACAGCACTCGCAACTGGACTCCACGTGCTGGTGCATATCCTGGTTGAGCCGGACACTGATGTCCAGCTCCGCGAGCCTGCGGGCAATACCAGCGGCATATTCAACGGCCTCCGGCTTCTGGACGGCGGCCATGATGCCGATGCTCTGAATTGGCGTGTTATTGGCGTGCATAATCTGCGATCGGCGATCCTATCCTGTGGCGGTTTCTCCCGCCGGCGCGAGCCGGTCGAGATTCTTCTTTGCGGGCGCGCATTCCGGATCAATTTCCAGCGCCTTGCGATACATTTGCCGGGCGCCGTCAATGTCATTTTGCCGCTCGAGGGCGACGCCCAGGTTGTTGGCGGCATTGGCAAAATTCGGCTGATATTTCAGCGCCGCCTGGAAATGCGAAGCGGCCTCGGCGTAATTGCTGCGCTCCAGGTAAATCAGGCCGACATTGTGGTGCGCTTCAGCGTTGTCATCCTTGATAGCCAGCGCCCGCAGGTACTGGCTCAAAGCCCGGTCTTTGTTACCGGCCGCGTAGTAGCTGTTGGCCAGGCCGAACTGGGCGTCGGGATTATTCCGGAATTTCTCGGCGGCGGTTTTCCAGATATTCAGTGCATCCTGGCTGCTGCCGGCCTGCTCATAGGCCAGTGCGAGGTTGATGTACGCCATTGCCGAATCCGGCTGCAACTCGACGGCCTTCTCCAGCGGCTCAATGGCTTCTTCCGGCCGGCCATCCTGCTGCAGTACCCAGCCGAGATTGTTGAGACAGTTTTCGTCATCAGGCTTGATTTTCAGCGCGGTTCGATACGCCTGTTCGGCCGCGGAGACGTTGCCGACCGCCGCGTGGGCCAGGCCGA
Organism: Armatimonadota bacterium; assembly: GCA_046483205.1. Classification (GTDB taxonomy): domain Bacteria; phylum Armatimonadota; class Zipacnadia; order Zipacnadales; family UBA11051; genus JBKHJK01. The sequence goes on along the minus strand of JAWODS010000041.1, from coordinate 9,418 downwards.
GATCATAATGGGCTGCGAAGTTATTCGGCGCCAGCTCGGCAGCCTTCGTCAGCGGCGCGACCGCCTTTTCATACTCGCCCTGGTTATACAGAGACACTCCCAGGCCGAGCTGGGCGTCGAGCAAATCAGGATCGATATCCACGGCCTTTTGATACGCGTCGGCGGCCGATGCGTAATCGCCCTTCTTCACATACAGCATACCCAGCATCGTCAGCGGGTGGGGATCGGTGGGCTGGAGCTTTTGCGCCGCCCTGTATTCTCGAAGCGCCTTATCGGTCAGTCCCGCCTGCGCCAGCGCGTGACCGAAGTTGGTGTGAATATCAAAATCGTCTGGAGAATACTCAAGGGCGCGGTTAAACTCATTGAACGCCGCGTCCCACTCCTTCTGGCGGGTGTACAGATTTGCCAGGTTAAAGTGAGCATCGGCGTAGCTGTTATCCTGAGAAATGGCCTTTTCGTAATGACGTTTGGCCTGAGACAGCTTTCCCTGGGCCAGATAGACGTTTCCGAGATTGTTGTGGGCGACAGGATAGTCGCTTTTCTGCTCCAGAGCCCGGGTGAGATACTCTTCCGCCTTCGAGAGCTCACCGATCTGCAGGGAGGCTGTGCCCATCCAGCAGAGCACGACGGGATGATCCGGGCGCTCGGCCAGGACCTGTTCAAAAAGCTTCCGGGCCTTTTCGTGATTTCCCTGATCGTAGGCGGCGATGGCCTCATCGAACGTCTCGCTTTCCTGGGCAAAGCAAACTCCAGCCGCCAGGGCAATCAACACTGCAAGCAAAAGACAGACGGTTCGTGCATTTGACATGGTAAACCCTCCGGATTTCGGACAGCACCTATGACGAGGGGGTACGGTGCCGCAATTGATTTTCTTCGTTCAGAAACACCAGGACCTGTTTCGCTATGGCGTCAGGCGTCAACCCGATCTGCTCCCACAGGATTTCAACTTCACCGTGTTCCACAAACTCGTCAGGAATGCCCAGAGACCGCAGATTGGCCTCCAGGCCGTTTTTTACCAGCATCTCGCCGACCGCAGACCCAAATCCGCCGGGGAGGACATTCTCTTCGACCGTCACAATCGTGCCGCAATCGGCCACAGCTTCAGCAATCATCTGTTCGTCCAGCGGCTTGACGAAGCGGGCATCGATCAGGCGGGCCTGCACGCCTTCGTCTTCCAGCAGATCACATGCCTTCAGCGCATTCTGGACCATGCGCCCGACCGCAATAATGGCGACGTCGCGGCCCTCCCGGAGCTGTTCGGCTGTGCCGATATCGAGAATCGTCGGCTCCTCGGCGATCTCTGCTCCCGGTCCTGAGCCCCGGGGATAGCGGACCGCCGCCGGGCCGTCATAATTCATTGCAGTAGCCAGCATATTCTGCAGATCGTTTCCGTCCCTGGGAGCCATCAGTACAACCCCCGGGATCGAGCGCATAAAGGAAAGATCGAAGGTGCCGTGATGGGTGGGGCCGTCGTCGCCGACCAGGCCCGCACGATCCAGGCAGAAGGTGACAGGCAGATCCTGCAGGGCCACGTCATGCACGAGCTGGTCGTATGTCCGCTGCATAAAGGTGGAGTAGATGCAGACGGCCGGTCTCATACCCGCCGCCGCCAGCCCGGCGCCGAACGTCACCGCGTGTTCCTCGGCCATCCCCACATCGAAGCACCGGTCCGGATATTCGGCCTGAAATTTTTGCAGCGCCGTACCGACCAGCATCGCCGCAGAGATTGTGCAGATACGGTCATCCTTCGCGGCCAGCTTTATCAGTGTATCCACCGCTATTTCACTGTACGAGCGGCCGTTGCTGGCAGCCTTGTACTCCCCGTTTTCGACCTTGAACGGTTTCACGCCATGGAAGCGCGCCGGATCGTCCTCAGCCGGTTCGTAGCCCTTGCCCTTGGTCGTCAGAGCGTGGATCAAAATCGGGCCATCGAGCTTGCGTGCATGAGTAAAAATCGCCTGCAACTGCTCGATGTTGTGACCGTCTATCGGGCCCAGGTACGTGAAACCAAATTCCTCAAACAGCATCCCCGGGACCACGAGCTGCTTGACGCTGTCGCGAAGCCGGTCCATCGCTATCAGCATGGCGTCGCCAACACGCAGGCGATCAAGAACGCGCGCGACATCGTCCCGGGCCTGTCTGACCCGCGGCTCCAGGCTCAGGCGCATCTTCGACAGATATGACGACATGGCGCCGACGTTGCGGCTGATGCTCATCTCGTTGTCGTTGAGTACCACCATCATGTCCGCCTTGCGGTCGCCGACCTGGTTGAGGCCTTCAAAGGCCAGTCCGCCGGTCAATGCGCCATCGCCGATGATGGCAATAACTTCTTCGTCACTGCCCCGAATGTCACGGGCCATTGCAAAGCCCAGGGCAGCGGATATCGAAGTGCTGCCGTGACCGACACCGAAATGATCGTGAGGGCTTTCCGAGCGCTTCGGAAATCCGGACAGACCGCCGTACTGCCGGATTGTGTCAAGCCTGTCCAGCCGCCCGGTCAGGACCTTGTGGGTGTAGCACTGGTGACCGACGTCCCAGATAAGCTTGTCTTTCGGTGAATCAAACACGTAATGCAGCGCCAGAGTCAGCTCCACCGTGCCGAGATTCGGCGCCAGGTGTCCGCCGGTGTCGGCGAGGGTGTTGATCAGACGCTCGCGTATCTGCCCGGCAAGGTCCTCCAGGTCCGCGACGTCCAGATGCTTGATATCGGCCGGAGATTTTATGTCATTCAAATCCACGCTCATATTTCACGCACCAACGTCCCCATCGCTGCCAGGATCGGATTCCTCCAGCAGCTTCTCAATGGTCGCTTCCGCCTCGGACAATCGCGTGTGACAATGCTTTTGCAGCCGCATCGCCAGCTCAAACTTCTCGATGGCTTCTTCGAGCTGCAGGTCTCCGGCGTCCATCTGCTCGACCAGTTCTTCCAGCCTGTTCAGCGCTTCTTCGAAGCTCAGTTGTTCTATTGCTTTGTCGTCAGTACCCTGGCTCATTGTTCGTCCTCGTCAGTATCATCAAAATTCATTCGGGGCTGTCCGGCGGTGGCCTCAAATTGACCGTCTGCTACTGTCATCTCCAGACCCATTCCGGGTCGCACATCCGCCACCGACATGACCACCTCTTTGCTGCGGGCCTGCCGGGTGATGCTGTAGCCGCGCCTTAAGACAGCCTTCGGATCCAGAGCCTGCAGACGTGCGGCTGCTGTGTTCAGGCGGCTTTCGGCTCTCTCTGCGATTCTCTGCACGGCGGTTGCGTAAAATCTTTGCAGCTCGTCCAGTCTCTGCATCCGGCCTTCGATGAACATCTCCGGGCGCCGCAGATACGGGCTTGATGAGGCTGTGGAAAGGCGCTTTTGAAGCTTCGCGGCCCGGTCTGCGAGAATAGACGCCGCCCGGTGCTGCAGGTTATCCAGATGGGCCATCAGCTCCGCTGCATCGGGCACAGCCATTTCGCCGGCGTGCGACGGTGTGGCGGCCCGGGCGTCGGCGACAAAATCTGTCAGCACGAAATCCGTTTCATGACCCACGGCACTGATGACCGGCGTGGCCGAGGCGTAAACGGCCCGGGCCACGGCTTCGTCATTGAAGCACCAGAGGTCTTCGAGCGACCCGCCGCCCCGCCCGACGATGATGAGATCCACATCCGGATGGCTGTTTGCCAGCTTCAGCCCCCGTATGATGCTTTCAGCGCCGTCGGCTCCCTGGACGGTGGTCGGTATAAGCTTGATGTGGGCCAGCGGAAACCGGCCCGTCAGCACCGTAATCATATCCTGAACGGCGGCTCCGGTGGCTGAGGTCACCAACGCGATGGCTTTTGGGAACCTCGGGAGCGAGCGCTTGCGATCCCCGGCAAACAGCCCTTCCTTTTCGAGCCGTGCCTTCAGCTCTTCAAACGCCCTGGCCAGCTCGCCGACGCCGTCTTCGCGCATCGAGCGAACGATAATCTGATACTGCCCGCGCGGGGCGTAAACGGTCACATTTCCCTCGACAATCACCTGCATGTCATCTTCCGGCTCAAAATCAAGCTGCCTGGCCGTGTCGCGGAAACACACCGCCGCCAGCACATTCTCCTCGTCTTTGAGCGAAAAATAGAGATGACCGGATGAGGGCGCTGAAAAATTGGAAATCTCGCCACGGACAGCGACATCGGTCAGGATGTCATCCCGATCGAAAAGCCGCTTAATATACGCGGTTATCTCACTAACGCTGAGCGCAGAGCTGTCAGCTCCAACCAATGCAGAAGCCACCTGTAAAATCTTTGCAGGCTATGAGCCGTCAACCGGCGCCTGTTCGCTGCGGACGTATGCGCCCAGGATGCCGTTGACAAACTTGCCGGATTCTTCAGTGCCGTAGATTTTCGCCAGCTCGACGGCCTCGTTTATGGTGGCGCTAATGGGCACATCCGGAAAATGTTTGAGTTCGCCAATCGCCAGTCGGAGGATGTTGCGGTCAATACCGGGCATCCGGTCTATAGCCCAGTCGTGAGAAAACTCTTCAATGAGTCTATCTATTTCAGTTGCGTCCAGGAAATACATGCGCGCCAGCTCGGTCCCGAACTCCTGGATTTCCGGCTTCAGCTTATCAGCTTCATCAGGGTCCATGTCCCACTGTTCCATCATGACTTCGAGCATCTGCTCGGCCGCCATAAGCGACCGTGCAGCACCCTGTTCGCCCACATCACCGGCGAATAGAATGCTCAGGCCGAGTTCTCGCGCTTTGCGACGTGCCCCGGTTTTCAAAGTGGACCTCCAGCCGTCTGCAATCCAATCATCTAAACCTCATCAGGTCCCATTGCAATCACGCCGATGATGGCTCCAACGATCAGACACACGAGCATAAAAAGTGCCGCCCAGAACCCTTTTGTCAGCCATACACCGCCGATGACGAGACCGAAGGCTGCTCCCGCGCATGCTCGCCAGAACGGTGCGACCGGTGTGCCGTTTGTTTCCATCGCAGGCCCTCCTATGTGGACATTCGTCTCTTCAGGAAGTTCACATCCACCTCGCCGCGGCGGAAATAGGCATTGCCCAGGATACGCAAATGGTACGGGATGGTGGTGCGTGGCCCGGTGATTCGCATCCCCCGCAGCGCTGCTTCCATCCGGCGGATGGCCTCATCCCGCGTGTGGTCCCAGACAATGACCTTCGCCACCATCGGGTCGTAATACGACGAAATCTCGCTGCCACATCCAACTCCGCTGTCCACCCGAATTGACGGTCCGACAGGGAGGCGCCATTCCTGGATGACACCGGGAGAGGGCGCAAAGTTCCTGTCACCGTCTGCAGCCAGGATTCTGCATTCAATCGCGTGACCGTTGAACCATATCTTGCCCTGCTCACACGACAGCCGCTGTCCGGCGGCGACGCGGATTTGTTCGCGGACAATGTCAATACCTGTGAGCATTTCAGTCACAGGATGCTCCACCTGGATCCGGGTGTTCATCTCAATAAAATAAAAGCGGCCCTTCTGATCCAGCACAAACTCCACGGTCCCGGCGTTGGTGTATTCGACGGCTTCAGCTGCCTTAATAGCCGCTTCGCCCATTTTCCGCCGCAGCGAATCGGATACGCGGGGGGCGGGCGCCTCCTCCAGCAGCTTTTGATGCCGGTGCTGAATCGAGCAGTCACGCTCACCAAGGTGCACGATATGGCCGTGTTCGTCAGCAATTATCTGCACCTCGACGTGGCGCGCATCGGTGATAACTTTTTCAAGGTACAGCTCGTCGCTGTCAAACGCCGCACGGGCTTCGGCGCGCGCGGAGGCAAGCAGCGCTTCAAGTTCTGAGCCGTTATGAGCGACGCGGATGCCGCGGCCGCCTCCACCGGCGGAGGCCTTGACCATCACCGGATACCCCAGCTCATCGGCGATTTCACGCGCCTCCCGGGCGTCTTCAACCGGCCCGTCGCTGCCCGGGACAACCGGTACTCCGGCTTCCATCATGGTGCGGCGTGCGGCGATCTTATCCCCCATCTGAGCAATAATCTCAGGCGAGGGGCCGACAAATTTCATATTGCACGCTTCACAGATCTCTGCGAACGTCGAGCGCTCGGATAGATTCCCGTAACCCGGATGGATCGCCTCCGCCCCCGACACGACCGCCGCCGACATAATGTTGGCCGTGTTCAGGTAGCTTTCCTGGTTGGGTGGCGGGCCGATGCACACGGCCTCATCCGCCAGCTTCACATGCAGTGCGTTTGCATCCGCCTGCGAATACACTGCGACGGTTTTTATATCAAGCTGCTGGCAGGCCTGTATTATGCGGCAGGCTATCTCGCCGCGGTTGGCAATCAGGAGTTTGCGAAACATGGACGTCTCCTAAAGGCAGCCGTGCTGCCTCTGTGTTCAGTAGTTCGGATGGGTGGGGCACCACACACGCCCGGTCTTTGGGTCATACTGATACCGCTCGCCGCTGATCGGGCATTTTGTGATTGACCCCATGTTGAGTTCATCAAGCGATTTCGGCGCCGGCCCACCGGCCATCGTCTCCATCTTCACGGCCTCACGAAGCTGCCGGAGGTTGCTCTGACACTCCACAGATTTGGCCTTGTCCATCGCGCGGCCCGGAATGGTTTTCTTCCCGCCCGCATTCTCAGCCGTTTGACCGTCTGAATCGCCGCCCGAAAAGCCGTAGTATCCAGCAGCAAGAATGCCAATGATGGCCAGGACGACGATCAACCCGATGAGTGTGAAGCCATTTCGCCGGCTCATGGGCCCGGACTCCTTTGCGATCAGGCTGAATCTGCGGGCCTGATCAAAAACAATACGTCCCCATATTGCACCGCAGTGGCGTCCTCGGCGACGACCTTTTCAATAACGCCCCCCACCGGGCTGATAACCTCGGTAAAGTTCCGGAGAGCTTCGATGGTGCCGATGGTCTGTCCCTCTTTGATTTCATCGCCGGCCTGGACGAGTGGAGGTTCGCCGGGTTGATTTCCGGCGTGAAACAGTCCGACCAATCGCGCGGTGACCTCGACCAGGTCTTTCTCGGTCTCAGCAGCATCTGCCACCGGGTCGAACAACTCGCTATCACCTGTCACCACGGCAGACGTGTGGGCCCGCTTGATGGTGAAAGTCGTTTCTCCGTGGCTGACAGAAAGCTCGGAGGCATCTGAGCTTTTCAGAATGTCGATGAGTGCCTGGACGCGTTCTCGATCCATGTGCTGGTCCACTCCAGCCTAGCTTTCTGCGCGTTCGAGGTATTCGCCGGTGCGGGTATCCACCTTGATAACATCGCCGCGGTTAATGAACAGGGGCACATCCACGGTGATATTGCCCTCAATGACCGCCGGCTTCGTCCCGCCCTGGGCCGTGTTTCCCCGGATGCCGGGGTCCGTCTTGACAACTTCTCTTTCCACCGTCTGAGGCGGCTCGACGTCCAGCACCTTTCCCTGATACGAGGTGACCTCAACGATCTCCCCCTCGTTGAGCCATTTGGCGTTGTCGCCGAGCTGCTCGCGTGTGTATTCCGACTGCTCGTACGTCTCGGTATCCATCAGGAAATAGCGGTCATTCTGTTTGTACAGAAACTGCATCCGGTCGCGGTCAACGTGTGCTCTCGGAACTTTCTCGCCCGCGCGAAAGGTCTTGTTGAAAACGCTGTCGGTCTCAACCTCTCGCAGGCGCGTCCGCACCACGGCCTGGCCCTTCCCGGGCTTGTGGTGCTCGCTTGAAATCACCTGATACACATGTCCGTCCAGTTCTATTGTCAGTCCCGGCTTGAAATCATTGGTAGAAATCACTGTCAATCTATCCTCAGCAGTTTATGACGACGTGTGCGAAACAGTGAAGCGAAGGTTGTTGGTAATGTAAAAGTCTATCCGATAGTATGCCTGAAGTCAAAGTTTTGGAGGGCCGTACCTCTCCCGGTCAGCGAGGAAAAAGGCCGTTCAGTAGTCTGCTTTCGGGGTCTGTGTGAGGATCTCGCATCCGTCGTCGCCAACGACGACGAGGTCTTCGATGCGCACGCCCCCCCAGTCTTTGATATATATCCCCGGTTCGACCGTCACGACCATGCCTTTTTGCAGCACGTCGTCACTTTTGCCGGACAGTCGCGGGCCTTCATGGACATCCAGTCCGACGCCGTGCCCCAGTCCGTGGCCGAACTTTTCGCCATACCCGCCTTCGGAGATAATGTCCCGGGCGGTCGCATCAACGTCGCAGGCTTTGACGCCGGCCCTGACCTCCGCCAGCGCCGCTTTTTGGGCCTGTTTGACGAGCCTGTATATTTCCACAAACTGCTCCGTCGGCTTACCGAGGAAAACGGTGCGCGTGATGTCGCTGCAATAGCCGTTGACTTTCGCCCCGGTGTCGATCTTCACCATATCTCCCCTGCAAAGCCGCCGCTGCCCGGGAGCCGCGTGTGGATTAGCCGCTGAAGGGCCGGAGGCGGCGATGATATCGAAGGCAATATCGTCCGCCCCCGCGTTGAGGATACGCCGCTGAAGCTCGAAGGCCGTCTCTCGCTCGGTCGCTCCTGGGGAAAGCTGTATCAAAAGGCTCGTCAACGCCTCATCGGTCATCTCCGCCGCTCGCCGGATCTGCTCGATCTCTTCAGGGTCCTTGCACACCCGCTGCTTTTCAACGACTCCACGGGCGCTTTGCAGCAGCTCTGCGCCGATCTTTTCAGACAGCTTTTCATACTGCGCGTAGGTCATCGCCTCGGCCTCAAAAGCCACCGAGTTTTCGGCGGATTGGATGATGTATTCACAGACTGCGTCGAGGTGGCCGTTGCGGGCGACGATGAGGTTGAGATCGCCTGCTTCTTCCCCCGCCTGCAGCTCGTATCGCGAATCCGTTACCACCGTGGCGCCATCGGCCTCCAGCAGCAAAAATCCTTCGCCGGTGAAGCCCGATAGATAGCGTATATTGTTTTCGGAGGCGACGATGAATGTTTCGGCGTCTTCGCCGCTCATCCACTCTCTGATGTTCTCACGTCGCGCCTGGTAATTGATCTCACTCACTCTTCCTGCTCGAATATGCGGGCCATCGCCTGCAGCGCCAGGATGTACGAATCCGGTCCGAAGCCGCTGATCTGCCCCACACAGGCTCCTGCGGTCATGGAACGCTGTCTGAACTCCTCGCGGGATGCGATATTGCTCAGGTGAACCTCCACGGCCGGACAGTTGACGGCCCTGAGTGCGTCACCGAGCGCGACGGAGGTGTGAGTATAGGCGGCCGGGTTGATAATGATGCCGTCGGCCCACTGCCGCCGCTCGTGGATGACATCCACAAGCTGTCCCTCGTGGTTGCTTTGCTCGATATGGACTGAGAGCCCCAGCCCCGCGGCCGTCTCTTCGATCGCCGCATTGATTTCGGGCATGCTGAAACCCCTGGGCCTCACCTTCATGGGCAATCAGGCTGGTAGTCACCTCCAAAATTGCTTTTGACCCGTCCTTTTTATCCAGCTTGATCTCACAGCG